>CP119753.1:620529-930794 GCA_029319145.1 Microbacter sp. GSS18 | reverse complement strand
ATCGCGAGTGCGGGAATCTCGAGCTGGCTCACATCCTCCGTCGGAAGACCTTCGGTGGTGAGCACGTGACCCGGGCGTGAGACGGCCACGAAGTGGGCGAGACCCCATAGTTCATCATGGTCTCTCCAACTGAGAATTTGCGCTATGGCGTCTGCGCCGGTGATGAAGAAGAGCTCCGCGTCGGGCCGCTGGCGCTTCAGGTCACGCAGCGTGTCGATCGTGTAGGTGTCGCCGGCGCGGTCGATGTCCACGCGGCTCACGGTGAATCGAGGGTTCGACGCCGTCGCGATCACCGTCATGAGGTAGCGGTCCTCACTCGGCGAGACATCCGTCTTCTGCCACGGGATCCCGGTGGGGACGAAGACCACCTCGTCGAGATCGAAGGACTGGGCCACTTCGCTGGCCGCGACGAGGTGCCCGTGATGGATCGGATCGAACGTCCCACCCATCACCCCGACTCTCGGGGCGCGTGCCGCGGCCATGCACCGGCCTAGTGGCCGTGCCCCGCCTTCTCGATGTCGCCCGCGTGCGCACGGGCGTAGGCCTCGGCCTTGTGCGCGTGACGATTGGCCACGTTCCGGTAGGACAGCGTCACGAGCGCGAGGGCCGCGAACGCGACGATCGCCACGATGCCGTACCCGACGGTCTCGAGGGCGACGTTGCCGTGGTGCTCGGACTCAGCCGCTGCGACGGTGATGATCGTGGCGAGGGTCATTCCAACTCCGTTTCGGTTCTCCCCCGGATGGAGGCGCGCGTCCAGTCTATGGGGTCAGGTGCGGACCTGCCCCGCGCCGCGGGCGAGCCACTTCGCACTGGTGAGCTCGGCGAGGCCCATGGGTCCGCGCGCGTGCAGTTTCTGCGTGGAGATCCCGACCTCCGCACCGAAGCCGAACTCGCCGCCGTCGGTGAAGCGCGTGGACGCGTTCGCCATCACCACTGCCGAATCGACCTCGGCGAGGAAGCGCTCGGCCTCGGCGTCGTCCTCGGTGATGATCGACTCGGTGTGGTGCGTGGAGTAGCGGCGGATGTGATCGAGCGCCTCGTCGAGGTCGTCCACCACGTGCATCGCGATGTCGAGGCTGAGGTACTCCTTCGCCCAGTCGTCCTCGGTGGCCGGGACGATCTCGTCGGCCAGCGACGCGACCTCGGCATCGCCGTGCACGGTGACGCCTTCCGCCTGCAACGCAGCCACGACGGGGCTCACGAGTCGCTCGGCCGCCGACCGCACGACCAGCACGGTCTCGACGGCGTTGCAGACGCTGGGCCTCTGGGCCTTCGCGTTGGCGACGATCGCCGTCGCCCGATCGACCGGAGCGGTGTCCGCCAGGACGATGTGCACGACGCCGGCGCCCGTCTCGATCACGGGGACGAGGGATTCGGTCACGACCGTCTCGATCAGCTGTGCGCTGCCGCGCGGAACGAGGACGTCGACGAGACCGCGGGCCTGCATCAGCTCCCGCGCACCGTCGCGGCCGAAGTCGTCGACGGTCTGGATCGCCTCGGGGTCGAGGCCGCACGAGCGCAGCGCGGCGCGCATGGCGGCGATGAGCGCCGCGTTGGTGCGCTCCGCGGCCGAGCCGCCCCGCAGCACCACGGCGTTGCCCGAACGCAGCGCGAGCGCCGCGATGTCCACCGTCACGTTGGGCCGGGCCTCGTAGATCGAGCCCACGACGCCGAACGGGACGGCGACCTTCGTCAGCCGCAGCCCGTTGTCGAGAGTCCGCTCGTCCAGGACCCGTCCGACCGGGTCGGGCAGATCGGCGACGTCGCGCACGGCGGCGGCCAGGCCCGACACGCGCGGCCCGTCCAGGCGCAGTCGATCCAGCAGTGCGTCCGAGAGGCCGGATCCGCGGCCGCGCTCGAGATCCTCGGCGTTGGCGGAGACGATGTCGGGCGCGGCCTCGGCGATCGCGTCGGCGATCGCCAGCAGTGCGCTGCGCTTGTCGTCGTCGCCGAGCAGGCCGATGCTGCGGGAGGCGTCCTTCGCGAGCTGCATGCGCTCGCGCGCGGTCGTCGCCGTCGTGATCATCCGCCCAGTGTACCGGCGGCCGTGCGCACGGGACCGGTCGCCGGCGGAGCTGCCGGCTCGGGGTTCGGCGCGAACCACGTGCCGACATCAGCGCCCGCGAGCGCCCGGTGGACGAGGTCGGCGCTGGTGACCAGCACGCCCGTTCCGGCGGCGGCGGCCAGGCGCGCCGCCGACACCTTGGTCGCGGCGCCGCCCGTGCCGACAGAGTTGACCACGACGGACCCGAACTCGAAGCCGTGCAGATCGTCGCCATAGGCGACGTGCGGGATCGGCACGGCGCCCGGCTCGTCGGGCGGGCGGGTGTAGAGGCACTCGATGTCGCTCAGCAGGACGAGGGCGTCGGCGCCGATGAGCGTCGCCACCAGCGCGGCGAGCCGGTCGTTGTCCCCGAACCGGATCTCGTGCGTCGCCACGGTGTCGTTCTCATTGACGATCGGCAGGATGCGCAGGCCGAGCAGCCGCTCCATCGCCCGGCGGGCGTTGGAGCGGTGCGTGGCGTTCTCGAGGTCGCCGGCGGTCAGCAGCACCTGGCCGGCGACGATCTCGAAGGCGCGCAGCGCCTGCTGATAGCGGTAGACCAGGACGTTCTGCCCCACGGCCGCAGCCGCCTGCTGCGTGGCCAGATCACTCGGGCGCTCGTCGAGCGACAGGAACGGCATCCCCGTGGCGATCGCCCCGGAGGACACGAGCACGATCTCGGTGCCGCGCGCGTGCGCGGCCGCGAGCGCCTCCACCAGCGTCTGGATCCGCGAGGCGTTCCCGCCGCTGATCGACGAGGATCCGATCTTGACCACGACGCGGCGCGCGATCGGGATGTCGGCGCGCGCGTTCGCCGTCATTCGGCACCCTCGGCGTCGTCGTGCTCGGCGATGCGCTCGGCCTCGAGCTCGGCGCGCACCTGCGCCTTGGCATCCATGCGCTCGTGATAGCGCTCGCGTCGCTCCGCGGTGGTGCGACGCCCACTCTGGTCCAGCCGCGCGTCCGTCCCGCGCGGAGCGGTGATCAGCTCGGCGGCGGACGTGAGCGCCGGCTGCCAGTCGAACACGATGCCGTCGCCCTCGCCGATGACCACCGTCGCCCCCGGAGTGGCACCGGCACGGAACAGCTCGTCCTCGACTCCCAGTCGCTCCAGCCGATCCGCGAGGAACCCGACGGCCTCGTCGTTCTGGAAGTCGGTCTGCTGAACCCAGCGCAGCGGCTTGTCGCCGATGATCCGGTAGATGTTCCCGTAGGTGCCGCCTTCGACGCGCACGTGGAACTCCCGGTCCGCGCCCTTGGGCCGGATCACGATGCGCTCGGGCTCTGCGGCCTCGACCGTCGCCGTCCGATGGGTCTGGACGATGTCGCCGAGGGCGAAGGTCAATTCGCGCAGACCCTCATGGCTGACCGTCGAGATCTCGAGCACGCGGAACCCGCGCGCCTCGAGGTCGGGACGCACCAGCTCGGCAAGATCGCGCGCCTCGGGGACGTCGATCTTGTTCAGCACCACCAGCTGCGGGCGCTCGGTGAGCGGGATCTGGCCCTCGGGCACCGGATACGCCGCGAGCTCGGCGAGGATCACGTCCAGATCAGACAGCGGGTCGCGACCCGGCTCCAGCGTCGCGCAGTCCAGAACGTGCACGAGGGCCGTGCAGCGCTCGACGTGCCGCAGGAACTGGAGCCCGAGGCCCTTGCCCTCGCTCGCGCCTTCGATGAGGCCGGGCACGTCCGCGATCGTGAAGCGCACGTCGCCGGCCTGCACGACACCGAGATTCGGATGCAGCGTCGTGAACGGGTAGTCGGCGATCTTCGGGCGCGCCGCCGAGACCGCGGCGATGAGGCTGGACTTGCCGGCCGAGGGGTACCCGACCAGCGCGACATCCGCCACCGTCTTGAGTTCGAGCTGGACGTCGCCTTCCCAGCCGGGTGTGCCCAGCAGGGCGAAGCCCGGCGCCTTGCGCTTGGGCGAGGCCAGAGCTGCGTTGCCCAGTCCCCCCTGTCCGCCCGGGGCCGCGACGAATCGCATGCCGGGTCGGATCATGTCGACGAGCACGTCGCCCGAGCCGTCCTTCACGACGGTGCCGACGGGCACGGGCAGCTCCACGGGCTCACCCGCGGCCCCCGACCGGTTGTCGCCCATCCCGAACCCGCCGTTGCCGGCGTTCCGGTGCGGCGAGTGGTGGTAGGACAGCAGCGTCGTGACCTGGGGGTCGGCGACGAGCACGATGTCGCCGCCGTTGCCGCCGTTGCCGCCGTCGGGGCCGGCGAGCGGCTTGAACTTCTCGCGACGAACCGACACGCAGCCGTTGCCGCCCTTGCCGGCGCGCAGGTGAAGCGTCACGCGATCGACGAACGTGACCATCCGGTCCCCCTCAGGTCTGGGTGCTCCCCAGGGTAAAGGGAGGGGGCGGGCCGAAGCCCGCCCCCTCCTGAAGACTCATGTGCGTGCGGTGGATTACTCCGCGGCCGCCACGATGTTGACGACCTTGCGGCCGCCCTTGCTGCCGAACTCCACCGAGCCCGCCGCGAGGGCGAACAGGGTGTCGTCGCCACCGCGGCCGACGTTGGCGCCGGGGTGGAAGTGCGTGCCGCGCTGGCGGACGATGATCTCGCCGGCGTTCACGACCTCGCCACCGAAGCGCTTGACGCCGAGGCGCTGCGCGTTGGAGTCACGACCGTTGCGGGTGGAGCTTGCGCCCTTCTTGTGTGCCATCTCTGCGTCTCTCCTGGCTTACTTGATGCCGGTGACCTTGACGCGCGTGAGGTCCTGACGGTGGCCCTGGCGCTTCTTGTAGCCGGTCTTGTTCTTGAACTTCTGGATCACGATCTTCGGGCCGCGCTCCTCGCCGAGCACCTCGGCGGTCACGGTGACCTTGGCGAGCTTGTCCGCGTCGGTCGTCACCTTGTCGCCGTCGACGAACAGCACCGCGGGAAGCTCGATCTTGTCGCCGATCTTCGCCTGCTGACGATCGAGGACGACGATCGTGCCGACCTGGACCTTCTCCTGACGGCCGCCGGCGCGCACAACTGCGTAAACCACTTCACACCTGTTTCTACTGGGGAGGAGCGCACGGCTCCGTTTGTCTTTGCGAGACTCTGCTCTTGCGAGACGAGGAAGTCTGTGGTGCGGAAGCGCCCGCCGGCTGCGGGGCTTGCCGGTTCGCAGTTCACGTCTGCGACACTGACGCACCAAAGGTCGAGTTTACCGGATGCCGGCACCAGAGGCAAAAGCATCGAGGCCGCGTGTCGCTCGGCGCGCTCTAGGATCGTCGTCGTGACGATCCTGATCGACGAACCGCGCTGGCCGGCGCACGGCAGGCTGTGGTCCCATCTCGTCAGCGACTCCGACCTCGCCGAGCTCCACGCCTTCGCCGAAGCCAACGGGATCCCCCGCCGCGGGTTCGACCTCGACCACTACGACGTGCCGGACTCGGCGCACGACCGGCTCATCGCCGCCGGCGCCCAGCCCGTGTCCGGACACGAGCTGGTGCGCCGCCTGCTGGCCTCGGGCCTGCGGGTCACCGCGCGCGAGCGACGCGAGCGCCGCGCGGACGGCTGATCCGCTCAGTCCCCGTCGGTCGTCGGCGGCACGGGGGTGCCGGTGAGCGCGGCCGTGGTCACGCGACGGCGCGACCGACCCTGGCCGGGCGCCTTCGGCTCCGGGAGGGAGCTCAGCACGGAGTCCAGCAGCATGTCCGTCTCGGTCTTGGGCGCCTTCTGCGCGCTGTCCTGACGCTTCTTGCGCTTCTTGGGACGATCGGACTTGCGCGGCTCCGCGGCCGGCTCCTCCACGACGGGTTCGGACGCAGGCTCGCCCTCCGCCGCCTCGTCGTGGTGATGGATCGTCGAGGCCGCGATCTGAGCCAGCGCCGACTTCACGCCCTCGGTGATCACGTGCGTGCCGCCGCCGTTGCCCGTCGCCGGAGCAGGTGCCGGATTCGACGATGCGCGGCTGCGGCGCGAGGACTGCCCGCCGGCGGGCCGGTGCTTGACCACGGGGTCGTGGTGGACGATGATGCCGCGCCCGGCGCACACCTCGCACGGCTCGCTGAAGGTCTCGAGCAGGCCGAGGCCGAGCTTCTTGCGCGTCATCTGGACCAGGCCCAGCGACGTCACCTCGGCGACCTGGTGCTTGGTGCGATCCCTGCTCAGGCATTCCACGAGGCGTCGCAGCACCAGGTCGCGGTTGGATTCGAGCACCATGTCGATGAAGTCCACGACGATGATGCCCCCGATGTCGCGCAGGCGCAGCTGGCGGACGATCTCCTCGGCTGCCTCGAGGTTGTTCTTGGTGACGGTCTCCTCGAGGTTGCCGCCGGACCCGACGAACTTGCCGGTGTTGACGTCGATCACGGTCATCGCCTCGGTCCGGTCGATGACGAGCGATCCGCCCGACGGGAGCCAGACCTTGCGATCGAGGGCCTTCTCGATCTGCTCCGTGATGCGGAACTCGTCGAAGGGATCGTGATCGCCCTCGTAGGCCTCGACGCGGTCCAGCAGGTCGGGAGCGACCGACTCGACGTACTTCGTGATCGTGTGGTGCGCGTCCTCACCCTGGATGAGCATCTTGGTGAAGTCCTCGTTGAAGACGTCGCGGACGATCTTCACCAGGAGGTCGGGCTCGGCGTGCAGCAGCGCCGGCGCCTGCACCGACTGGACCTGCTTGCCGATGTGCTCCCACTGGGTCGTGAGGCGCTGCACGTCGCGCGTGAGCTGCTCCTCGGTGGCGCCCTCGGCCGCCGTGCGCACGATCACACCGCTGGATTCCGGGAGGACTTCCTTCAGGATCTTCTTCAGGCGCGCGCGCTCGGTATCGGGGAGCTTGCGCGAGATGCCGTTCATCGAACCGCCGGGAACGTACACGAGGTAGCGCCCCGGCAGCGAGATCTGACTCGTCAGACGCGCACCCTTGTGCCCTACGGGGTCCTTGGTGACCTGCACGAGCACCTTGTCGCCGCTCTTGAGGGCGAGTTCGATCCGTCGCGGCTGGTTGCCGGTCTCGACGGCATCCCAGTCCACCTCGCCCGAGTACAGCACGGCGTTGCGTCCGCGTCCGATGTCGACGAAGGCCGCCTCCATGCTCGGGAGAACATTCTGCACGCGCCCGAGGTAGACGTTGCCGATGAGCGAGGCCTCCTGGCTGCGGGCGACGTAGTGCTCGACCAGCACGTTGTCCTCGAGGACGGCGATCTGGATGCGGCCGTTCTTCGAGCGCACGACCATGACACGGTCGACGGCCTCACGACGGGCCAGGAACTCGGCCTCGGTCACGACGGTGCGTCGCCTGCCTGCCTCGCGGCCGTCGCGGCGACGCTGCTTCTTGGCCTCCAGACGCGTGGAGCCCTTGATGCGCTGCGGCTCGTTGACGACCTCGACCGCTCGCTGGCGCGGCTGGCTCTCGCCCTGGTCGCCCTGGTCGCCGCCGTTCGAGCCGCCCCGGCGACGTCCGCGCCGACGCGATCCGGACCCGGGCCCGGACGCGTTGGCGCTCGCGCTCGAGGACTGCTCGGAGTCGCCGCGCTCGGCACCCGGGCGGGGCGGGAGCAGCGTGATCTCGGGGGCGTAGAAGTGCAGACTCGTCGTCACCTGCGAGACGAAGACCTCGGGGATCAGCCCCAGGCCGGCGGCCGTGAGCGGCTCGGGCTCCTGCTCGGGGGCGACGTCGCCTGACGCGGCCTCGTCGCCTGCGGTGGGTTCCGCGCCGCCGTCCGCCGACGGTGCCTGCTCGTCCGGAGCGGGCTCCGCGTCGGCCTGCGAAGCGGATGCCGCCTCCGGGGCGGGAGCGCCGGGCTCCGGCACAGCGTCGGCCTCGGGAGCGCGCGAAGAGTCGCTCGCCGCTTCGGGCTCCGGCACAGCGTCGGAGGCGGGCGCGGCCTCGGGATCGGTCGCCTCGGTCTCCGAAGGAGCCGCATCGGCGACGTCGGAGACCGGCGTCTCGTCCCCCGACGCGACCGCGTCTCCGGCCGATGCCTCCGGGGCGGTGTCCGCCGCTTCCGGGTTCTCCGGCGCGATCTCGTCGGCGGAGGCCTGCTCCGCTACTGCGGGAGCCTCGTGCGCAGTCGCGTTGTCGGGGTGGTCGTGTTCATTGTGCTCATCGGCCATCACTGGCTTACTCCCTGCGGGCGCACCGCGCGTCGCCCGGCGAAATCTCGTGCGGCGCCGCACCTGCGGTGCCGCGAACTCACTCGGTTTGCAGGCGGTCCCGGCTCATGCGGCGGGGTCCCGACCTGCGCGGGCGCTCGTCGCCCGAAAGTCTTGGGTGGTCGGCGACGGCGCGGCCGTCATCGATCAGCGACCATTATCGCACTTTCGCGAGGCGTTTGCCCGTGGCGCTCCGATCGGCCCCCGCGCGGGCCTGATGGAGGGCACTCGGATTCGCCGCCGGCGGTGGAAGAATCGGACGCATGCCCCCCACCCGGTCACACACCCGACCCATCGCGCTCGCCGTCTGGCTCATCGTCGCGGGGGTGATCGGCTGGATCGCCGCATTCGAGCTCACCGTCGAGAAGTTCGTGCTGCTCGCCGACCCCACCGCGACAGCCTCCTGCGACTTCAGCGTTCTGGTCCAGTGCGGCAAGAACCTGGAGTCGTGGCAGGGCAGCGTGTTCGGGTTCCCGAACCCGGTGATCGGCCTCGCCGCATGGATCGCACCGATCGTCGTCGGCTTCGCGATTCTCGCGCGAGCACGGTTCGCGCCGTGGTTCTGGTGGTTCTTCTGGGGCGGGTTCCTCTTCGCGTTCGGCTTCGTGTGCTGGCTGATCTACCAGAGCATCTTCAACCTCGGCACCCTCTGCCCGTGGTGCATGGTCACGTGGGCGGTCACGATCCCGTCGTTCTACGCCGTGACCCTGCACGTGCTGCGCAGCGGTCAGGTCCCCGTCCCGAACGCCGTGCGCTCGGCGGCCGATCGGCTCATGGCCTGGGTGCCCCTCATGGCCATCCTGAGCTACGCCGTGATCATCCTGATCGCCCAGGTCAAGCTCGACGCCATCGTCAACATCTGGAACAGCATCGCGGGCTGACCGTCCCGTCATGCCAGAGGGCCCGGGACGCGATCGCATCCCGGGCCCTGAAGACGTCGTCGTTCAGCCGAACCAGATCTCGAGTTCGCGGCCGGCGGACTCCACGCTGTCGGAGCCGTGGACGAGGTTCTGCTGCACCTTCAGGCCCCAGTCCCGGCCGAGGTCGCCGCGGATGGTCCCGGGGGCAGCGGTGGTCGGGTCGGTGGTCCCGGCGAGCGAGCGGAAGCCCTCGATCACGCGGTTGCCGGCGAGGCGGATCGCCACCGACGGGCCCGACATCATGAACTCCAGCAGGGGCTCGTAGAAGGGCTTGCCCTCGTGCTCGGCGTAGTGACGCTCGAGCCGCTCGCGGTCGGGCTCGACCAGCCGCAGGTCCACGAGCGAATACCCCTTCGCCTCGATGCGGGCCAGGATCGCGCCGGTCAGTCCGCGCGCGACGCCGTCCGGCTTCACCAGGACGAGGGTCTCTTCGATGGCCATGTCATTCTCCATTCGGGTTGTCCGGCGCGAGCTGCGCGTTCCGTCGGTCGAGCGAAGCCCCCTTGATCGTCGCATACGCGTACATGCCGCCGAACACGGCGGCGACCAGGAAGAGGGCGGGCACGAAGAAGCCGCCGACGGCGACCACGCCCTGCAGCACCCATCCCAGCGCGATGCCCCAGGTGTGGCGCACGAGGCCGCTGACGACGATCATGGCGGCGCCCACGACGGCGCCGCCGACGATGCCCCACCACGGCTCGATCGGCTCGGGAAGCGCGCGCAGCCCGTACACCGTGAGACCGCCGAGGAACGCGATGACCGATTCGAAGGCGAGGACGATCGACGCCAGCGACTCGCGCGCGCCGCGCCGCCGCCGGGGCCGGGGCGCTTCGGCGCTCACTGCTCCCACCCCGCCTTCCAGTCCTCCGCCTCGGCGAGCACGACCGCTTCGCCGGCGAGCACGACGGAGCCGGCCACGACCACCGCTCGGCGATCGGATGCGGCAGCCCATTCGCGAGCGGCTTCGGCGGCGGAGGGGAGGTCGTCGTGGACGGTCACGCGCCCGCCGCGATGTTCGACGAGATCCGCGATCGCCTCGGCGTCGGCGGCGCGGTCCGAATCGGGGGACGTCGCGAACACGTGCGCCGCGAAGGGTACGAGTTCGTCGACGATGCCCGCGGCGTCCTTGTCGCCGAGGATCCCGAGCACCACTCCCCACTCGTCGAAGTCGAAGGACGCCCGCAGCGCGGCCACGAGCGCGTGGGCGCCGTGCGGATTGTGCGCCGCGTCGACGATGACCGTCGGCGATGCGCCGATCAGCTGCATGCGCCCGGGCGAGGTGACCTGCCCGAAGCCCTCGGTGAGGATCTCGCCCGTGATCGGCTGCGACGCGCCGCCGAGCAGCGACTCCACCGCCGCGATCGCGAGAGCGGCGTTGAAGCCCTGATGCTCGCCGTAGAGCGGCAGATACTCGTCCGAGTACGTGCCCGCCAGGCCTGCGATCGACACCAGCTGGCCTCCCACGGCCAGGCGCTGCTCGGCCAGGCGGAACGCATCGCCCTCGAAGGCGACCGTCGCGCCCCGGCGCTGCGCCGCCGCACGCAGCACCGCCTCTGCGGCGGGATCCTGCCGTGCGGAGACGACCGCGGCGCCGTCTTTGATGATGCCCGCCTTCACCGAAGCGATCTCGGCCAGGGTGTTCCCCAGACGGTCGCGGTGGTCGAGGGCGATCGGGGCGAAGACCGCGACGTCGCCGTCCGCGGTGTTGGTCGAGTCCCACGATCCGCCCATGCCCACCTCGAGCACGAGGACGTCGATCGGCGCGTCCGCGAACGCCACGAACGCGAGCACGGTGAGCAGCTCGAAGAACGTCAGGGCGGCATCGCCCGCCGCCGCCAGTTCGGCGTCGACGATCTCGACGAAGGGCGCGATCTCGTCCCACGCGTCGGCCACGGCCGCATCCGACACCGGCTCGCCGTCGATCATGATCCGCTCGGTGAACCGCTCGAGATGCGGGCTCGTGAACAGACCCGTCCGCAGTCCGTGCGCCCGCACGAGGCTCTCGATGATGCGGCTGGTCGAGGTCTTTCCGTTCGTGCCCGTGACATGGATCACCCGGTACGTGCGCTGTGGGTCGTCGAGGAACTCCAGCACGCGCGCGGTGCGCTCCACGCGCGGCTGCACCCACTGCTCGCCCTGGCGCTGCAGCAGCGCGTCGTAGACGGCGTCGGCCCGCGCGCGGTCGCGATCGCTCATGCCTCCACCTCGATCCTGGCCACGGCGACGGTGAAGTCGCCGGCGTTCGCATAGGTCTTCTCCGCCACCATCGCAGTGTGCTCCGCCCCGTCGACGTCGGCGCCGAGCAGGACGCCCCGCGGCCCGGCGACGCAGAACTCGCGCGCGAGGGTCTCGCCGGCGACGTCGGCGACCCCGAACGCCGCAGCGACCGCCGCCGCGTCGTCGGCGTCCGCGAACGTCAGCGAGAGGCGGATGCGGTCGCTGACGTCGAATCCGGCGGCCTTGCGGGTGTCCTGCACGGCACGGATGACGTCGCGGGCCAGTCCCTCGGCCTCGAGCTCGGCCGTGGTCGCGGTGTCGAGCAGGACGAATCCGCCCGCGGGCAGGAGCGCGAGCGCCTCGCCCTCAGGGCGTCCCGAGGTCTCGAGCACGAGCTCGTACTCGCCCGGCTCGAGAGCGACGCCTCCCGCCGTCACCCGTCCCGCCTGCTCGGCCCAGTCGCCCTCCTTGGCGGCGCGGATCACCTGCTGCACCTGCTTGCCCAGGCGCGGGCCCGCGGCGCGGGCGTTGACCGACAGGCGATGCGTGATGCCGTACTCGGCGGCCGTGGTCTCGCCGAGCTCCACGAGTTCGACCGCCTTGACATTGAGCTCGTCGCGGACGATGTCGTCGAACTGCGCCAGCGACGTCGCCTCGGGCAGCACGACGGTGAGCCGTGCGAGCGGCAGTCGCACCCGCTTGCCCTCCTTCTTGCGGAGGGCGTTCGCGACCGACGACACCTCGCGCACCGCGTCCATCGCGACGCGGATGTCCGCGGCCGCCGGGAAGGCGGCGGCGTCCGGCCAGTCGGTCAGGTGCACGCTCCGGCCGCCCGTCAGGCCCTGCCACACGCGCTCCGAGATCAGCGGGATGAGGGGCGCGGCGACACGGCACAGCGTCTCGAGCACCGTGTACAGGGTGTCGAACGCCTCGGTCGACGACGGATCGGCCGGATCGACCCCGAGCCAGAACCGGTCTCGCGAGCGGCGGATGTACCAGTTGGTCAGCGCTTCCGCGAAGTCGCGGAGCTTCTCGGCGGCCGACGTCGAGTCCAGCCCCTCGAGGTCGGCGGCGACGCCCTGGACCAGGTCGCCGGTGAGGGCGAGGATGTAGCGATCGAGCACGTCGGACGAGTCCGTCCGCCACGTCGCCTCGTACCCCCCGCTCTCGGGGCCGCCGGCCGCGTTGGCGTACGTGGCGAAGAAGTACCACGCGTTCCACAGCGGCAGCAGGAACTCGCGCACCCCCGCGCGGATGCCCTCCTCGGTCACGACGAGGTTGCCGCCGCGCAGCACCGGGCTCGACATGAGGAACCAGCGCATCGCGTCCGAGCCGTCGCGGTCGAACACCTCACTGACGTCGGGGTAGTTCCGCAGCGACTTCGACATCTTCTGGCCGTCGCTGCCGAGCACGATGCCGTGGCAGGACACGCCCGTGAACGCCGGGCGGTCGAACAGCGCGGTCGACAGCACGTGCATGACGTAGAACCAGCCGCGCGTCTGCCCGATGTACTCGACGATGAAGTCGGCGGGCGCGTGCTCGTCGAACCACTCCTGGTTCTCGAACGGGTAGTGCACCTGCGCGTAGGGCATCGAACCCGAGTCGAACCAGACGTCGAAGACGTCCTCGATGCGGCGCATCGTGCTTCTGCCGCTCGGGTCGTCGGGGTTGGGCCGCGTCAGCTCGTCGATGTAGGGGCGGTGCAGATCGACCTCGCCCTGCTCGTTGCGCGGCAGAGTGCCGAAGTCCCGCTCGAGGTCTTCGAGCGAGCCGTACACGTCGACGCGCGGGTGCTCGGGGTCATCGCTCTTCCACACCGGGATCGGCGAGCCCCAGTAGCGGTTGCGGCTGATCGACCAGTCGCGGGCGCCTTCGAGCCACTTGCCGAACTGGCCGTGCTTGACGTTGTCGGGCACCCACGTGATCTGATCGTTGTTCGCCAGCATCCGGTCCTTGATGTCGGTCACGCGGATGAACCAGCTCGAGACGGCCTTGTAGATCAGGGGGTTCCGGCACCGCCAGCAATGCGGGTACGAGTGCTCGTAGCTGGCAAGTCGCAGCAGGCGCCCGTTCTGGCGCAGCAGGCGCACCAGCGGGGTGTTCGCGTCCATCCACAGCTGGCCCGCGACATCCGCCACCTGCGGCAGGAAGCGGCCGCCCTCGTCCAGCGAGAGGATCGTCGGGATGCCGGCGGCGTCGCTGAGGCGCTTGTCGTCCTCGCCGTAGGCGGGCGCCTGGTGGACGATGCCGGTGCCGTCGCCGGTCGAGACGTAGTCGTCCACCAGGATGCGCCACGCCTCCTGCGTGCCCCACGTCTCGGCATCCGCGTAGTAGTCGAAGAGCCGGTCGTAGGCGACGTCGGCGAGCTCGGCGCCGACCACCGTGCGCTCGACGGCTTCGCGCGCCTCCTCTGCGGAGGCGTATCCGAGGTCCTTGGCGTACCCGGCGAGCAGATCCTCGGCCAGGAGGTAGCGGTGCGACGCCGCCTCGACCGGGTCGTCGGATGTGCCGTCGGGGGCGTGGTGGACGTCGGCGGCGCCCGCGGGCCCGCCGGGCAGCACGACGTACCGGATGTCGGGCCCGACCGCGAGGGCCAGGTTCGTCGGGAGCGTCCACGGCGTCGTCGTCCACGCCAGCGCCCGAACGCCGGTGAGGCCGAGCGCCTCGGCCTTGACGCCGACCAGCGGGAAGGTGACGGTCACCGACGGGTCCTGCCGCATCTTGTAGACGTCGTCGTCCATGCGCAGCTCGTGGCTGGACAGCGGCGTCTCGTCCCGCCAGCAGTAGGGCAGCACGCGGTGGCCCTCGTAGGCGAGGTCCTTGTCCCACAGGGTCTTGAAGGCCCACAGCACCGACTCCATGTAGCCCAGGTCCAGGGTCTTGTAGCCGTTGTCGAAGTCGACCCATCGGGCCTGCCGCGTGACGTAGTCGACCCACTCGCGCGTGTACGCGAGCACGGACTCGCGGGCCTTCGCGTTGAACGCCGACAGCCCCATCTGCTCGATCTCGCCCTTCTCGGTGATCCCGAGCTGCTTCATCGCCTCGAGCTCGGCCGGGAGCCCGTGGGTGTCCCACCCGAAGACGCGGTCGACCTTCTTCCCGAGCATCGTCTGGAAGCGGGGGAAGACGTCCTTGGCGTAGCCGGTGAGCAGGTGCCCGTAGTGCGGCAGGCCGTTGGCGAAGGGGGGACCGTCGTAGAAGACCCACTCGTCGGCGCCGTCGCGGTTCGCGATCGACGCGCGGAAGGTGTCGTCGTCGGCCCAGAACGCGAGCGTGTCCTGCTCGATCTCGGGGAAGCGCGGGCTCGGAACGACGGCGGCCGCGCCGAAGGACGCTCCGGCGGAGGGGCGGGGATAGGTCATGTCGTCTCGCAGATGCTCGATTGTGCTGTTCTGCCGGGACGACCCTCGCGGATCGCGGTACCACCCTGCTTGCGGCGCCCGGTCCGGGCGTCGCCTCTCTCACTGCGGCTGTGACGGGCCTGACCCGCTCGGTTCTAGTGACCGTACGGCGGGCCGCGCGGCGTTCTTCCGAGTGCTCCCCGGTGATGGCCGGATCGATGCGTGTCCGTCGATTCTACCGGGCGTCGCGCACCTTCAGCCGTCCGGATTCGCCGGACTTTCTGGACTCGTGCCAGGATTGTCCCTCGTGTCTGCTGCGATCCCCACCACACGACCGAAGTCCCTCGCCCCGCGCGTCGCGTGGGCGTCCATGGTCGGAACGTCCCTGGAGTCCTTCGACTTCTACGTCTTCGCCTACTTCTCGGCGTACTTCGTCGGACCGCTGTTCTTCGAGCCCCTCGGCGCGGTCGGCGGCACGCTGCTGGCCTTCTCGACCATCGCGGTGGCGTTCGTGGTGCGGCCCATCGGCGCCGTGCTGTTCGGACACATGGGCGACCGGCTCGGCCGGCGCGCGACGCTGCTGTGGACGATCGCGATCATGGGCATCGCCACGGGTCTCATCGGCCTGCTGCCCACGTACGCACAGGCGGGCTGGCTCGGCGCCGTGCTGCTGGTGACCCTGCGCATCGTGCAGGGCCTGTCTTTGGGCGGCGAGTGGGGAGGCTCGATCCTCATCGCGACCGAGCACGCCGGTCCCGTCAAGCGCGCGTTCTACGCCGCGATCCCCCAGCTGGGCTCGCCGGTCGGCTCGATCCTGTCGGCGACGCTGTTCATCGTGATGACGCTCACGCTCCCCGCCGCGGAACTGGCGGCTTGGGGCTGGCGCATTCCCTTCCTCCTGGCGCTGCCGCTGCTCGCCGTCTCGCTGTACCTGCGGTGGTCGATCACCGAGACCCCGGTGTTCGAGAACGTCGTCGCGCAGCGTCGCCGGGACCGCATCCCCTTCGTGGCGCTCTTCCGGCAGCGTCCGGTCGCGGTGGCGGTCGCCATCGGTGCGGCACTGCTGGGCATCGGCTCGTACTCGCTCATGAACACCTACACCGTCAACTACGGCGTGGCGCAGCTGGGCTTCAGCTTCCAGGACCTGCTGGTGGCGACCACCATCGGCGGCCTGCTGCAGCTGATCACCGTGCCGCTGTTCGGCGCGTGGGCGACGCGCATCGGATCGGCGCGGGTCGTGCTGTGGGGTGCCGCCGGCACCCTCGCGATCGCGTTCCCGATGTACTACCTGCTGCAGTTCGCGACGTTCCCGATCCTCGTGGGCACGATGATCGTCGGCGGCATCCTGCCGACGATGTCGTGGGCGGCCCTCGGCGGCCTCATGAACGATCTGTTCCCCGATCACGTGCGCTACTCGGCGCTGTCGATCTCGTACGCGGTCGCCGCCACCGTCAGCGGCTTCGTGCCCCTGGCGACCGCTCTGCTGGGAACGGCCACCGACTTCGCGTGGTGGCATCCGGGCATCGTCCTCGCGATGCTGTCGGGGATCACCCTGGTCGCGTCGTGGGCCGCTGTGCGCCTCGCCGCGGCGACGGCGTCCCCGGAGGCCGAACCGGAACGCGCCACCGCGTAGGCTCGGCCGCATGGCCCGCGCGCGCACGTCTCCGGCACCGCCCCGCGTGTCGGCTCCCGATCTGCCGTCGGTGCTCGGCGAAGGAGAGGTTCCCACCGCGGGAGCCGATGCCCACGAAGTGCGCTGGACCGGATCGGCCGGCGTGATCGACGCACCGCGCGCGACGATCGAGGCGTGCGCGTTCGACGAGATCGCCGCCGACGAACTGGTGCTGACGGATGCGACGCTGCTCGACGTGGCCGTGCGGGGCGCGCGGGTGCCCGCCGTCCGCGCCCGCGGCACGAGGTGGCGACGCGTGCTCGTCGAGGGGGGCCGGATCGGGACCCTCGACCTCTCGGATGCCGAGCTGGACGAGGTCGAGCTGCGCGGGATCCGCATCGACTATCTCTCCCTCGCGGGTGCACGGGTCGACGACCTCGTGATCGCGGACTGCACGATCGGCGCGCTCGATCTGCCCGCCGCGCGTCTGGCGCGGGTCGCCTTCGCATCGTCGCGCGCCGACGAGGTCGACACCCGCGGTCTGCGCAGTACGGATCTGGACCTGCGCGGCCTCGACGCGCTCGCGTACCTGGACGTGACGAGCCTGCGCGACGCGACGATGTCGGGCGACCAGGTCGAGCGGATCGCGCCCACCCTGGCCGCGGGGCTCGGCATCCGCATCCAGGACTGAGCCGGCGGGCGGTCACCGTCCGTTCACCGGGCTCCGAGGTCTCGGCCGGTACAATCGATCGGCATCCCACACTCAGGCACGCTCACACGGTGCCGCACATATCGACGGAGGAGACCCCCATGTCAGACGCGCACATTCCCGACAAGCCCGCCCTCGAGGGTCTCGAAGACAAGTGGGATGCGCGCTGGAGCGAGCAGGGGACGTACCTGTTCGACCGCGCCCGGGCAGCCGAGGTCGGTCGCGCCGGCGTCTACTCCGTCGACACTCCCCCGCCGACGGCCTCGGGGAGCCTCCACATCGGCCATGTGTTCAGCTACACCCACACCGATGTGAAGGTGCGCTTCGAGCGCATGCGCGGCAAGACGGTCTTCTACCCGATGGGCTGGGACGACAACGGTCTGCCCACCGAGCGCCGCGTCCAGAACTACTACGGCGTGCGGTGCGACCCGTCGCTGCCGTACGACGCCGACTTCACGCCGCCGTTCGAAGGCACGACGAAGAACCTCAAGCCCGCGGACCAGGTGCCGATCAGCCGCCGCAACTTCATCGAGCTGTGCGAGAGCCTCACGGAGGAGGACGAGAAGCACTTCGAGGCGCTGTTCCGCCAGCTGGGTCTCAGCGTCGACTGGACGCAGACCTACCGCACGATCTCGGATGACACGATCCGCACGTCGCAGCTGGCGTTCCTGCGCAACATCGAGCGCGGCGAGGCGTTCCAGGACCTCGCGCCCACCCTGTGGGACATCGACTTCCGCACCGCGGTCGCGCAGGCCGAGCTCGAGGACCGCGATCAGCCGGCGTCCTATCACCGCATCGCCTTCCACAAGAGCGACGGCTCGGGCGACATCCACATCGAGACGACCCGGCCGGAGCTCCTCCCCGCCTGCGTGGCGCTGGTCGCCCACCCCGACGACGAGCGGTACCAGCCCCTGTTCGGCTCGACCGTGCGCACGCCGCTGTTCGACGTCGAGGTGCCCGTGCTCGCCCACCCGCTCGCGCAGCAGGACAAGGGCTCGGGCATCGCCATGATCTGCACCTTCGGCGACGTGACCGACGTGGTGTGGTGGCGCGAGCTGCAGCTGCCCAACCGCACGATCCTCGGGATGGACGGCCGCGTGATGGCCGAGGCGCCCGACGTGATCGTGACGGACGCCGCGAGGGCCGCGTACGCGGAGCTGGCGGGCAAGACCGTGTTCAGCGCCAAGAAGGCCGTGGTGGAGCTGCTGCGCGCCTCGGGCGAGATGGAGGGCGACCCCAGGCCCTTCACGCACCCGGTGAAGTTCTACGAGAAGGGCGACCGGCCCCTCGAGATCGTCTCGACCCGCCAGTGGTACATCCGCAACGGCGCGCGCGACGAGCAGCTGCGCGACCGGCTCGTCTCGCTCGGTGCCGGCATGGACTGGCACCCCGACTTCATGCGCGTCCGCTACGAGAACTGGGTCGGCGGCCTCACCGGCGACTGGCTGGTGTCGCGTCAGCGCTTCTTCGGCGTGCCGATCCCGGTCTGGTACGGGCTCGACGAGAACGGTGAGCGCGACTACGACCGCGTCATCACCCCGGACCTCGCGGCGCTTCCGATCGACCCGACGATCGACGTGCCCCCGGGGTACACCGAGGATCAGCGCGGCGCGCCGAGCGGCTTCGACGCCGAGAAGGACATCTTCGACACGTGGGCGACGTCGTCGCTGACGCCGCAGCTCGCGGGCGGCTGGGAGCGCGATCCCGAGCTGTGGCAGACCGTCGCCCCGTTCGACCTGCGGCCGCAGGGGCAGGACATCATCCGCACGTGGCTGTTCTCGACGATGCTGCGCAGTGCGCTCGAGGACGGACGCGCGCCGTGGACGGATGCCGCCATCTCGGGCTTCATCGTCGACCCCGACCGCAAGAAGATGTCCAAGTCCAAGGGCAATGTGGTCACCCCGGCGGACATCCTGTCCCAGCACGGCACGGATGCCGTGCGCTACTGGTCGGCCTCGAGCCGCCTGGGCGCCGACGCCGCCTTCGACCCGCAGAACCCGACGCAGGTCAAGATCGGCCGACGCCTGGCCATCAAGGTCCTCAACGCCGCCAAGTTCGTGCTGTCCTTCCCCGTGCCCGAGGGCGCCGAGGTCACCCACGCGCTCGACGCGTCCATGCTGGCCACACTCGACGGTGTCGTCCGCGACGCCACGAAGGCGTTCGAGGCCTACGACCACGCGCGCGCCCTCGAGCTGACGGAGTCGTTCTTCTGGACGTTCTGCGATGACTACCTCGAGCTGGTGAAGGAGCGCGCCTACGACCGCACCGATGTCGGCCAGGCATCCGCGGCGCTCGCGCTTCGCATCGCCCTGTCGACGCAGCTGCGTCTGCTCGCGCCCGTGCTCGCGTTCGCGGCGGAGGAGGCGTGGTCGTGGTTCAACGACGGCTCGATCCACGCCGCGTCGTGGCCCGACCCGCTCGGCATCGAGGGCGACCCCGCGGTGCTGTCGGCCGTCGGGCAGGCGCTCGTGGGCATCCGCCGCTCCAAGACCGAGGCGAAGGCCTCGCAGAAGACGCCGGTGGCGCACGCCACGATCGCCGCTCCGGCCGCGGCCATCACCGCGTTGCGTCTCGCCGAGGGCGATCTGAAGGCCGTGGGCCGGATCGCCGAGATCGTGTTCGTCGAGGGCGACGCCATCGGCGTCGCCCAGATCGATCTGGCCGCACAGGAGGTCTGACATGCAGCTCGGAACACGCTGGACGTCCGGAGACGAGCCGCCGCGCTCGGTGCCCGCGGCGCTCGCCGACGGCATCCGCGATGTGGACGCCGCGATCCCCGGCGATCTGCTCGGTCAGCCCCGGCCCCGCTGGACGCTCACGTGGCTCGAGGGGCGTCCGATCGCGGAGCTCGACAACGGCGTCATCGTGTCGTTGAGCGACGAGGGCTCGGCCGTCGTGTCGCACGACGGCGAGCCCGGCCTCGCCTGACGATCAGTCCCCGTCGCCCTCGGGCGCGGTGTGCTGCGTCGCCGACAGCAGGAGCGGCGCTGCCACCAGCGCTGCCGCGGCGGTGATCCCGGCGGCGATCAGATACGGCAGCCGCAGATCGATGCGCGCGACCAGTCCGCCGATCATCGTGGCGAAGGGGAAGATCCCCCACGTGAGCGTGCGCATGATGCCCAGCACGCGACCGAACAGGTCGTTCGGGACGATCGCCTGGCGCAGCGCTCCCCACGGGACGTTCCAGCAGGAGACCGCCGCGGCCAGGAGCGCGTAGGCGACGATGCCCGAGATCAGCTCGGGCGCAGCCCACACGCCGACGAGTCCCGCAGCGGCGACGAGGTTCGCGCCGAGCATCACGGCCCCGCGCCCGAACCGCTCCACCAAGGCGGGAGCCACGATCGATCCGACGAGGGCTCCCAGCCCGATGCCCGCCGTCACGACGCCGATCGCGGCGGGCACGACGTCGAGCTCGTCGAGGAAGTAGAGGATCGTGGGCGCTTGCGCGAAGGCGAACGCCGAGCCCACGATCGACGTGAACACGAGCATCGCCCGCAGGAACCGGTGCCGCCACAGATAGCGAGCGGCCTCACCCGCCGATGTCCGCGGCGCGGCGACCGGTGCGGGGGCGTCGATGTTGCCCGCAGGCTCGCCCACCGCGCCGGCGGCCGACGGGGACGACGCGGCATCCAGCGCACGATCGCGCAGCGGACGCGCAGCGGCCAGCGGCAGAAGCACCGCGAGGCCGATCGGGATGAGGTAGCCGGCCGCCCCCACCCACAGCGGCAGCGCGAGCGCGACGGCGAAGAGCACGCCGCCGATCGGCGTGGCGACGAAGTTGTCGATCGTCACCTGAGCGGCCTGCAGGCGTCCGTTCGCGCGGTCGAGCGCGCGCCGGTCGACGATCGCCGGCACGATCGCATTCGTGGCGTTGTCGAACAGCGTCTCGCCGATGCCGAACACCACGACGGCGGCGAACAGCCACCAGATCGTCAGGGCGTCGAGGACCGTGAGCGTCGCCAGCACCAGGGCGACCCCCGCCCGGAGCGCGTTGGCCACGGCCATGAGCTTGCGTCGATCGAGGCGGTCGACGAGCATGCCGGCGGGAAGGCCGAACACGAGCCACGGCACGAACGCCAGCGCCCCGATCGCCGCGATCGCCAGCGGGTCGCGCGTGAGCGTCGCCGCGATCAGCGGGACGGCGGTCCGCCCGACGCCGTCGGCGAGATTGCTGAAGGCCGCGGCGGTCCACAGCCGGCCGAAGTCGCGGCCGAGCACCGGCCGCTTCGCCGTCGCCTCCGGCTGCTTCACGGTGTCGGTCATCGCGGCAGAACCCCGAACGCGCCGAGCGCCTCCGCGGACCGCCGTGCGTCCGCGGCGTGCTCGCGCGCGCGTGTGCGCCGCGCGAGAGCGTCGTGCCGTGCGAGGCGCAGCGCGACATGGCGATCGGCCGCCGCCGCTGCGCGCAGCAGCATGCGTTCGAACGATGTCGGGCGCGGACGCGCCTCGAAGAGGGGCAGCGTGGTCATCGCTTGTCTCCGATTTCGGGCAGTGGGAAGACGTCGGCGCGGATTGTCACGGGCCGCACGTCGTCGCCGGACTGGTTGCGGTAGCGGTCGACCGTCTCGTCGATGACCGCCATGATGCGGGCCGAGAGCTCGCGGCTCTGCTCCGGGGTGAGGCGAGCGGTCGCCGTGGAGACGACCGAGCCTTCCTGCCACGCGTCGGACTCCCGTCCCGCGGCGGTCTCGATGAACGTCATGAGCTGCGCCTGGCGGTTGCGGAAGAACTCGCTCATCACGAGCTGGGTGGCAGCACGTCCCGCGGGCGTCTTCATCGCCGCGGGGCTGGCGAAGCTCACGCCGCCGACCGGCCGCTCCCACCACCGCTCGCGGGCGGTGCCCCGCCCCTCGACCTCGCGGATGAGGTCGTGCTTGGCGAGCGCCCGCAAGTGATAGCTGGTGGAGCCCGACGACTCCCCCAGCCGCTCGGCGAGAGAGCTGGCGGTCTGCGGGCCGTACTGGCTGAGGATGTCGTAGATGCGGATGCGCAGCGGATGCGCGAGAGCACGCAATGCACCGGTGTCGAGGACGCGGTCACCGCTGTGGCGCTTCTCGACCTGGGCGATCGTCTCGCTGAGGTCGTCCTTCTGCTCGTCCATGGTGCCGAAGCTACTACCGCAAAGATCTCTTTGCAAGTACTTCTTTGCAAGAAGTGCTTTGCAAATGATGTTCGGCATCTCTCCCGCCCGCGGATAGGCTGGAGCGCATGTCGAGCGACAACCCTCTCCTCGGTCCGCGCACGCTCCCCTACGGACTCCCCGACTACACGCGGATCCGGCCCGAGCACTACCTCCCCGCTTTCGAGCAGGCCTTCAGCGAGCACCGCCGCGAGATCGCCGACATCACGGCGGCGGACTCCGCGCCCACGTTCGAGAACACGCTCCTCCCCCTCGAGCGCAGCGGCGAGCTGCTCGGCCACGTCACGCGGACGTTCTACACCGTGTCCTCGGCCGATGCGACGCCGGTGATCCAGCAGATCGACGAGGAGCTCGCACCGCTGATGTCGGCGCACCACGACGCCATCCAGCTCGACCCGGCTCTCTACGCCCGCGTGTCGGCGGTGCACGACGCGCTGCCCGACCTCGATCTGGCTCCCGAACAGCGGTACCTCGTGCAGCGCCACCATCTCGAGATGACCCACGCGGGAGCGGCGCTCGGCGCCGAGGCCAAGCGCCGGCTCACGGCGATCAACCAGCGCCTGTCGACCCTGACGACCACGTTCGAGAAGAACCTGCTGGCAGACACCAACGACCTGGCGGTCGTGTTCGACGATGCCGCCGACCTCGACGGTCTGAGCGAGGGCGAGCTGTCGGCGGCCGCCCAGGCGGCATCCGATCGCGGCCTCGAGGGCGCGTGGGTCGTGACGCTGACCCTCTTCACCGGTCACCCCTATCTCGCCTCGCTGACGCGGAGCGAGAGCCGCAAGCGCATCCTCGACGCCTCGCGTGCCCGCGGTTCGCGTGGCAACGCGAACGACAACAGCGCCGTCATCGGCGAGATCGTCCGGCTGCGCGCCGAGCGCGCAGCACTGCTCGGATACGCATCCCACGCGGCCTATGTCACGTCGGACCAGACGGCGGGCTCGCCCCAGGCGGTCGAGGACATGCTCCGCCGCCTCGCGGCCCCTGCCGCGCGCAACGCCCGACGCGAGCAGGAGGAGCTGCAGCTCGTCGCCGACGATGACGGCCTGACCCGTCCGCTCGAGGCGCACGACTGGGCGTTCTACACCGAGAAGGTGCGTGCGAAGCAGTACGACCTCGACCGCGGCGCGCTGCGGCCCTGGTTCGAGGCCGAGCGGGTCCTCCGCGACGGCGTGTTCCGCGCCGCCACCGAGCTGTACGGCATCACGTTCACGGAACGCCCCGACATCCCCGCGTACCACCCCGACGCGCGCGTGTTCGAGCTCCACAACGCCGACGGCGGCGCCCTGGGCCTGTTCATCCTCGACCTGTACACGCGCGACACAAAGCGCGGCGGCGCGTGGATGAACTCGATCGTCCTGCAGTCCGAGCTGCGCGGGACGCAGCCGGTCGTGGTCAACAATCTCAACGTCCCGAAGCCGGCTGCGGGAAGCCCCACGCTGCTGAGCCTGGATGAGGTCACGACGCTGTTCCACGAGTTCGGTCACGCGCTGCACGGACTGTTCGCGACCGTGACATATCCGCACTTCGCCGGCACGAACGTGTTCCGCGACTTCGTGGAGTTCCCCAGCCAGGTCAACGAGATGTGGATCTTCTGGCCCGAGATCCTCGCCTCATACGCACGTCACATCGCGACCGACGAGCCCCTCCCCGCCGCAGTCGTCGAGCGACTGCACGCGTCGGAGTCCTTCGATCAGGGGTTCGCGACCAGCGAGTACCTCGCCGCAGCGTGGCTGGATCAGGCGTGGCATTCGCTGTCGCCCGAGCAGGCCGCCGGGGACATCGACGTCGCGTCGTTCGAGGCGGCCGCCCTGGCCGACATCGGGCTGGACAACCCGCTCGTGCCGACCCGGTACTCGTCGACCTACTTCGCCCATGTCTTCTCGGGCGGGTACAGCGCGGGCTACTACTCGTACATCTGGAGCGAGGTGCTCGACGCCGACACCGTCGAGTGGTTCCGCGAGAACGGCGGCCTGACACGGCAGAACGGCGACCGGTTCCGCGACAGGCTGCTCGGCGTCGGCGGCTCGAAGGATCCGCTCGCGGCCTACCGCGACTTCCGCGGACGGGACGCCGAGATCGCGCCGCTGCTGGCTCGCCGCGGGCTCGCCGACTGAGCACCGCCGCCCTGGCGCGGCGAGCCGGATCGCGGCATGCTCGTCACGGAGGTGCGATGATGCTCGATCCCGAGAACCCCTACTCCGACCTCACGTTCGTGGATCTCCCGCAGCTGACCCTCGCCGTGGTCCGCTACCGCCAGGTCACGCTCGACGAGCTGCGTCCGCTCTTCCACCGCGCCATGGGGCCGCTCGGGGCGGCGATGGAGGACGGCGGATTCATCCCAGCCGGCCCGTTCCTGGCCGTGTACTCCGGCGACATCGAGACCGCCTTCGACGTCGCGATCGGATTCCCCGCCGAGCAGGTCGATGTGGCGGATGGCCCGGTCGAGGCGATGACTTTCCCGCCCTCGCAGGCCGCCGCGCTGTCCCACATCGGGTCCTACGAGGACCTCGGCGCGTCATGGGGCCGCGTCCTGGCCGGTGTCACCGAAGCGGGCCGAACGGCCAAGGACAGCCTCATCGAGGTCTACGTGTCCGACCCGCAGTCGACACCGCCGGACCGGGTGCGCACCGACCTCGTCGCGATCCTGGAGTGATCAGGCGTCAGGCGCTCTTGCGCTTCTGACGGAACACGAGCGTCGGCGGCGCCGACTCTTCGACCGCAGCGCGGGTGATGACGACCTTGTCGACGTCGTCGGTCGAGGGGATCTCGAACATGATCGGACCGAGGACCTCTTCGAGGATCGCCCGCAGTCCGCGCGCGCCCGTCTTGCGCGAAACCGCGAGGTCGGCGATCGCCTCGAGCGCCTCGACATCGAACTCGAGTCCGACGTCGTCGAGCTCGAACATGCGCCGGTACTGCTTGACGAGGGCGTTCTTGGGCTCGGTCAGGATCTCCATCAGCGCCGAACGATCCAGCGGAGTCACCGAGGCGACCACGGGCAGGCGCCCGATGAACTCGGGGATCAGGCCGAACTTGTGCAGGTCTTCGGGACGCACTTCGCTGAACAGGTTCAGATCGTCGCCCCGGGTGTGCAGCGGAGCCCCGAAGCCGATCCCGTGCTTGCCGACGCGGGCGGAGATGATGTCCTCGAGCCCGGCGAAGGCTCCGGCCACGATGAACAGCACGTTCGTCGTGTCGATCTGGATGAACTCCTGATGCGGATGCTTGCGTCCGCCCTGGGGCGGCACCGAGGCCACCGTGCCCTCGAGAATCTTCAGCAGCGCCTGCTGCACACCCTCGCCGGAGACATCGCGTGTGATCGAGGGGTTCTCGGCCTTGCGGGCGATCTTGTCGACCTCGTCGATGTAGATGATCCCCGTCTCGGCGCGCTTGGTGTCGAAGTCCGCCGCCTGCAGCAGCTTCAGGAGGATGTTCTCGACGTCCTCGCCGACGTAGCCCGCTTCGGTCAGTGCGGTCGCGTCCGCGACGGCGAAGGGCACATTGAGGCGCTTCGCGAGCGTCTGCGCCAGGTACGTCTTGCCGCAGCCGGTCGGACCCAGCAGCAGGATGTTGCTCTTGGCGACTTCCACGTCGTCGGCGCGCTGATCGGCGGACTGCAGCGTGCCGTGCGCGCGGATGCGCTTGTAGTGGTTGTAGACCGCCACGGACAGGGCTCGCTTGGCGTCGTCCTGTCCGACGACGTACTCCTCGAGGAAGGCGAAGATCTCGCGGGGCTTGGGCAGATCGAAGTCCGCGACCTCGCCCGAGGCGGACTCGGCCATCCGCTCCTCGATGATCTCGTTGCACAGCTCGACGCACTCGTCGCAGATGTAGACCCCGGGACCCGCGATGAGCTGCTGGACCTGCTTCTGGCTCTTGCCGCAGAAAGAGCACTTGAACAGATCGGCGCTCTCACCGATGCGTGCCATCGGATCCCCTCCTTCTCGCACCCCGGGGAGCTGCTCCCCAGCCGTTCTCCGAGCCTAACCCGTGCAGGCGACATGCGGTGGATTGCGACCCCGCATGTGACGATGCGCACGATCCGCATCGCGCGGGCACGGCGAGACCCCGGGGCCCGATCCGGCACCCGGGGTCTCGATCGTCGTCAGGAGGTCAGCGCGGCTGGCGTCCGCTTGCGGGTCGTGAGGACCTGGTCGACGAGTCCGTACTCGACGGCCTCGGCGGCCGAGAGGATCTTGTCGCGGTCGATGTCCTTGTTGACCTCTGCCTGGGTCTTGTGGGAGTGCTTGCCCAGCGTCTCCTCGAGCCACGTGCGCATGCGCAGGATCTCCGCCGCCTGGATCTCGATGTCCGAGGCCTGGCCGTGACCGGCCTCGCCCATCGCCGGCTGGTGGATGAGGATGCGCGCGTTCGGCAGCGCCAGCCGCTTGCCGGGCGCGCCCGCCGCCAGCAGCACCGCGGCGGCCGAAGCGGCCTGACCGAGCACCACGGTCTGGATCTGCGGCGAGATGTACTGCATCGTGTCGTAGATCGCCGTCATCGCCGTGAACGATCCGCCCGGCGAGTTGATGTACATGATGATGTCGCGGTCGGGATCCTGGCTCTCGAGCACGAGGAGCTGGGCCATGACGTCGTCCGCCGACGCGTCGTCGACCTGGACGCCCAGGAAGATGACGCGGTCCTCGAACAGCTTGTTGTAGGGGTCCTGCCGCTTGTAGCCGTAGGCCGTGCGCTCCTCGAACTGCGGGAGGACGTAGCGGCTGCCCGGCATCTGCAGGCCCTGGGGCGCCGCGGCGCCGAAGGTGGGGGTGTGCATCGCGATTCTCTCTCTTTCGCCCTGGGTGCCGTCAGTCTGCGGTTCCGCCGCCGCCGGACACGTCCACGGCGTGCTCGCGGATGTGGTCGACGAAGCCGTACTCGAGTGCCTCCTCGGCCCCGAACCAGCGGTCGCGGTCGCCGTCGGCGTTGATCTGCTCGACCGTCTTGCCGGTCTGCGCCGCGGTGATCTCGGCGAGGCGCTTCTTCATGTCGAGGATGAGCTGCGCCTGCGTCTGGATGTCGCTCGCCGTGCCGCCGAAGCCGCCGTGCGGCTGGTGCAGCAGCACACGGGCGTTCGGGGTGATGTAGCGCTTGCCCTTCGTGCCGCTGGTCAGCAGCAGCTGGCCCATCGACGCGGCCATGCCGATGCCGACGGTCACGATGTCGTTCGGGACGAACTGCATCGTGTCGTAGATCGCCATGCCCGCCGTGATCGAGCCGCCGGGCGAGTTGATGTAGAGGTAGATGTCCTTCTGCGAGTCCTCGGCGGCGAGGAGGAGGATCTTCGCGCAGATCTCGTTCGCGTTCTCGTCGCGCACCTCCGAGCCGAGCCAGATGATGCGGTCTCTCAGCAGCTTGTCGAAGACGCTCGTCGCGACAAGGGGTTCAGCGGCCATGTGTGCTCCTGATTCCTCGGGTCTCGCCATCGAATCTACCGGCGCGTCGCGCCGCATCCGGCCGTGTTCGCCCTGGGCAGATCGCGCGTCGCGCAGAGACGACGAAGGGGACGGATGCACGGGCATCCGTCCCCTTCGCTCAGGGTCGCGGGGAGATCACTCGGCCGCGGGGGTCTCCTCGGCCGGCGCGTCGGTCTTCTTCTTGGCGGGCGCACGCTTCTTGGCCGGGGCCTTCTTCGGGGCCTCCTCGGCGGCGGCCTCGTCCTTCTTCGCGGGGGCGCGCTTCTTGGCCGGGGCCTTCTTCGGGGCCTCCTCGGCGGCGGCCTCCTCGGCGGCGATGATCGTGTCGGCCTCGGCGGCGGCGTCCGCGATCTCCTCGGCCTCCTCGACGACCTCCTCGGCGGCCTCCTCCTCGTCCTCGACGGCGACGAAGCCGGTCAGGTCGACCGCCTTGCCGTCGGTGTCGACGACCGTCACCTTGCCGAGCGCGACGGCCAGGGCCTTGTTGCGCGCGACCTCGCCGACCATCGCGGGCAGCTGGTTGTTCTGCTGCAGCGCGTTGACGAAGTCCTGCGGCGGCATGCCGTACTGGGCCGACGCCTGGATCAGGTACTGGGTGAGCTCGTCCTGCGAGACCTGGACGTTGGTCTGCTCGGCGATCGCGTCGAGCAGCATCTGGGTCTTGAACTGCTTCTCGCTGGCCTCGGTCACCTCGGCGCGGTGCACGTCGTCCTCGAGACGACCCTCGCCCTCGAGGTGGCTGTGGACTTCGTCCTCGATCAGCTGCGGCGGGACGGGGATCTCGACCTGCTCCAGGAGCGTCTCGATGAGCTTGTCGCGCGCGGCCGAGCCCTGCGTGGCGACCGACTGCTGTCCGACGCGCTCGACGAGGCTCTCGCGCAGTTCGCCGATCGTGTCGAACTCGCTCGCCATCTGGGCGAAGTCGTCGTCGGCCTCGGGAAGCTCGCGCTCCTTGACGGCCTTGACCGTGACCGACACCTCGGCCTCGGCGCCGGCGTTGTCGCCGCCGACCAGCTTGGAGCGGAAGGTGGTGTCCTCACCGGCGGTGAGCGAGTCGATGGCCTCGTCGATGCCCTCGAGCAGCTCGCCCGAGCCGACCTCGTACGACACGCCCTCGGCACGGTCCACCTCGGCGCCCTCGATGACGGCGACCAGGTCGAGCTCCACGAAGTCGCCGGTCGCGGCGGGACGGTCCACGGTCACGAGCGTGCCGAAGCGACCGCGCAGGCGGTCGAGCTCGGCGTCGACGGCGGCGTCGTCGGTCTCGGCGGCGTCGACCTCGATGGTGATGCCGTCGAAGGCGGGCAGCTCGAACTCGGGGCGGACGTCGACCTCGACGGCGACGGCGAGGTCACCGGTGAAGTCCTTCTCGTCGGGCCACTCGAGGACCTCGGCGCTGGGGCGGCCGAGCACGCGCAGCTCGTTGGCCTCGACGGCCTCGCGGTAGAAGCCGTCCAGGCCGTCGCTGACCGCGTGCTCGAGGACGGCGCCGCGACCGATGCGCTGGTCGATGATCGGGGCGGGCACCTTGCCCTTGCGGAAGCCGGGGATCTGGACGTCCTTGGCGATGTGCTCGTAGGCGTGCGCGATGCTCGGCTTGAGCTCGTCGGGGGTGACCGTGATGTGCAGCTTCACCCGGGTCGGGGTCAGCTTCTCGACGGTGCTCGTGACCATGACTTGTACATCTCCTCGTCTGGACCGCGCGCATGCGCGGCGGGTCTAAGGTCTGGGGTGGAATTCTCCGGGCCGTGATGTCGGGGCGACAGGATTTGAACCTGCGACTTCCCGCTCCCAAAGCGGGCGCTCTACCAAGCTGAGCTACGCCCCGGGCGGGGTGCGCACGCGGACATGCGCCGAACGGCCCCAGCAAGTCTAGCCGACGGGCCGGGAATTGCTCTCAGCGGCGAACCGCGGTCCGGAGCGGTGCCGGGATGCGGCTAGACTGTCGGAGGTCCCGCGCCAGCGGGGGCGTAGCTCAATGGTAGAGTCCCAGTCTTCCAAACTGGTTGTGCGGGTTCGATTCCCGTCGCCCCCTCCACGCCACGAAGCCCTCGAGAGATCGGGGGCTTCGCGCTTTCCGATCGATCAGATCCGCGGCGGCACGACGACCACCGGCACCTCCGCATGCTCGAGCACGCGGAGCGTATGGCTGCCGACGCGCGGGATCGCGTGGCCCGGGCGGTCGACGACGGCCATGACGACGAGGTCCGCCGAGCATTCGCGCGCCTCGGCGAGGATCTCGCGCGCGATGCGCCCGTGCCGCCGCGTGGTCGTCGCCGGCACGCTCGCCTCGTCGGCCACGCGCACCACATGGCGCAGCGCCGCGTCCGCGCCGTCTTCGAGATGCACGAGAGCCGTCGTGGGATGCGGCCCGCCCGTCACCGGCTCGGGGTCGACCACGGCGACCGCGCGCAGGCGCGCACCCAGGCGCGCCGCCAGTGCGATGGCGGCATCGGCCGCCTCGAACGCGGCGGTGGAGTCGTGCACCGCGACCAGGATCACGGTCATGATGGGCTCCTCTCTTCGGCGCTGAGATCGGCCGCCCAGCGCAGACGAAGCGTCTCTTCGAGGTCCTGCTGCTCGAGCTGGTCGCGCATGCGGCGCAGATCCTGCTCGAGACGCGGCACCCACCGGCGCTCGATCGCCCGACGGCGGACCTGCGTCGCCTGCAGCTCCGCGGCCAGACGCGCCCGGGCGTGGTCGATGACGGCGTGTCGGACGCCGGCGACGAGCGCGTCGCGATGGGCGGCCGCGGCCAGGGCCAGCGCCGAGCTCCCGCCGACCGCCCGCTTCGGCGGCAGCTCGCACGCGATCTCGTCCGGGCGCAGCGCCCCCATCGCGGAGCTCCACGTCACCGTCGCGGCAGCCTCCTCGAGCGGCGCGGCCTCGTGAATGCGCTCGCGGCCATCGAGTGCGGTCGCACGCCGGAGCCATACGGCCGCGTCGCGGGCCAGGCGCTCCCACTCGGCACGGCTGCGATCGGCCTGCAACTCGAGCCGCTCGACCTCGTCGGCCATGATGCGCTGTCGGCGCTCGAGCAGCTCCGCGGCGTGCCGGGCGACCGCGAGGCGCCGCTCCAGCCGCGCCCGTGCCGGTCGGCTCGCCGGGGTGTTCACTGCTCCTCCTCGTGACGCGCGCGGTGACGTTCGATCATCGCCGTCGGGATCATCGTCAGCTCACGCTCGGGAAGTGCTCCCAGCGCGTCCCAGATCCGGTCGAGCGTCTGATCGAACGACCGGTCCTCGTTCTCTCGCTGCGTGAGCACGCTGCGTTCGAAGCGGTCCCGGTAGCGCAGGTAGGCTTGATCGGTCTCCCCCAGCGAATCGGATCCCATCAGCTCCGCCAGCTCGGCAGCGCGCATCGAGCGCGACAGCGACGCGAGGGCCTGCGCCGACACCGGCAGGTGATCCTCGCGCGTACGGCCTTCGCCTGCTCCCGCCCGCATGAGCCGCGACAGCGACGAACCCGTGTCGACCGGCGGGTGGACCCCTCGCGCCGCGACGTCGGCGGCGAGCACGACCTGGCCCTCGGTGATGTAGCCGGTGAGGTCGGGCACGGGATGCGTGATGTCGCCGCCGGGCATCGTGAGCACCGGGACGATCGTCACCGACCCGTCGTGACCGCGCACGCGTCCGCACCGTTCGTAGATCGAGGCGAGATCGCTGTACAGGTAGCCCGGATAGCCGCGGCGGGCGGGGATCTCGCGCCGCGCCGCCGACACCTCGCGCACGGCCTCGGCGTAGCTGGTCATGTCCGACATGATCACGAGCACGTCGTCCCCTTCCTCGTACGCCAGGTGCTCCGCGATCGTGAGCCCCACACGAGGGGCGAGGATGCGCTCGATGACGGGATCGTCGGCGGCGTTCAGCAGCAGCACGAGTTCGCCCGAGGCGGCGCGCTCCTCGAGACGGTCGCGCACCATGTCGATGTCGGCGTGCGTGAGGCCCATCGCCACGAAGACGACGCGGAAGCCCGCGCCCGCGGAGCGGGCCTGCGCGGCGATCTGGGTCGCCAGTGCCAGGTGGGACAGACCCGGGACGGAGAAGATCGGGAGCTTCTGCCCGCGGACCAGCGTGGTCAGGCCGTCGATCGCCGAGATGCCCGTGCGGATGGGGTCGGCCGGAGGCTCGCGGTGGACCGGGTTCAGCGGCATCCCGTTCACCGGCACCGTCGCCTCGCCGACCACCGGGGGCCCGCCGTCGAGCGGATCGCCCCGGCCGTTGCACACCCGCCCGAGCCAGCCCGGGCCGACCGGGATCGCGAACGGGTCGCCGGTGAACCGGACGCCGACCGATCCCGGTTCGATGCCCGCCGTCCCCTCGAGCACCTGCAGCGTCACCAGATCACGCTCGACCTCGAGCACGACGCCGTGACGAACCGACCCGTCGTCCAGTTCGACGACGGCGGATTCGTCCCAGCCGACGTCGGAGGTTTCGCCGAGCACGAGGAGCGGACCCCGCAGCGCGTGGACATCGCGGAACTCGATGCGCTGCGCCTCGGCCGTGCGCCGGCGGGGCTCGTGCGATCCGGTCGAGGTCGTCACCGCAGCGCCTCCAGCCGCCGGAGCATCGGCTCACGGCGGGCCTCGACGCCGGCGGCGTCGTCGGGACCGGTCTCGTCCCGCGCTCGCAGCACATCGCCGAAGTCGATGCGTTCGATCGCGGCCGCCGGCACGCCCTCGGAGGCCAGCAGTGCGCAGCGGTCGGCGACATCCAGCACGAGGTCGAGGATCGCGGCCGCCTTCTCCGCGGAGCAGTAGACGTCGTTCGGGCTCAGAGCGCTCTGCATGAGCACGCCGTCGCGCACCAGTCGACCGCCGAGCAGGATCATGCGCTCATGACCGGGCAGCGAGGCCTGGCCGAGGAGCTCTGCGAGAGAGGCCAGCCGGTCGGACTCGGCCAGCATCGTGATCGCGCGAGCGCGGCGGGCGGCCCACGCCGCATCGCCGTTCTCGGCGTACCACCTGCCGATCGCATCGTCGTCGCGCGCGAAGGAGGCCGTCCAGCTGACCGCGGGGTAATGGCGGGCGTAGGCGAGGTCGCGATCGAGCTGCCACAGCGTGCGCGCGAACCGCTGCGTGGCCGTCGTCACCGGTTCGGTCATGTCACCGCCTGGAGGCGACACGGCGCCGATCACGGTGACCGAGGCGACCGTGCCGCCGATCGTGTCGACACGCCCCGCCCGCTCGTAGAACGCCGCGAGCTCGCTGGCGAGGCTCGCCGGATACCCCTCCTCGGCGGGCAGCTGCCCGTTGCGGTTCGCGAACTCGCGCAGCGCCTCGGCCCAGCGCGACGTCGAGTCCGCGATGACCACGACGTCGTAGCCCATGTCGCGGTAGTACTCCGCGACGGTGACGCCGGTGTGGATCCCCGCCTCGCGCGCCATCATGGGCATGTTCGACGTGTTGGCGATGATCACCGTGCGGTCGATGAGCCGCCCGCCGGTCCGCTCGTCCGAGAGCTCGGTGAGGGTCCCGAGCACGTCGGCCATCTCGTTCCCGCGCTCGCCGCACCCCACGTAGACGATGACGTCGGCATCGCTCCACTTCGCGATCTGCTGCAGCAGCAGGGTCTTGCCCGCCCCGAAGCCGCCGGGGACCGCCGCGGTCGCGCCCTGAGCCACGGGGAACAGCAGGTCCAGCACGCGCTGTCCCGTCCGCAGCGGCACGGCCTCGGAGCGCCGCTGCCGGAACGGGCGCGGCCGCCGGATCGGCCACGGCACGGTCAGTCCCACGTCGCGGTCCCCGACCCGGGCGATGACGGCGTCGGCGGCGACCGGTTCGGCACCGGCGACCCACGTGAGGGTCCCGTCCGAACCGGCGGGCACGAGCACGCGATGCTCGACCGATCCGGCATCCGCCACCGTTCCGATCACCTCTCCCGCGGCGACGTGGTCGCCGACGCGAGCGGACGCGGTGAACCGCCACGACCTGGCCTGCCCGGGGGCCTCCGCCGTGCGCGCCGCGCCGAGCCACAGTCCGGCGCCGGTGAGCGGACGCAGGAGTCCGTCGAACGCCTGGCCCAGCAGCCCCGGACCGAGCGGGACCGACAGCTGGGCTCCGGTCGACTCGGCGAGGTCGCCGCTGCGCAGACCGCCGGTGTACTCGTACGCCTGCAGGACGGCTCGGTCGCCCTCGCGCTCGACGGTCTCGGCGCTCATCCGATCCGGTCCGAGCGCCACCACATCGGCCATCGCCAGGTCGCCGACGCCCTCGACCTCGACGAGCGGCCCGCTCACGCGGACGACGGAGCCCCGCGTGCTCACCCGCTCCATACGTCCCGCATCTCCTTCGGCATCCGCTCCGACGCCGCATCGGCGAGAGCCGGAAGCGACAGGTCCAGCCGCCGCGACCCCGCGTCCACGATCACACCGCCGTCGGGATGCTCGGTCACGACGGCGTGGGGTCCGAGAAGCGCCCTCCCCCGCGCTTCGAGACCGCGTCGCATGTCCGGATACCGCTCGTCGCTCACGAGATCGCGCACGCGGGCCCTGACCTCGTCGCGCAGACGTCCTCTCGCGGCTTCGCGGTGTGCGAGCACGTGCTCGGAGGCCGTGCGGCGTGCGCGCGCCGAGCCGTCGCGGGCCACGATCTCGCCCGCCGCCCGGCCGTCGGCGACCGCCGCGGCGATGATGCGGGCCGCCTCGTCCTCCGCTTTGTGCACGATCGCGGCGCGCTCGTCATCGGCCTCCCGCCGCATCCGGTCGGCCTGCCGCTCGGCAGCCGCGGCGATCGCGCGCCGCACCGGCTCCAGCGCCTCCTCCGCCCCGTCGGGGAGCCCCGCCCGGCGGGCGCTCATACGGGCATCACCGCCACCATGCGGCGCCCCTCCCCGACGTCCTCGCCGAGCGACGCCGCCGCCTGCGCGGTGAGCACGACGACGCCGGCGTCCTCGGGGAGCGCCTGCCACGCGCGCCTGACCGCCTCGGCGTCGGCGGCGACCAGCACCGTCGCACCCGCGAGCCGGTACCCGTCGACCAGGTGCTCCTCGCCGATGACCGCGATGCGGAGGAGATCCGGCATGTCAGGCGTTCCCGATGATGATGATGGCGATGATCAGGCCGTAGATCGCGATGCCCTCGGCCAGTCCGACGATGACCATGGCGCGCCCGAACATCTCGGGGCGCTCGCTCATGGCGGCAAGCGCCGCCGCGCCGGTGTAGGCGACCGCGATGGCCGCACCGATGGACGAGCCCGCGACGGCGATCGCCGCGGCGATCAGCGCGGTTCCTCCGGCGCCGGTGGCCGTCGTGGGATCGGTCGTGGCCGCCTCGACCGCACCGGCCGCGACCGCGGGGGGCGAGGCGGTGAGCGCCTGGACGAAGACGACGCCGGCGGCGATCGCCACTCCGGCGTTGACCACCACCAGAGCCTTCATACCGGCGCTGCGGGTGCGTCGGAGCAGCACGAGGGCGGCGGCGAAGGCCACAGCGAAGACGGGAAGGGCCATGACCCAGACGGTCATGCGGGTCTCCTCTCAGGAACGGGCCGGTCGCCGGCGGCGACCTCGCCCTCGTCGGTGGACGGGATCGAAGCGGGGGTCCAGGGGCGGAACGGACGCCCCTCGGACTCGAAGACGCGGGAGAACAGCTCGTAGTACGACAGACGCAGGGCCTGGATGGCCGCGACGAGGGCCTCCAGTCCGAACGTCAGCACGTTTCCCACGACGAACAGGACGACGGCGGCGATCATGCCGAGGGGGCCGAGCGCCCACAGCGCGGTCGTGCCCTGCCAGACCACCAGGAGCAGTGCCGCGTGGGTCAATCCGAATGCCGCGAGGCGTGCGAACGACACCACGTTGGACCCGAGGCGGATGACGGTGTCGCCCACCTCGATGACGGTCTGCAGGACCCCCGCGAACTTCCCGCCCGATGCCACGTAGAGGCCGATGGAAAGGAACACGACGGCCAGGACGGCCAGTGCGGCGGCGACCATGACGAGCCAGGTCAGGCTCCACACGAGGCCCCCGGCCAGCGCCGCGGCGGCGAGGAAGAGCAGTGATCCGGCGACGCCGCTGCGGGCGTACAGCGCGTATCCCCATCCGCCCTCGCGCACGCGGTTGACCGTGCCGATCGCGTAGGCGGCGGCCAGCAGCACCGACCCGAGCACGATGGCCGCGATGAGGAACGGCACGGGCTCCTCGAGGGGCGCCAGCCACAGCACCGGCACGAGACCGGTGGGGCCGAACGCCTCGCCGTAGAGGAACCCGAATGCCATCGCCGCGGCGCCCGCCGCCGACACGAATGCCCACGCGCGCCGCAGGCCGGCGAAGCGGCGCGGGCGTCCCGTGCGCAGCAGCAGTCCGATGGCGAGCAGGATGGCGCCGTGACCGACATCGCCGAACATCATGCCGAACATGACGATGTACGCGAACGCCGCCGCACGCGCCGGGTCGACATCGCGGTAGGGCACCGTGCCGTAGGTGTCGACGAGCGTGCGGGACATGCCCGCGCCTCCGCTCTCGCCCGACAGCATCGTCGGCGGCTCGACGCCGCGCGGGCGGCGGATCGGGACGGCGGCGGCACCGGCCGGCGCCAGCCGCTCGGCCAGCCGCGGCAGCGCCCTCGCCGGCGTCCACCCGACGTAGCCGGCCAGACCGTCGCGCACGACCGCCGCGTCGCACACGCGGTCGAACTCGTCCGGGCCGGCGTCGGCGTGGCGCGGGAGGTCGAGTTCGACGCTCCCGCTCGCGGCGATCTCGGCGAGCATCGGACGGACCCCCGACGCGGGTGCCACGAAGGCGACCCGCTCCATGCGCACCGGCGTCAGCGCCTCACGCCACGACATCGAGGAGCTCCCCTCCCCCGGCATCGGCCGCCGCGAGGGCCTCGGCCACGCGCAGCGCATCGCTCCACAGCACGGCGAACGCGCCGACCGCCGTCTCGGGGCCGAGACCGCGGTCGCGCAGCAGACGGAACCCGTCGCTCTCGGCGCGAGACCGCCACCCCTGCTCGGCACGCCACAGCTGCGCAGGGTCGTCGACACCGGTCAGCGGCGCGGCGCCCGACGGCGGGAGCGCCGCCCGGAGACCTGCCAGCTCGCGGCGCGCGACCCACGCCTCGCCGAGCACCGCCCGGGAGAGCGCGACGAATCGATCCGGCGGCTGCCGACCCTCCACGACGCGGATGCGGGCGGCCCGCAGCGCGAGCGCACCCGTCGCCCAGGACGCGGTCGCGGGAGCCGCGGATGCGATCCTGCGCAGGAGGCTCGCCGCGAGCACATCGGCCATCGCCGACGGCTCGGCTCCCGGATCGCCCCACACGCCGTGCCGCAGGTCCGCGCGGATGGCCGCGGGAGACGCGGCCTCCCACACCCCCGCGGACACCGTCGCCAGCGCGCCGAGATCGTAGCGCGGCGGAGCCTGGACGCCGCGCTCGAGCGCATCCACGACGGCCACGAGGTCCTCGTACTCGAACACGGCCGCGAGTGCCCGAGCGAGCCGTGTGCCCGCGGGCGGCATCCATCCCGCGAGCACCCGCAGCTCCCACAGGACCGCGCGCTTCACGTCGCGCTGGGCGGCCGCGAGGTCGTCGGACGTCGCCACGCGCGAGGCGTAGAGGCTCGTTCCGAGCGCCTCGATCGCCGAAGCGAGATCCGACCGGCGGGCGACGGCGTCGGCACCGCCCGTCCCCAGCCGCCGCGCGCTCGTCGAACGCGCACGCACCGCCGCCGCGGTCCAGTCGCCGATCACGAGACGGTCTCCGCCTTCTCTGGTCGCTCCAGGAGCTCCTCGCGCAGGCGTCCCACCACGCGGTCGACGGCGGCGGGAAGCGCCCGCCGCGCCGCATCGTCGATGCGGTCGGCCTCGGCGCGGGCCGCGTCGACGATGTCCCGATCGGCCGCCGCGGCGGCGCTCTCGACCTGCAGCGCGGCTTCCGCGCGCGCCGCCGCGGCATCCGCGTGGGCCCGTTCGACGATCGACGCCGCGGACGCCCGCGCCTCCTCGCGCGCGTCCGCCGCGGACCTCTGCGCTGCCGCGACCGCTTCCTCGGCGGCACGCACGTCCGGAGCGAGCGCTGCGAAGACGGGCGCGAGCTCTTCCTCGGGTCCGCGCCGGTCCGCGGCCGGAACGGCCGTCGCGGCCGCACCCGGGGCTCCGACCGGACGGAAGCGATCGAGGAAGCTCAAGCGCACCGCGCACGCACCTCCCTGTCGATGTGATGCGGCACCGAGCCCGTCGCGCCCGTCATGGCGACGGGCGTGGCGGCTCCGATGCCGACGGTCCGATTCTGCCTCCGGCGCGCGGGGCCGCACCAGGGCCCCGGGCACCGTCGCGGGACCTTGGGCCCATGACGATCGGGGCTCGACCGCCGGACACTGGGCGGCATGAGCACGGGCGCGCGCGCATCGGATGCCACGACCGCGGCCATCCGGACGGCCGCGCGCCGTCGCGTGCTCGCGACCTGGGTCCCGGCCGCGACGATCGCCGAGGCGATCGGCTTCGTCGTCCCGGCGGGCGCGGGCGTCGCCACGGCCGCGTCGTCCCCCGGCGTGCAGCTGGCCGTCGTGCTCGCGGCCGGAGCGGTCGAGGGCGCGCTGCTGGGCGCCGGGCAGGCGTGGGCGCTGCGGCGGCTCGAGGTCCCCGTCCGGGCCGCGCGGTGGGTGCTGCTGACCGCCGCCGGCGCGGTGCTCGCGTATCTGTGCGGCATGGCGCCGTCGACATGGGCGGCGAGCGTCTTCGCGGGACCACCGTGGGCGCAGGTCGTGTTCGGCCTGGTGGCGGGCGCCGTGCTGCTGGTCTCGATCGGCGGCGCGCAGTGGTTCGAGCTGCGCCGGCGCGTCGCGCGGGCCGGTCATTGGGTGTGGATCACCGCCGTGGCCTGGATCGCGGCCCTCGGGGTGTTCCTCGCCGTGGCGATGCCCCTGTGGACGGACGGCCAGCCGTTCTGGCTCACGCTGGCCATCGGGATCGGCGCCGGGCTGATCATGGCCGCCGTCGCGGCGGCCGTGACCGGGGCCGGACTGGCGCGCCTGCTGCGCCCGCGCCGGGGGTCCGGCCGAAGCGCCCCGCGCGCGGCCTCGGGCCCTGCGCTCGGCGCTGCGCGCCACGTCTGACCGACGGGCGCCGGCGTCCTCAGCCGCGCATCGGCTCCGCCGCCACGTGGGTCGCGGTGTGCGCACGGTACGTCTCGGCGTTGTGCAGGAGCTTCTCCCGCTCCTGGGGGGTGAGCTCACGCCGCACCTTCGCGGGGACGCCGGCGACGAGCGAGCCGTCGGGGATCTCCGTGCCCTCGAGCACGACCGCTCCTCCGGCGATGAGGCATCCTGCGCCGATGACCGCGCCGCTGAGGATCACCGACCCCATGCCGATCAGCGAGCCGTCCCCGATGGTGCAGCCGTGCACGACGGCGTTGTGGCCGACCGATACGTTCTCGCCGATGACGACCGGGCTGCCCGAATCGACGTGGACCGAGACGTTGTCCTGGATGTTGCTGCCGGCGCCGAGCGTGATGCTGTCGCCGTCACCGCGCAGCACCGCGTTGTACCAGACGCTCGCGCCCTCGCCGAGGCGCACGTCGCCGATGACGCGTGCGCCGGCGGCCACGAACGACCCCTCGGCCAGCTGCGGGATCGAGCCCGCGACGGACAGGACGGAGGCACCCTCGGCGATCGTCATGGCTCCGACCTTACGGGGCGCGCGCGGCGAGTGCGTCCTCGAGGGCGGCGGCGTACCACGGGCCCAGGCTGTCGGCGAACGTCACCGTGATGTGGTCCTGGTCGCGGTAGACGTTCGCGCCGCCCACGACCGGGGAGCAGACCTCGGCGCCGCAGAACACGTCGGTGAAGTCGAGGAGCGTGACGCCCTCGACGCCGGCTGCCGCGTCCCGCAGGGGATCGTCGGCGACGAGGACGTCGCCGCGCGCGCCGTCGCACTCCGCGGCATCGCGCGTGCGCAGGCACTTGTTCGGGTCGGTCGCCCACACCGGGTTGTCGACGACGGTCACCACCGGGATGCCGCGGTCGAGGACCTCGCCCCACGCCTGGCGATAGCCGGCGACGGCGGCGTCGTGCGCCGAGTCGAATCCGTCCGCGGAGTAGGGCGTCGTCGCCAGCGCCGAGGTGAACACGACGTCGACGTCGGATTCGGCCAGCGCCTCTCGCACGCTGTCGCGCCACTGCGCGCATGCCTGCCCGAACGCGCCCGGCGTCGACAGGGGCGTGGTGTTCCACGGGCACGCGCCCTTGAACCACGTCACCAGGCGCCAGCCTTCCTTCTGCGCGAGACGATCGAAGGTCGACAGCAGCTGGTACGCGTGGCTGTCGCCGATGAGCGCAACGGTCGGCGCGTCCGGATCGTCGACGCCGAACGCGCACGTGACCGGCCGCGCATCGTTGAGCTGGACGAAGCACTCGGGGTGCTCGGGCCGGTCGATGCCCGCGAATCCGGGATCGGGCCGGATGTCGGCGAACTCGACTCCCTCGCAGGAAGGATCGAGCACGGATGCCGCACCGAAGCACTCCGGCGGATCGGCGCGCAGCTGCTCGATCTCGGTCACTCCGGCGCGATACGCGGGCGCGTTTACCGCCCACGCCCCGCCCGCGACGCCCGCGACGAGCGCCATCGCGGCGAGCGAAGACCACAGCGTCACTCGCGCCCGGCGGGTCGTCAGGACCTTCCAGCCGCGCACGGGGTCCTCGACGAAGCGCTTGGTGAGCCACGCGAGCACGAAGCAGATGACCAGCAGCGACAGCCGATGCCAGATGGTGAGGCCCCAGAACGGCACCGAGGGCGCGATGATGATCAGCGGCCAGTGCCACAGGTACAGCGAGTAGGAGATGTCGCCGGTGAACTGCGCCGGACGGATCGCGAGCACGCGCGTCGGGTACCACCAGCGGTCGGTGTTCGACGCGGCGATCACCGCCGCGGCCCCGAGCGTCGGCACGAGCGCCATGTAGCCGGGGAACGGCGTCTGGCCGTCGAACCGGAGCGCCGCGAACAGCAGCGCCGCGATGCCCGTCCAGCCGAGCACGAAGCTGCCCACCGCGTGGCGCACGCGCAGCATCGGCACCAGTGCGATCATGGCGCCCACCCCGAACTGCCACATTCGCCCGAAGGTGACGAAGTAGGCAGGCGCCGGATCGGTGATCGTGAAGGCGACGCAGAAGACGAAGGACGCGACCGTCACGATCCCCAGAGCGACCAGGACGGCGCGGCGGCGTGCTCCCCGGGCGTAGCGGACCCCGATCCAGGCCGCCAGCAGCATGATGAGCGGCCACATGACGTAGAACTGCTCTTCGAGCGAGAGCGACCAGTAGTGCTGCACCGTCGTGGGATCGCCGGCGTGGTTGAGGTAGTCCGCCGAGTTCAGCGCGAGGTACCAGTTCTCGACGTAGAAAGTGGACGCGATGATCTCGCGGACCTCGTTCTGCAGCGCCGAGATCGGCATGAGGTAGGGGCTCCCGGCGACGATGGCGCTGAACAGCAGGACCAGGAGCGACGCCGGCAGCAGTCGCCGCGCGCGCCGGGCCCAGAACTGCGACAGCCGCACGGTGCCGGTCGCGGTCAGCTCGCGCATCAGGTGCGACGTGATCAGGAAGCCCGAGATCACGAAGAAGACGTCGACGCCGACGTAGCCGCCCGTGAGCCGGCCGGGCCAGAAGTGGTAGAGCACGACGAACAGCACCGCGATCGCGCGCAGGCCCTGCACGTGCGGCAGGAACCGCGACGGCTCGGCGTGCTCGGGCGAGCGGTCGCGCGGCTGGCGGGTCACCGTCTGGGTCGGGTGCCCCAGATTCTGCGGCCCGAAGTCGTGGTCAGCGGATGGCACCTCTCGACGTTAGTCGGTGACGGGGCCCGCTCCGCGCATCAGCGGCCCGTTTCGCCGCGGGGACCCGGTCAGGCCGCATGCGTGACGCGGCCGGCCACCAGTGTCGCCGCGACCCTCATTCCGCGCAGCTGCGCCTCCGTGACGGCCAGCGGATCGTGCTCGCACAGTGCCAGGTCCGCGACGAGCCCGGGCTCGAGGATCGCGGCATCCCGGGAGCCGCCGTGCGTCGACGCCGCCAGTGCGGTCGCGGCGTCGACGCCCTCGTGGGGCTGCCACGGCTCGCGGTCGTCCCGCGTCCGGTGCACGGCCGCCGCGATGGCCGCCCAGGGGTCCAGCGCCGACACCGGCGCGTCGGAGCCGAACAGCAGGTTCGCTCCCCCGTCGGCGAGAGCGCGGAGCGGATACGGCTGCGCGGTCTGCGCGGCCCAGATCGAGTCGGTGAGATCGCGGTCGTCGAGCGCGTGCTCCGGCTGGACGCTCGCGCCGACGCCGAGGCGTCCGAACCGCGGGATGTCGGCGTGGGCGACGAGCTGAGCGTGCTCGATCGTGCCCCATGCCCCGGTCGCCGCGAAGGCGTCCAGCGCGTTGCTGTTCGCGACGTCGCCGATGGCGTGCACCGCCGCCGAGAGCCCGCCCGCCGCGGCGCGGCTCAGCAGCTCGTGCAGTGTCGAGGGGTCGACGGTGAGCATCCCGAGGTCATGCGGATCGTCCGGGTAGGGGTGCGAGCACGCGGCCGTGCGCGTGCCCAGCGACCCGTCCGTGATCACCTTGAGCGGGCCGACGCGGAAGAGATCGGATGCCGTCCCGCGCGCGGTGTCGCCGGAGCGCAGTCCCTCGCCGATCGCGCGGTCGAGATGCTCGGGGTAGAGACCGAACTCCACCCGCAGCGTGTCGAAGCCGGCGGCGGCCCGACGCGTCCACGCCTCCTCGTTCCAGGCCATGTCGAGGTCGACGATCCCGACGATCCCGCGCGCCGCCGCATCCCGCGCCATGCGCGCGACCAGCCGATCGGACGTGGCCGGGTCGACGTCGTTGAGTCGGCGCGAGATCTCGAACGCCGGGCCTTCGCGAAGGACGCCGACCCCGTCGGGCGCGTGGCCCTCGCGCCGCAGCGCCGCCGAGTTCAGCCATACGCTGTGCACATCGGCGTTGACGAGGTACGTGGGCACGTCGCCGGTCGCGGCGTCCAGCACCGCGAGGCTGGGAGGATCGGCCCAGAAGGCGTCGCGGAAGCCCGACCCGATGCGGCGCCCGCCCGGCAGGATCGGCGCATCCCGCATGAGCGCGGCCGCGTGCGTCGCGCTCGTCGCGCCGCCGAGTTCGACGCGCTGGGCGGCGAGGGCCCACTGCACGACGTGGACGTGGTGGTCCCACAGTCCGGGGATCAGCCACGCGCCGTCCCCGGCGAGCACGCGACCGCGACGGGGCAGGGCCCGGGCCGGGGCGATGTCGGCGATGCGGCCGGCCGCGATGTGGACGTCGACGAGCTCGTCCTCGAACGGGTCCAGGCGCTCGCCGCCGGTGAGCCGGACATCGGCGATGACGGCGATCCGCTCGCCGACGCCGACGCTCATCGAGCGGCCCTCCGCGTCCGAAGATCGCGAATCATCTCGTCCGCCAGCCGCGGGTCGGCGTACGCCGCGCCGCCGGCGCGCAGCTCGCCGATGATCGTCTCGACGACCTCATCCGGCTTGTTCTGGCTGAGCTTGCGCTTGGCCACGACCTTCGTCGGGGTCAGCCGGAACCCGGTCGTGCCGCGCGCCAGCCGGTCGACGTACGCTTCGTCGTTCGGCGGCGCCCACATCCCGCGCGGCTGCGGCATCCCGCTCTCGAAGTTCTCCACGAGCCGCTCGAGCACGCGCACGTTCTCGTCGGCGTCGAGGACCTCGGGAACCCCCGTGAGGTGCGCCGAGACGAAGTTCCACGTCGGAACCGCGGCGACCTCGCCGTACCAGCCCGGCGAGATGTAGCCGTGGGGTCCCTGCACGACGATCATGAGCTCGCGCTCGCCGAGACCGTGGATCAGATCGTCGGGCCGGTCGACGTGGCCGACGACGGTGAGGTCATCGTGGGCGTCGTCCAGCAGCACGGCGTAGTGCGACGCGACCAGGCCGTCGTCGGTCGCGCTGACGAGCGTCACCCACGGGTTCAGCTCGATCAGGCGCCGCAGCTCCCGCACGTCGGTCATCGCGAAACTCGGGTTCTGACGCATCCGTCACCCCTTCTGACAGCTCGGGCACCAGTAGAGCTTCCGACCGGCCGCCTCCTCGACGACGATCGACGTCCCGCACACGCGGCACGGCAGGCCCGCGCGGTGGTACACCCAGTGGCGGTCATCGCGGCTGGCCATCGCCTTGCGATAGTCCTCGTCGGACAGGTCGTCCATGGTCATCATCTGGCCGGTCTCGACGCCGATCCGAAGCAACTCGACCCAGTCGCGCCACAGCGCGCGCACGACCTCCTCGGGAACGTCGCGGCCCGGCGTGTGCGGGTTCTGGCGGGCACGGAAGAGCATCTCGGCGCGGTACACGTTGCCGATTCCGCTGACCACCGCCTGATCCATCAGCAGCAGGCCGATCGCCGTCGGCTTGCGGCGCACGACCCGCGTGAAGCGCTCCTCGCCCTCGGCGGCGTCGTCCACCAGCGGATCGGGCCCGAGCTTGTCGATCGTCGCCTGCACCTGCTCGGGATCCTGCAGCTCGCACGCGGTCGGCCCCCGCAGATCTGCGCACGTCACGTCGGTCATGAGACGCAGGCGCACCTGGCCCACGACCGGCGGAGGCCACTGGTCGCCCTCGTCGGCGAGCCCGGTGGTCTGCTCCGACATGCGCACGTGCACGCGCGCGCGACGCGGAGCGCCGATCGAGGTCAGCGAGTTCTCGCCCGCGTCGTCCAGGATCGGCGCGCCCTCGAGATCCGTGCCGCGCTGATTGGTCTGGCCCATGCGCCCGTTGGCCGACGCGATCGTGGGGTCGACGAGGATCTCGCCGGCGAAGTCCCACGCGCCGTACATGCCCAGATGCACGCGCAGCCACAGGTCGCCGTCGAACTCCAGGAACATCTGCTTGCCGACGGCGCGAACCGACACGACGGTCCGCCCGTCGATCACCGACGCCCCTTCGGCGAACCGTCCCTGCGGGCTCGAGGCGCGCACGGCGCTCCCGACGTAGTTCCGGTCGAACTGGCGGGCGATGCGATGGACGGAATGCCCCTCCGGCATCAGCCGGCTTCGGGATCGAACGAGCTGTCGTCGGCGGCGAGGACGTCCGGGTCGCCGATGCGGGCCCGGGGATCGGGCTCGAGGGTGCCGTCGGCCTCGTAGGCGGCGAGCTGGCCGATGCGCCGAGCATGGCGCTCTTCGCCGCTGAACGGCGTCGCGACGAAGCGGTCGATGAAGGTCACCGCCTCCTCGAAGGTGTGCTGTCGCGCGCCGATCGCGATCACGTTGGCGTCGTTGTGCTCGCGCGCGAGCTCGGCCGTGGCGACGCTCCACACCAGGGCGGCGCGGATGCCGCGCACCTTGTTCGCCGCGATCTGCTCGCCGTTGCCCGAGCCCCCGAACACGATCCCGAGCGCTTCGACGCCGCTCTCCTGGTCGCGCACGACCGCCTGTGCGGCGCGGATGCAGAACGCCGGGTAGTCGTCGAGCGGGTCGTACTCGATCGGCCCGTGGTCGACGACCTCGTGACCGGCCTCGGCGAGGTGGTGCTGCAGCTGGGTGGAGAACTCGAGGCCGGCGTGATCGGTCGCGATGTGGATGCGCATGAGGTCAATCCTAGGGAGCGAAACCGGCGGCGGCGGGCTTGAATCCAGCCCGCACGTTCTCGCAGCAGGCGGGGCGGCAGACGTCGAACCAGGGGCCCAGGTCCGTCAGGTGCGGACGCTGCGCCGCCGAGGTGCCGGCGAGCCGCTCCTCGACGAGATCGACGAGGCCGGCGACGTACGCCGGGTCGACGCCGGGCGTGGGTGTGCGCACCGCGCGGACGCCCGCTTCGGCCGCGGCCTCCATCGCCTCGGTGTCGAGATCCCACATGACCTCCATGTGGTCGCTGACGAAGCCGAGCGGCACGATCGCGACCGCGTGGATCCCGGCTGCCGGCAGCTCGGCGATCGCGTCGTTGATGTCGGGCTCGAGCCACGGCTGGGTCGGGGGCCCCGAACGCGACTGATAGACCAGATCCCAGCCGATCCCGCCCGCGTCCGCGATCTCACCGGCGACGGCCGCCATGACGACCTCGGCGACCGCGCGGTGCTGCGCAGCGTAGGCGCCGCCCTCGCCGAAGTCGACGTCGCGGGGGCCCGAGCGATCGGCATCCGCGGTGGGCACCGAGTGGGTCGAGAACAGCACGTGGATCGCATCCGGGGCCACGCCCTCGGCGATGAAGCCCGCCACGGCGTCGCGCACGCCGTCGATGAAGGGCTGGACGAAGCCGGGGTGGTCGAAGAACTGCCGCACCTTGTCGATCGTGACGGTGCCGGCCAGCCCGGTCTCCTCGAGGGCGCGCGCGAAGTCCTCGCGGTACTGACGGCAGCTCGAGAACGACGAGTAGGCGCTCGTCGCGAGCCCCAGAAGGGTGGTGTGCCCGGCGTCGGCCGCCTCCCGGACGGCGTCCTGCAGGTAGGGGCCCCAGTTGCGGTTGCCCCAGTACACCGGCAGATCCAGACCCCGGCGTGCGAGCTCGGCCTCGAGTGCGACCTTGAGGGCGCGGTTCTGAGCGTTGATCGGGCTCACGCCGCCGAAGTGGCGGTAATGATGCGCGACCTCCTCGAGACGTTCGTCCGGGATGCCGCGTCCGCGCGTGACATTGCGCAGGAACGGGATGACGTCGTCCTGGCCCTCGGGTCCGCCGAAGCCGGCGAGCAGGATGGCGTCGTAGGGAACGGGCGTCTCGACGTGCGCCGAACCGGAGGCGGCCGCACCGGAGGCGTAGGGAACGGATGTGCTCACGCCTCCATCCTCGCATCCGGCGATCCATGGGTTCCCGCGGGTCCTGACGTAGGGTGGAGAGGTTGCCGTCCGCGCCAGGAGCGCCGCGCAGCCCACGACCCTGAACCAACGGGAGCATTGCAGTGCCTGGAGAGAACCTCACCCGCATCGAAGCGCAGGAACGCCGCGCCGTCGTCGACTCGCAGTCCTACGAGGTGCAGCTCGATCTGACGAAGGGGGCCGAGGTCTTCGGGTCGCGCACCACCGCGCGGTTCGCGGCGACCCCGGGAGCGGACGCCTTCATCGACCTCATCGCCCGCGACGTGCGCTCGATCATCCTCAACGGCCGCGAGATCGACCCGGCGGTCGCCTTCGCCGACTCGCGCATCGCGCTGACCGACCTCGCCGCCGAGAACGAGCTGGTCATCGACGCCGACTGCCTCTACACCAACACCGGTGAGGGCCTGCACCGCTTCGTCGACCCGGTCGACGGCGAGGTCTACCTGTACTCGCAGTTCGAGGTGCCCGACTCGCGCCGCATGTACGCGGTGTTCGAGCAGCCCGACCTCAAGGCGACCTTCCAGTTCACGGTGACCGCCCCGTCCGCGTGGAAGGTCGTGTCCAACTCCGCCACGCCCGAGCCCACCGACCACGGCGACGGAACCGCCACGTGGACGTTCGCGCCCACCCCGCGCATCTCGTCGTACATCACGGCGCTCATCGCCGGCCCGTATGAGGCGACCTTCTCGGAGCTGACCAGCGCGTCGGGCCGTGTCGTCCCGCTGGGCGTCTACGGCCGCAAGAGCCTGTGGCAGTTCCTCGACGCCGACTACATCTTCGACAAGACACGCGAAGGCTTCGCGTACTTCGAGTCTAAGTTCGACGTGCCCTACCCGTTCGAGAAGTACGACCAGCTCTTCGTGCCGGAGTTCAACGCCGGCGCCATGGAGAACGCCGGCGCGGTGACGTTCACCGAGACCTATGTCTTCCGCTCGAAGGTGACCGACGCCGTCAAGGAGCGTCGCGTCGTGACGATCCTCCACGAGCTCGCCCACATGTGGTTCGGCGACCTCGTGACGATGAAGTGGTGGAACGACCTGTGGCTCAACGAGTCGTTCGCCGAGTGGGCGTCGACGATCGCGACCGCCGAGGCGACCGAGTGGACCGCCGCATGGACGACCTTCAACGCGATGGAGAAGACCTGGGCGTACCGACAGGACCAGCTGCCCTCGACGCATCCGATCGTCGCCGAGATCAGCGACCTCCACGACGTCGAGGTCAACTTCGACGGGATCACGTACGCCAAGGGCGGCTCCGTCCTCAAGCAGCTGTCGAGCTGGGTCGGAATCGACGCGTTCTTCGCGGGCGTCTCTGCGTATTTCAAGAAGAACGCATGGGGCAACACCGAGCTGTCGGACTTCCTCGCCGAGCTCGAGGCGACCAGTGGCCGCGACCTGTCGGCCTGGTCGAAGAAGTGGCTCGAGACAGCGGGCGTGAACACGCTCACGCCCGCCGTCGACGAGCGTGACGGCAGGATCACGAAGTTCTCGATCCTTCAGACCGCTCCGGCCGACTATCCGACGATCCGCCCGCACCGCCTGGGCGTCGGCTTCTACTCGCTGCAGGACGGCGCCCTCGTGCGCGTGCACCACATCGAGCTCGACGTCGACGGCGACCGCACCGACGTCCCCGAGCTCGTCGGCCTGGAGCGCCCCGACCTCGTGCTGCTCAACGACGACGACCTCGCGTACGCCAAGATCCGGCTGGACGAGCGCTCGTTGGCGACCGCGATCGAGCACCTCGGCGACATCGCCGACCCGCTCGCGCGCTCGCTCGTGTGGGGCGCCGCGTGGGACATGACGCGCGACGCCGAGGCCTCGCCCAGCGACTACGTCGACCTCGTGCTGCGCAACATCGCACGCGAGACCGAGTCGACGACCGTGCGGACGACGCTCGCGCAGCTTCAGCTCACCGCGAACGCGTACGTCGCCCCCGCCGAGCGCGCGTCCGCGCGCATCAAGGTCGCGGACGGCCTCTGGGCGCTCGCCCGGGCGGCCGAGGCCGGCACCGACAGCCAGCTGCAGTTCGTGACCGCGTTCGCCTCGGCGGCCGCGACCGCGCCTCAGTGGCAGACGGTCCGCGAGCTGCGCGACGGCGACATCGCGCTGGACGGGCTCACGATCGACACCGACCTGTCGTGGGCGCTGCTGGTCTCCCTCGCCGCGGGCGGACTCGTCACGGCCGAGGAGATCGACCAGGCCCGCGCGGCCGACAACACGGCCAAGGGCGGCGAGTTCGCCGCGCAGGCGAAGGCGGCGCTCCCGAGCCCCGCGGCCAAGCAGGCGGCGTGGGACGGCCTCGTCTCGCGCGCCGAGCTGCCCAACACCATCGTGCGCTCGACCGCTCTGGGCTTCACGCACCCGGCGGGTCGCGACCTCCTGGCCGAGTTCATCCCGGCGTACTTCGACATGCTCGTCCCGGTGTGGGAGTCGCGCACGTACCACATCGCCGAGTACCTGATCTTCGGCCTGTACCCCGCGCCGCTCGCCTCCGCCGAGCTGCGCGATGCGACGCGCGCGTGGCTGACCGAGCACACCGAGGTCTCGCCCGCCCTGCGTCGCCTCGTGTCAGAGAACCTCGCCGGCGTCGAGCGGGCCCTGGCCGCTCAGGAGCGGGACGCGCAGTAGCAGCGCGACACCTTCGGATGCCTCGGCCCGCACACAGGTGCGGCCGAGGCATCCGTCATTAGGATTCAAGCGATGCCGACCATGCCCGCAGACACCGGCGAGGCGCCCGCCGCGCCCGAATGGTGGTCGAGCGTGCTCGCGTGGCTGCCGACCGCGGGGACCACACTGCTGGTGATCGCCTCGATCGTCGTGGGCGCGATCCTCCTGAGCTGGCTGCTCCGGCTGGTCATCCGTCACGTCGTCAACCGGGTCGTCCACGGAGCGAAGTCGAAGGCGAACGTCCTCGACACGCAGGCCCTCGAACGCTCGCCCCTCGCCTCGGTGCGCCTCGTCCAGCGCACGCGCACGCTCGGGTCGATCCTGCAGAACATCGTCAACGTGGCGATCGTCCTCGTCGCGACGCTGCTGATCGTGTCGATCCTCATGCCCGACGCCCTGACGAGCCTGACGCTGCTGACCGCGGCGATCGGCGCCGGTCTGGGCTTCGGCGCCCAGAACATCGTCAAGGACGTCCTGAACGGGATCTTCATCGTCGCCGAGGACCAGATCGGGATCGGCGACGTGGTGGACCTGGGGCTCGCCGCGGGCATCGTCGAGTACGTCAGCGTGCGCGTCACCCATGTGCGCGACGTCAACGGCACCCTCTGGTACGTGCGCAACGGCGAGATCACCCGCATCGGGAACATGTCCCAGGGCTGGTCGCGCGTCATCATCGACCTCGGGGTGCCGGTGGAGTCCGAGCTCGAGGAGATCGAGGCTGCGCTGCTGCGCACCGCCGAGGATCTCGCGCAGGACCCCAAGTGGCGCACGCGCGTGCTCGAGCATCCCGAGGTGTGGGGGCTGGAGTCCGTCAGCGGCGAGCATCTGATGATCCGGGTCGTCATCAAGACCCGCCCGGCGGCACGCGACGACGTCGCCCGCGAGCTGCGTGTGCGGATCCGCCGCACGATGGCGGACGCCGGCGTCGAGCTTCCGCAGCTGTCCGCCGTGACCCTCACCGGCACCGACGCCGCCCGCCGTGTGCGCGGCGCCAACCCGCCCAAGACCAAGCCCACGCCGCTGACACCCGCCACCGACGAGGTCGAGGTGCGCCCGCTGTGGCGCCCCAAGCGACCGCGGCGACGTCCGGCCGGCGAAGACACCCCCGAGGAGACCCCATGACCGAGGCAGCCGAGCCGCTGTCGTTCTACGACGAGGTCGGCGGGCACGCCACCTTCGAGCGTCTTGTCGCGTCGTTCTACCGCGGCGTCGCCGGCGACGAGGTGCTGCGTCCCATGTACCCCGAGGAGGACCTCGGCCCCGCCGAGGAGCGCCTGCTGATGTTCCTCGAGCAGTACTGGGGCGGCCCGACGACGTACAGTCAGCAGCGCGGCCATCCGCGTCTGCGCATGCGTCACGCGCCGTTCCACGTCAACCCCGAGGCTCGCGACCGGTGGCTCGCGCACATGCGCGCCGCCGTCGACGAGCTCAAGCTCCCCCCGCTGCACGAGCAGACCCTGTGGGACTATCTGCAGCGCGCCGCCCATGCCATGGTCAACACCTTCGAGCCGACCGGTATCGGTCCCAGCGCCGCCGGGCGCACCGCCCCGGGGCCGGGCCTGTCGATCCGGGCCGACCCCGGAGCACCTCGAGCCTGAACCGTCCGCGCAGCATCCCGACGAAGGAGTCCTCATGCCCGCACCCGGCACACCCCACCGGACCGACATCCTCATCATCGGGTGGGGGCTGGCGGGTCTCGTCGCCGCCGCCGAGGCGGCGGAGGCGGGCCGCAGCGTCACCCTCATCGACCAGGAGCCCCGCACGAACCTCGGCGGGCAGGCCTTCTGGTCGTTCGGGGGGCTGTTCTTCGTGGACTCCCCCGAACAGCGGCGCATGGGCATTTCGGACTCCCTCGAACTCGCGCGTCAGGACTGGCTGGGAACGGCAGGCTTCGATCGCGATGAGGACGCGTGGCCGCGCAGATGGGCCGAGGCCTACCTGGACTTCGCGGCGGGCGAGAAGCGCGCCTGGCTGCGCGCGAAGGGCGTGGGCTTCTTCCCCGTCGTGGGCTGGGCCGAGCGCGGCGGCTACAACGCCCTCGGACCCGGGAACTCGGTCCCCCGCTTCCACATCACGTGGGGAACCGGGCCCGGCCTCGTCGAACCGTTCCGCGCGGCGCTCGAACGCGCCGAGGCCACAGGGCTCGTCACGATCCTGCCCCGGCACCGCGTCACCGCCCTGACCACCCGCGACGGCCGCGTCGTCGGCGCCACCGGCGATGTGCTGGCGCCGTCCGCGGCGGACCGCGGTGTCGCGACGTCACGCGAGGTCGTCGGCGACTTCGACATCGCGGCATCCGCCACGATCGTCGCCTCAGGCGGCATCGGGGGCAACCACGACCTCGTCCGACGCAACTGGCCGGCTCGGCTGGGGACGCCGCCGGAGCACATGGTCACCGGTGTCCCGGCCTATGTCGACGGCTCGATGCTCGAGGTCGCAGGCGCCGCGGGAGCGCGTCTGATCAACGGCGACCGCATGTGGCACTACGTGGAGGGTCTGCACAATTGGGATCCGATCTGGCCTGAACACGGCATCCGCATCCTGCCGGGTCCGTCGTCGCTGTGGCTCGACGCCACCGGTGTGCGCCTGCCACCGCCGCTGTACCCGGGGTTCGACACCCTCGGCACGCTGGAGCACCTGCGCGGCACGGGCCACGACCACTCCTGGTTCGTGCTGTCGCAGCGCATCGTCGAGAAGGAGTTCACGCTCTCGGGCTCCGAGCAGAACCCCGACCTCACGGGGCGAGACGTCGCCCTGCTCATGCGGTCCCGCCTCGGCAAGGGAGCCGCGGCGCCCGTGCAGGCCTTCCTCGACCGCGGCGAGGACTTCGTCGTGCGCGACACGCTCGACGACCTGATCGCCGGAATGCGCGCGGTCCCCGGCGGCGAGACCCTCGACCCCGAGCAGGTCCGCCGCGAGATCGAGGCGCGGGATCGCGAGATCGACAACGACTTCACCAAGGACGCCCAGATCGCCATGCTGCGCTCCGCGCGCGCCTACCGCGGAGACCGTCTGATCCGGACGGCGGCGCCGCACCGTCTGCTCGATCCCGACGCCGGTCCGCTCATCGCGGTCAAGCTGCACGTGCTCACCCGCAAGTCGCTCGGCGGGATCGAGACCGACCTGCAGTCCCGCGCGCTCGGCGCCGACGGCGCCCCGGTCCCCGGCCTCTACGCGGCGGGCGAGGCGAGCGGCTTCGGCGGTGGCGGCGTGCACGGCTACCGGGCGCTCGAGGGAACGTTCCTGGGGGGATGTCTGTTCTCCGGCCGCAATGCCGGCCGGGCGGCGGCCGCGGCCGTGTGATGCACGCCGGCCCCGCGTGCGCCGGCAGCGTCGGTCAGACCGCGCCGCGCCCGGTCTCGCGCACGGCGGTCAGGCCGGATGCCGCGGGGCGGCGCACGAGCACATGCCCTCGCTGCAGCGTGATTCGGGTCCACGACGCGGCGGTCAGCACGCGCGCGGATTCGTCTCCCGCGAGGAATCCGAGGGCGTACGCGGCGAAGGCCGCGCCGAGCGGCAGATCGTCCAGCGCCGCGTCGGGCGCGCCCCAGATCGAGGCGCGCACCTGTCGCACGACGTCTTCGCCGGGACTGTCGGGCATGGCCTCGGCGACCGCCGAGACTCCGTGCTGCGCCCGCTCGGCCAGCAGCGACGAGGCGACCATGCCCGCGGGCTCCCAGCCCGCCTTCGGCGGCGCCACGCCGGCCCAGCCAGCCGACACCGACGCCTCGGGCAGCACCACCGCGGCCGGATCGTCGTCCGCGCGCACGAGGGTCGAGGCATCCACCACGAGGTCGCACTCGAGCTCAGGGTCCACCGCGAGCACCCGCATGCCGATCACCGTCGGCGTCTGGTCCAGCAGCCCGCGCGGTGCCAGCGGTGCCGATGTCATGACCATGACGCCCCCGCTCGCGCGCAGCCGGACCGCGCCGTCCCCGAGAGGGGCCGTCCGCGAGCTGTAGGTGAGGGCGTCGGCGGCGGCGGCCGAATCGGAGAAGAGAAGGCGCTGGGACATCCGCCCTAGACTACCGAGTGAGGACCCGGCGCCCGATTCCGGGCGCCCCGACCGACGGGAGCTCCGTGACCGACGCCCTCAACACCGACGCGGCAGACGAGCAGACCGAGATCGATCCGGTCGCGTCGATGCTGGCGGTTCTCGACATCGTCGGCCACAACGCCCGCACGAGCGAGGACATCTTCACCGGACACTCGCAGTCCATGCCGCTCGGGCGCGTCTTCGGCGGCCAGGTCCTCGCCCAGTCGCTCGTCGCCGCCACGCGGACGATCCCCGACGACCGCGCGATCCACTCGATGCACGGCTACTTCCTCCGCCCGGGCGACTCGGCCCAGGACATCACGTTCGCCGTCGATCGCATCCACGACGGCCGCTCGTTCTCGACACGCCGCACCCAGGCGTTCCAGGACGGCGTGCCCATCTTCTCGATGATCGCCTCGTTCCAGGACGAGGACCCGGGACTCGACCACCAGGTGCCGATGCCCGCGGACATCCCCGCCCCGGAGGATCTGCCCGACCTCGAATCGCATCTTCACGGACTGCATCCGATGTCCAAGCGCCTCTTCACCGACCGGCCCGCCGATCTCCTGCACGTTCCCTCGCCCATCTACACCACGGTCGACGGGGAGCGCCGCGCGAATCAGGCGGTGTGGATGCGGCTGCGGCACCGCATCACCGACGACCGCGCCGTCCACCGCGCCGCTCTGGCGTACCTGAGCGACCTGACGATCCAGGAGCCGGTGCTGCGCGTGCACGGCGTGCCGTGGGCCACGCGCGGGCTCAAGGTCGCGAGCCTCGACCATGCGATGTGGTTCCACCGCTTCGGCCGTGTGGACGACTGGATCCTCTACGTGCAGGAATCGCCGAGTTCCCGGGGCGGTCGCGGGCTGTCGACGGGACGCGTCTACACCCGCGAGGGGGCGCTGCTGGCCACCGTCGCGCAGGAGATCATGGTCCGGGTGCCGGAGGGCGTCGAGGGCGACTGATCGCCGGCGGCGGCCTCACGCCCGGGTGGTCCGAATCTCGCCGGGAGCGCGGCCGCCCGCCCGCGGCTCGGCCGACAGCCCGCGCCGTCCGACGGCGTCCAGGACGACCCCGAGCACAAGCATGACGGCGACGGCGACGAGCGAGGCCCACAGCGCGTCGCCGGTCCAGGTGGCCGACACCGCCGCGACGAGCAGGCACACCGCGGCCCACGCGAGCCCGGCCACCGCCGAGAGCGGGAGGAACCGCCGGTACGGCAGGCCGGTCGCGCCGGCCGTCGGTGCGAGCCGCCGGATCCGCGGGGGTTATCCCCCGCATCCCTGCGGCCGGTCAGCGCCGGTGCGCGTACGCGATCGGCGCACCCAGATACGGGCTCCACGCCTCGCGCATCTCGGCGCTCAGGCGCGAGGGCCGGCCGGATTCGGCGCTCACCACGACGACGGCGCTGGTCGCGCGCGCGTAGAGGGTCTGAGGATCGTCGCCCACGGGGCTGAAGACCTCGTAGCACACGTCGATGCTCGATCCGCCCATGTGCCCGATCCACAGTTGCACGTCGAGCGGACGCTGCCCGTAGGGCACCGGCGCGAGGTACTCGATCTCCTGGCGGGCGATGAGCATCACCGCGTCGGAGGACGTGTGCAGTCCGTTCTCGAGAATGGCCGTCGGCGGCCCCTGCTCGCCGCCCTCCGGCCGCCAGAACGCGCGCAGCCGCGCCTCCTCGAGGAGCTTGAGCATCGAGGTGTTGTTGACGTGGTTGAGCGCGTCCAGGTCCCCCCACCGCAGGTGGATGGGGACGTGGACGCGCGGGGCCGCGTCAGTCACGCGTGAGCTTGCGGTAGGTCGTGCGATGCGGGCGGGCAGCTTCCGCACCCAGGCGATCGATCTTGTTCGCCTCGTACGCCTCGAAGTTGCCCTCGAACCAGTACCACCGGTCGGGGTTCTCGTCGGTGCCCTCGTACGCGAGGATGTGCGTGGCGATGCGGTCGAGGAACCACCGGTCGTGCGTGATGACCACGGCGCAGCCGGGGAACTCCAGCAGCGCGTTCTCGAGCGACTGCAGGGTCTCGACGTCGAGGTCGTTCGTCGGCTCGTCGAGGAGCAGCAGGTTGCCGCCCTCCTTGAGCGTCAGCGCCAGGTTCAGGCGGTTGCGCTCGCCGCCGGAGAGCACCCCGGCCTTCTTCTGCTGGTCGGGGCCCTTGAAGCCGAACTTCGACACGTATGCGCGCGAGGGGATCTCGGTCTTGCCGACCGTGATGATGTCCAGGCCGTCCGACACCACCTCCCACAGCGTCTTGTTGGGGTCGATGTTCCCGCGCGTCTGGTCGACGTAGCTGATCTGGACGGTCTCGCCGATCTTGAGGTCGCCGCCGTCGAGGGACTCCAGGCCGACGATCGTCTTGAACAGCGTCGTCTTGCCGACGCCGTTGGGGCCGATGACGCCGACGATGCCGTTCGGCGGCAGCGAGAAGCTCAGGCCGTCGATGAGCGAGCGTCCGTCGAAGCCCTTCTGCAGCTTCTTCGCCTCGATCACGACGCTGCCCAGGCGCGGCCCCGGCGGGATCTGGATCTCCTCGAAGTCGAGCTTGCGGGTGCGCTCGGCCTCGGCCGCCATCTCCTCGTAGCGGGCCAGGCGCGCCTTGGACTTGGCCTGGCGTCCCTTCGCGTTGGAGCGGACCCACTCCAGCTCGTCGGCGAGGCGCTTGGCGAGCTTGGCGTCCTTCTTGCCCTGGACCTCGAGGCGCTCGCGCTTCTTCTCGAGGTACGTCGAGTAGTTGCCCTCGTAGCCGATGAGGCGACCGCGATCGACTTCGGCGATCCACTCCGCGACGTTGTCGAGGAAGTACCGGTCGTGCGTGATGGCGATGACGGCCCCGGGGTACTTCTGCAGGTGCTGCTCGAGCCACAGCACGCTCTCGGCGTCGAGGTGGTTCGTGGGCTCGTCCAGCAGCAGCAGGTCGGGCTTCTGCAGCAGCAGCTTGGCGAGGGCCACGCGCCGCTTCTCACCACCGGAGAGGTGCTTGACCGAGGCGTCGCCCGGGGGCGTGCGCAGAGCGTCCATCGCCTGCTCGAGCTGCGAGTCGAGGTCCCACGCGTCGGCGGCGTCGATCTCCTCCTGCAGCGTGCCCATCTCGGCGAGCAGGGTGTCGAAGTCGGCGTCCGGGTCGCTCATGAGCGCCGAGATCTCGTTGAAGCGGTCGAGCTTGGCCTTGATGGCCACGCCGGACTGGATGTTCTCCAGGACGGTCCTGTCCTCGTCGAGCTCGGGCTCCTGCATGAGGATGCCGACGGTGAAGCCCGGACTGAGCTTGGCCTCGCCGTTGGAGGGCTGGTCGAGCCCGGCCATGATCTTGAGGATCGTCGACTTTCCGGCACCGTTGGGGCCGACCATGCCGATCTTCGCCCCCGGCAGGAACGCCATCGTGACGTCGTCGAGGATCAGCTTCTCGCCGACCGCCTTGCGGGCGCGGACCATCGAATAGATGTACTCAGCCACCGGGGGTCTCCCTTATCTCGCAGTGGTCGCACCGAGAACCAGCCCGGGTGCGTCGTCGTGATCGCGGCCGGGGTCTCCGACACGCGCAGGTCTGCCCTCAAGCCTAGTTGGACCGGCGGCGTGCCTCTCACGTTCGACAGACCACGTCTCATCGGTGCGCCTCTCGGCGTCCCGCGCGTTCGGCGAACCGGTCGATGGCGCCGAGGACCTCGTCCGAGCGCCAGAACGGGCCGAGTCGATGCTCGGCCTTGGACTTCAGGATGCCGGCGTCGACGAGCGCGGTCAGGGGCGGGTAGACGTTCGGCTGCTTGACCCCGAGTTCGGCTGCCGCCGCCGACGACGTGAGGACGGGGCGACGCAGGAGGACGTCCAGCAGCTTCCACGCGTTGCTCGAGCGGCGCACGGTCAGTCGCTCGTTCCACGCGGCGCGTATGCCGTCGAGTTCGGCGATGAGCTCGCGGGTGTTCCCGACCGCCCGCATCGCGGCATCCGCGAACGCCCGCACGATCGGCGACACGTCGCCGGCGCGATAGGCCGTGAGCGCGCCGTGGTAGCCGTCGACGTCCGCGAGAAGACCCGCCGACACCGGCACGGCGACGTTCACCGTGACGCCGCGATGCCGCAGGAGGGACTGCCCGAGGGCGCGGCCCGTGCGCCCGTTGCCGTCGGTGAAGGGGTGGATCGTCTCGAACTGGGCATGCGCCACGGCGACCTGGATCAGCGGGGCGATGTCCGCGCGCCTGGCGAAGGCGGTCACGTCCTCGACGAGCGCTTCGATGCGGGAATGGTGGGGTGCGACGAACTCGGCGCCGATCGGGCTGTCGCTGCGCGTGCCGATCCAGACCGCTTCGTCCCTCCAGCGGCCCGGGGCGTGGCGTGACTGGCCGGCCATCAGGACTTCGTGCATCCGCGCGATCGCGTCCGGCGTGACGTCGTCGGCGAGCTCGATCGCGGCCGCCATCGCCCGCGTGTTCGCGGTCACCGCCTCGGCATTGCGACTCGTCTTCGCGCCGAGCTCCGCGCTGAAGATCGCGCGCGCGGATGCCGTGATGTTCTCGATCTGCGACGACGACGCGGCCTCGGAGCGCAGGAGCACCGGGGCGAATGCCGCGACGCGCACGCCGAGCTCGGCATCGAGCCGACTCAGCTGGCGGGCGGCGTCGTCGGCCGCCGACGCGGCATCGGCCGACGGGACCGGAGTCCGCAGCGCGATCTCGGCAGGCACGGCCGACCGGTAGCGCACCCCGCTCGCCACTCGTTCGGCATCCGCTCCCCAGACGGTGCTCGGGACCCACGTCTGATCCTCCCAGCCGAGAGCAGGCCAGGAATCCTCACGCCGTGTCGTCGTCATAGCCTCTCCCGCCGCTATTATGAGAAACCAACTTACTCATAATCCTATCCCCTGTCGTTATGGGCGGCCTCGACGTCGATGCCGCCTGACCGACCGTCGGCGACGACAGGCATCCGCCCGCACGGCCCCCTCGAGGTCACCAGTCGATGGGTCGCGTGTCCCCCACGAGGCACCGGCCTTCGGCCAGCGCGGGCACCGAGACGGCGACCGGCTCGCCCGTCGCCGGACCGACCTGGCCGATCAGGCACTGCTCCCGCCACAGCACCGCCACCTGGATCGTCTCGGCGGCGTTGCCGATCGTCGTGGTGTCGGCTGTGACCTCCATGGCCGCCTTCGAGAAGCCTGCGGCGACGAGCGCGTCGACGTACGCGCGGCCCTGGGTCCGTCCGTCGCCCGCCCACACGTCCTCGACGACGGACCGGAACACCGCGAGGTTGTGCTCGACGTCGGCATCGGCGTCGAAGGCGGTCGGATCGGCTGTGGGCGTGGGCGTGGGCGACGGCGTCGCGTCGGTCGCCGCCGTCGGCGCGATCACCGACGCCGACGGGGTGGCGTCGGTCGCCGCCCCGCCCGCGGCCGCGCACCCGCTCACGGCGACGGCCAGCGCCAGCACGGCGCCGAGGCGTCCCCGGCGGGACGTCACGGCACTCCCCCGCGTGGGCGCGCTCAGCGGTCGCGGATGCAGTGGGGGCACGCGGCGAGTCTACGGGCGTCACGCCGACGCCCCGCCCTCAGAACGGCGCCTCGGTCATCGACGCGGCCCCTCCCGAGCGCTCCCCGTCCGGGGTCGGGATGCCGGCCGTCGCCCATGTGTCCGCCGGCGGCGTGTCCTCGCCGGGACGGGCCCACTGCTGATCGTCGGGCGCGGGCGGCGGCTGCCGCTCAGACTCCCGTGCCCCGGTCGACGCGTCGGCTCGGTCGGGCTTGACGAACGCGCTCGTCCCCCAGTTCAGGTCGTGGCCGATGGCATCCGCGTCGACATCGACCGCGATCCCCTTCGCGCTCGCGTTCTCCCATTGCCTGATCTTCAGCCGCCCCGTCACCAGGACCGGTTCGCCCGTGCGCAGCGACGCGGCCGCGAACTCGCCGAGCCGCCGGTATGCCGACACCGTGTACCAGCTGGTCCCGTCGTCGCTCCACTGGCCGGTCTGCGCATCGCGCTTGCCCCGGGAGCAGCCGACACGGAATGTCGTCACGGTGATTCCGCCGGCGATCACCCGCTGCGTCGGCGTCGTGCCGATGCGGCCGGTGAACGTGATCATCTCTGTTGTCATCGTGCGTCCTCTCTCGACGTGGCGGAGGCGCCCCCCGCCGCGTCGGTGCCCGCGTGCCCGGCGGACACCGACGCACGCCCAGGCTGGCCGGACGGCGGCGCGCGCAGCCTCCCCGCAACCTCAACTGTGAACGGATCGTCCGGGTCTGCCGCTGGGGAGGAGACCACGCACTCCTCGCGGAGCGGGCGGGGCGCGGCGATGTCGGAGGGGGTGCGTAGCTTCGAGTGCGAGGAGGATCCCGTGGTCGCAACGCTTGACGCAACGCCCGAGGCCGAGCCGCAGCTCACGCGTGCGCACGGTGTGCAGCTGACGCCGGCCGGCCGACGTCAGTGGCGCGTGACCGACCGCGCCGGTCTCGTCGTCGGTCATCTGATGCGGGTGGACGGCGACGCCGACCGGCCGTTCCGAGCGCGCCGATTCCGCCCGTCGACGCGAGCCTTCGTCGAGGTCGGCGCGTTCTGGTCGGCCGACGACGCCGTCGACGCGCTGCGGTTCAGCCGCTGAACGCCGTCAGATCACCGGCTCGAGCATCTGGAGCGACGAGGTCGGCACTCCCTCACGGACCCGGGTCCAGGACTCGGCCAGGATGTCCACCGCGCGCACGAGGTCCGGCACGGGCGCCGTGAAGGGCACCCGCAGGTGGCGCTCGTGACCTCCGTCGACCGCGAAGCGGGGGCCGGCCGACAGCAGAAGCCCGTGGCCGCGCGCATCCATCACGAGTGCGGGGCTGAGGGCCGCACCGAGCTCGATCCACAGCGAGAGACCGCCGTCCACGGTCGGCACGTGCCAGGACGGCAGCCGATCGCGAACCGCGGCGACCAGCGCGTCGCGCCCGGCGCCGAGCAGCGAAGCGCGCTGCGCGAGGACGTCCTCGAAGCGGTCGAGCACACGGACGGCGACCTCCTGCTCGAACTCCGGCGTCCCGAGGTCGTGAGCGGGGCGCGCCGCCGCGAGGCGTCGGACGACGTCTTCTCGGGCCCGCACCCAGCCGACCCGCAACCCGCCCCACACCGTCTTGCCGAGGGAGCCGATGCGGATCACCGACGCCTCGCCGCGACCGCGCAACGGTGGCGCGGACGTCCCGTCGATGTCGAGATCGGCGGTCGTCTCGTCGAGGACGGTCAGCGCACCCACCCGCTCCGCCGATGACGCGAGCACATCGCGCTCGTGGGGGGTCATCGTGCGACCGGTCGGGTTCTGGAAGCCGGGCATGAGGTACGCGAGGGCCGGCAGCGTGCGAGCGAACGCCTGCTGCGCGCGGTCGAGGTCCCACCCGTCATCGGTCGTCACGGGGACCCCGACCAGACGTCCGCCGGCCCGGCGCAGCGCCTCGGCCGCGTGGGGGTAGGTGGGCGTCTCGATGAGGACACGATCGCCCCGGGCCAGCAATGCGGCGGCGACCAGATGGATCGCGCTCTGCGCCCCGGTGGTCACCAGCACCTCGTCTGGCCTCGTCGGCACGCCGCGCCGGTTGTAGCGCTGCGCGATCGCCTCCCGCAGACGCCGACTCCCGTGCGTGTCGTATCCGCTGCGGGCCACGATGGCGGCCGCGTCCTGAGCGGTCTCGGCGACGATGCCCGCGAGCCCCGGCCAGGCCGGCGGACTCGCCTGCTGCAGATCGATCGCATCGGCACCCGTCACGATGTCGGCGGCGGAATGCCGCCGCAGTGCCAGGGTCACCGTGCCCGAGCCGCGAAGGCTCGACACGTGGCCGCTCGTGCGCAGGCTCGCGTAGGCCGATGAGACGGTGCTGCGGCTCACCCGCAGCGCAGCGGCGAGCTCACGCTCCGCCGGCAGCGTCGTCTTGGGGGCGAGACGGTTGTCCAGGCACAGCAGTCGGATGCCGTCCGCTAGCGCCTCGTACGCGGGCTGCCGCGTGCGCCAACCGCCGAGCGCGCTCGCGAGCGCTCGCGCCGAGACCCGGGAATCCATGCGGTCACTGTAGCGACCTTTGGCCCGGTCCGACCGGTCCAATTCACGTCACGTGGCTCGCGCACCGGTCCCCGTGCGCGCGACAGACGGCGGACCGGAGGGGGGCCCGGCCCGCCGCGGCTGTCGCGGCTCAGTGCTCGCGGAACTGCGGCCAGTCGCTGCCCGGCGCCATGTGGGCGTGCAGGGAGCTCTTGGCGATGTCCATCGTGGGGTAGGTGCCGGTCGGCGCATCGGCCCCGGCCATCGTGACCGTGTAGCCGTCGGCATCCTTGCGGATCGACCCGACGACGCCGCCGGCGCCGTAGGCGACCCAGAGTGCATGGTGCGTTTCGGTCGTGCTCATGAGCGATCCTCCTTCGAATGCCCGTGCAACTCCCACGCTACGCCGCCCGGACCATGGCGGGAAGAGCGTCCGCGGCGGGTCGACCCGGTAGCCTGGAAGCGACCCCCAGTAGCTCAGTGGATAGAGCAGCGGCCTTCTAATCCGCCGGTCACACGTTCGAATCGTGTCTGGGGGACGGGAAGGGTGCCGTCGGTTCCGGACCGGCGCGACTAGGATGGATTCCATGGTGGGGTCCTCCGACAATGATCGTCTGGTGTGGATCGACTGCGAGATGACGGGTCTCGATCTGGAGATCGATGAACTCGTCGAGATCGCGGTCGTGGTGACGGATTTCGAGCTGCGACCGCTCGACCCCGGATTCCACATCGTGATCAAGCCCGACGCGTCGGCGCTGGCGAACATGAACGACTTCGTCACGAAGATGCACGAGTCCTCGGGACTCCTCGACGAGATCCCGCACGGCGTGACGGTTGCGGATGCCGAGTTCCAGGCGCTCGAGTACATCCAGCGCTTCGTGCCCCTCGAGGGCAAGGCGCCGCTGGCCGGGAACACCATCGGGACCGACCGCATGTTCCTGGCGAAGTACATGCCCCGCGTGGACCGGTGGCTCCATTACCGCAACGTCGACGTGTCGAGCATCAAGGAGCTCTCGCGCCGCTGGTACCCCCGCGCCTACATCCACGCGCCGGCCAAGGACGGCGGCCACCGCGCACTCGCCGACATCCTGGAATCCATCCGCGAGCTGTCGTACTACCGACAGGCGGTCTTCGTCCCCGAGCCCGGCCCGACCAGTGACGGCGCGCGCACCCTCGCTGCGTCCGTCGTGTCGTCATTCGCCTCGGAGATGTGAGAGAATCTTCTGGTTGCCCGCGCGAGCGAGGCGCATGGTGGGTATAGCTCAGTCGGTAGAGCACCTGGTTGTGGTCCAGGGGGCCGCGGGTTCAAGTCCCGTTACTCACCCCAATGCTTGAGATGGATGCCGACGCGTTCGAACAGCTCGTCGTCGACGAGCTCGACGCTCTGCCCGACGACATGATCGACGGTCTCGAGAACGTCGTCTTCGTCGTCGAGGACCGCTCCGAGGACGGCAGCACGGATCTGCTCGGCCTCTACGACGGCTGGGCGCTGACCGAGCGCGATCGGTACGGCGCCGCGGCCGAGCTGCCCGATCGGATCATCGTGTATCGCGAGGCCCACCTCGAGCGGTGCGGCGACATCGACGAACTCCGCGACGAGGTGCACACGACCCTCGTCCACGAGATCGCCCACTTCTACGGCATCGACGACGACCGCCTTCACGAGCTGGGCTGGGCATGAGCACCGCCGCACCGCGCACCGGCGAACGGACGGACGAGGCCGCGCTCCAGCAGCGCGAGCGTCCGTGGCAGACGGTGGTGTGGGACGATCCGGTCAACCTCATGAGCTACGTCACGCACGTCTTCCAGACCTACTTCGGGTTTCCGCGCACCGTTGCTGAACGCCTCATGCTCGCCGTGCACCACGACGGCCACGCGGTTGTGGCCGAGGGCGCGCGCGAGCAGATGGAATTGCACACCCAGGCCATGCACGACTACGGTCTGTGGGCGACCGTGAGGCAGGCACCCGAATGACCGCACCCGAAACCGTCGTCGTCGAGATCACGCGGCTCGAGGCCGCGCACCTGACAGGTCTCATCGGCCAGTTCCAGGACATCCTGAACGCGTCTGACGCCACCGCCGATCCCGCCGTGCGCCGCCTCACCCCCGACGCCTACCGCGACGACGACGAAGCGTCGCGCGAGTTCCGCTCGCTCACGCAGGACGATCTGCTGGAGCGGCGGCGCGACGACGCGACGATCGTCCTGGCGGGTCTCGCGCCCGCGGCCGAGATCTCCGACGACCCCGCAGACCCCGCTCTGCGTGAGTCCGTGCCGCTCGCGCTGACCATCGAGCAGGCCCACGCATGGCTTCGGACACTGGCCGCGGTGCGTCTCGTGCTCGCCACCCGGCTGGGGATCACGGATGCCGACAGCCACGTCGACGGGGATCCGCGCTTCGGCATCTACGACTGGCTCGGCTACCGCCTCGACGGGCTCGTCACCGCCGTCACCGGCGACCGGGACTGAGGCGGGCGCGGAGCCTCACGGCACCGGCAGCACGTGGTCGGCCAGCGACGCGGGCGAATGGCGCTCGACGTGCTCGTCCTCCTGCGCCGCCCACCGCTCCCAGTGCGGCCGGTAGGCGTCGCCGTCGCGATCCAGCGCCCGGCGCCGACGCGACGTCGGCGGGGAGTCCAGCCACACCCGCACGTCCGCCAGCCCCGAGGTGGACGGCTGGAGCGCGCCGGCGCCCTCGACGATGAGCGGAAGCGAGGGGTCGACCGCGTGCGCTTCGCTGTACCGGTCCGCTTCCCAGTCCCATCGCTGCCACACGCCGACCTCGCCGCGCGCGTGCGGCACGAGGATGAGGTCGCGCGCGGTCTCGGCACCGGCCTGCAGTCCGTCCCAGCCGGGGTACAGCGAATCCAGCGCGACGGTCTGGACCCGCCCGCCGCCGGGCCAGCGGGCGACGAGCGCGCGCACGAGCGAGGTCTTGCCGGCGCCGCTGCGCCCGTCGATGATGACGACCGGGTTCGCGGCGGCGAGGGCCGAGACGGATGCCGTCACGACATCGGCGGCACGGCCGAGCGCCGCAGCGACGGCATCCGGCCTACTTCTTGAGGTACTTGATGACACGGGAGAGCGCGCGACCGGCCACCCACACGAACGGGATCGCCACGGCGACCAGCGACACCAGGTTCGGCTCGAAGCGGAGGTCGTCGCCGCGACGGATGTAGGCGCCGACGGGGATGGTCACGCCGCCGCCGCCACCGCCGCCGTTGCCGGCCTCGTCCTCGCCGCCGCCGAACCCCGACCAGGTCAGCGCGACGGGGACGATGCGGACGCCGTCGACGTCCTGCTGCTCTCCGTAGGCGCTCGTGACGCCGAGAGTCGCGGACTGCTTGCCGAGTTCGAGTGCGATGTTGGGCATGAGCCCACGCTACCGGTGCGCTCATCGCCTGCACAGTCCCGCGTCACTCGGTTCGCGGCGGGCGCGGGTTCGACGGCAGCGATCCGCCGCCGCGCTCCGACCCGAGCAGTGCGGCGCGCGTCACGGCGGCGCCGCCGAAGCGCGCGCGGGCGTCGTCGAGCGCGCCCTCCACACGCCGCCAGTCCTCGTCGTCGTCCCACAGGGAGACCGGGGTCGAGCCGGCGGGTGCGAGCTTCTCCGCGCGAACGCCCACCAGACGCACGGGCAGGGGCCGTTCGAGCGCGTCGAACAGCTCGCGCGCCGCATCGCCGATCCGCTGGCCGACGTCGGTCGCCTCTCCGAGCGTCTGCGACCGGCTGACGGTCGTGAAGTCCGCGTAGCGGACCTTGATCGCGACGGTGCGGGCCTCCCATCCGCCTTCGCGCAGCCGGGTGCCGACCCGGTCGGCCAGACGACGCAGCTCGGCGCGCAGCACCGATGCGTCCGCGATGTCGGTGTGGAAGGTCTCCTCGTGCCCGACGCTCTTCTCGACATGCGTCGGCGTCACGCGCCGTGCGTCGACCCCGCGCACGAGCTGCTGGATGCGCTCGCTCATCGCCGGCCCGAGCATGCGGTCCAGGGTCGCCGCCGGAGTCTCCAGCACGTCCGAGACGGTGCGCACGCCCCGGCTCTCGAGCGCCTCGGCGGCCTTCGGCCCGATCCCCCACAGCGCCCGCACCGACAGCGGGGCGAGGAAGCCCGCGGTGGCCGCCTCGGGTACGATCAGCAGCCCATCCGGCTTGCTCATGGTCGAGGCGATCTTGGCGACGTGCTTGGTCGCCGCGGCACCCACGCTGCACGTGAGCCCGGTCTCGCGTCGGACGCGCTCGCGCAGTGCCCGGGCGATGGCTCCCGGGCTCCCCCACAGCCGGCGCGCGCCGCGGACGTCCAGGAAGGCCTCGTCGATCGACAGCGGCTCCACCAGCGGCGTGACATCGCGGAAGATGTCCATCACCTGCCGCGAGACCTCGACATAGCGCGGGAAGTTCGGGGGCACCACGATCGCGTGGGGGCACAGCCGCAGCGCCTGGCCGACGGGCATGGCCGAGCGGACCCCGTATCGCCGCGCCGGGTAGGAGGCGCTGGAGACGACGGAGCGTCCGTCCTCGCCTCCGACGATGATCGCGCGTCCGCGCAGCGACGGGTCGTCGAGCTCCTCGACCGCCGCGTAGAAGGCATCCATGTCGACGTGCAGGATGCCGGCGCCGGTGTCGTCCGCCCCCTCGGGCGAGACGACCCGGCCCGATCCGTCACCGCGCCCCATGTTCCGATTCTCCCCGACCACGCCGACATCCCGCAGGCACGATCGACCCGGCCGGACGGCGGCTACTGCGAAGCCCGCTCCAGGATGAGCTCGCGCACACGGGCGGCGTCGGCTTGTCCGCGCATCGCCTTCATGACGGCGCCGATGACCGCGCCGGCGGCCTGCACCTTGCCATCGCGGATCTTCGCGAGCACGTCGGGCTGGGCCGCCAGGGCCTCGTCGATCGCCGCGAGCAGCGCGCCGTCGTCCGACACGACCGCGAGCCCCCGCGCGTCGACGACCTCCTGCGGCGATCCCTCACCGGCGACGACACCCTCGAGCACCTGCCGCGCCAGCTTGTCGGTGAGCGTGCCGGCGTCGACGAGCGCCTGCAGCGCCGCCACGTCCGCCGGCGAGACCAGTTCCACGGGCTCGCGCTCGGACGCGTTGGCGATGCGGGTGATCTCACCGGTCCACCACTTGCGCGCCGCGGCGGGTGTCGCTCCGGCCGCGATCGTCGCCTCGACCTCGGCCAGCACGCCGCCGTTCACGACGCCCTGGAAATCGATGTCGCCGAACCCCCAGTCCGCCTTGAGGCGGCGCCGGTGCGCGGCGGGCGGCTCGGGCAGCGCCGCCCGCAGCTCCTCGATCAGCTCGGCCGCCGGCTCCACCGGGAGAAGATCCGGCTCCGGGAAGTACCGGTAGTCGTCGGCATCCGACTTCGGACGCCCCGGGCTCGTCGTGCCCGTGTCCTCGTGCCAGTGGCGCGTCTCCTGCGTGATCGTGCCACCGGCGGCGAGGATCGCCGCCTGGCGCTGGATCTCGTAGCGCACCGCCCGCTCGACCGAGCGCATCGAGTTCACGTTCTTCGTCTCGGTGCGGATGCCCAGCGGCGCCGGCGTCTCACCCGGCGCGACCCGCGGGCGCAGCGACACGTTCGCGTCGCAGCGGAGGTTGCCGCGCTCCATGCGCGCCTCGGAGATGCCGAGGGAGATCACCATGTCGCGGATGGTCTGCACGTATGCCTTCGCGAGCTCGGGTGCGCGCCCCTCCGCCCCGAAGATGGTCTTCGTGACGATCTCGACGAGAGGGACGCCGGCGCGGTTGTAGTCCACGAGGGAGTACTCGGCGCCCTGGATGCGGCCGGCGGCGCCGCCCATGTGCGTGAGCTTGCCGGCGTCCTCCTCCATGTGGGCTCGCTCGATCGGCACCGTCACGATCTCGCCATCGGGCATCTCGACCTCCACGGAGCCCTCGAACGCGATCGGCTCGTCGTACTGCGAGATCTGGTAGTTCTTCCCGAGGTCGGGGTAGAAGTAGTTCTTCCGCGCGAAGCGGCTCGACGGAGCGATCGAGCATCCCAGGGCCAGGCCCAGGCTGATCGAGGAGCGCACCGCCTCGCCGTTGACGACGGGCAGCGAACCGGGCAGGCCCATGTCGACGGGCGCGACGAGCGTGTTCGGCTCGGCGCCGTGGTGGCCGGCGTGTGCCGGATTCGGCGCCGCCGAGAACATCTTCGTCACGGTGTTCAGCTCGACGTGGATCTCGAAGCCGAGCACCGGCTCGAACAGCTCGAGGGCCTTGTCGTAGTCCATCAGGTCGGCCTTGGCCATCAGCGGGCACCTCCCAGCGCCGGAGCGCGGTCGAGCAGACCGCCGCCCCATGAATCCACGAGCAGAGCCTCCAGCGCCGCTCCGACGCGGTAGAGGCGGGCGTCCGCGCGCGCCGGCGCGAGGAACTGGATGCCGACCGGCAGACCGTCCTCGTCGGCGAGCCCGGACGGGATCGAGATCCCCGGGACGCCCGCGAGGTTGGCGGGGATGGTCGTGACGTCGTTCAGGTACATCTGCATCGGGTCGTCCAGCTGCTCGCCGAGGCGGAACGCCGTCGTCGGGGCGCTGGGCGTGGCGATGACGTCGACCGAGGCGAACGCCTGGTCGAAGTCGCGCTGGATGAGCGTGCGCACCTTCTGCGCGGAGCCGTAGTACGCGTCGTAGTACCCGGCGCTGAGCGCATAGGTCCCGAGGATGATGCGGCGCTTGACCTCGTCGCCGAACCCGGCGTCGCGGGTCACCGACATGACGTCCTCGACCGTGCCGCCGGGCACGTCGATCCGCATGCCGAAGCGCACCGAGTCGAATTTCGCGAGGTTGCTCGAGGCCTCCGCCGGAAGGATGAGGTAGTACGCCGCGACGCCGTACTCGAAGTGGGGGGCGCTGATCTCGACGATCTCGGCGCCCTGGGCCTCCATCGCCGCCAGGGCGGCACGGAACGACGACGACACTCCGGGTTGGAAGCCCGCGTCGGGCAGCTCCTTGATGACGCCGATCCTGAGGCCCTTCAGGACGTCGCCCCGCGCGCCCTCGCGGGCCGCCTGGGCGAACGACGGCCATTCGTCAGCGAGCGACGTCGAGTCGTGCGGGTCGTACCCGCCGATGACATCGTGCAGCAGGCCGGAGTCCAGGACGGTGCGCGTCACGGGTCCGACCTGATCCAGGCTCGAGGCCAGCGCGATCGCGCCGTAGCGGCTCACGCCGCCGTACGTGGGCTTGAGGCCGACGGTGCCGGTGACGTGCGCGGGCTGGCGGATCGAACCGCCGGTGTCGGATCCGAGGGCGAGGGGCGCCTGGAAGGCCGCCACCGCGGCCGCCGAGCCGCCGCCGGAGCCGCCGGGGATGCGGTCGAGGTCCCACGGGTTGCGCGTCGGTCCGTACGCGGAGTGCTCCGTCGAGGATCCCATCGCGAACTCGTCCATGTTGGTCTTGCCCAGCGGCACCAGGCCGGCCGCGCGGGATCGCGCCACGACCGTCGCGTCGAACGGCGACATGTAGCCCTCGAGGATCTTCGACCCGCTGGTGGACGGCATGTCGGTGGTGACCAGGACGTCCTTGATCGCCAGTGGCACGCCCGCGACCGGACCGAGCTCCTCGCCCGCGGCGCGTCGGCGGTCGATGTCCGCCGCGACGTCCAGAGCGTGGTCGCTGACGTGGAGGAACGCCCCGACGGCGCCGTCCACATCGGCGATCCGGTCGAGGTGCGCCCGCGTCGCCTCGACGCTGGAGACCTCGCCGGCGGCGAGCTTGTCGGCGAGCTCCGCCGCACTGAGCTTCGTCAGATCCGTCATGTCGTCGCCCCTACTGCTCTTCGCCGAGGATCGCGGTCACCCGGAACCGCCCGTCGGCGGCATCGGGGGCGTTCTGCAGCACCTCGGCGGGCGTCAGCTGGACGCCGACCTCGTCGGACCGGAAGACGTTGCTCATCGCGATCGGGTGGCTGGTCGCCTCGACGTCGGGCGTGGCGACCTCCGAGACCTTCGCGATGTTGTCGACGATCACGTCGAGCTGACCGGTGAGGCGCTCGACCTCCTCGTCGCTCAGCTGAATCCGGGCGAGCACGCCGAGATGGCGCACGAGTTCAGGGGTGATTTCAGACACCCCCCCATCCTACGAGCGCTGTGCCCCGAGCCCGCACACGCGGGGTGGGAACCGGTGCACCGCATCAGTACGCTATGGGCCATGACGGCCTACGACCCGCCCCGCCCCTGGATCGCCAGCTACGCCCCCGGGGTGCCGGAGGACCTCGAACCGGTGACCGGATCGCTGGTCGACATCGTCGACGACTCGGCCCGGCAGTACCCCGAGCTCACCGCGCTGCAGTTCTTCGGCCGCGAGACGTCGTACCGGGACATGCGCGAGCAGATCGCGCGCGCGGCGGCGGGGCTCCACGCCCTGGGCGTCCGCGCCGGCGATCGCGTCGCGATCGTCCTGCCGAACTGCCCGCAGCACATCATCGCGTTCTACGCGGTCCTGCGCCTGGGAGCCGTGGTCGTCGAGCACAACCCGCTGTACACGCCGCGCGAGCTGCGCAAGCAGTACGAGGACCACGGCGCGACGGTCTCCATCGTGTGGTCGAAGGTCGTCGACGCGGTGCAGACGTTCCCGGGCGATCTGCGGCAGTCCGCGATCGTGTCGGTCGATCTGATCAAGGCGATGCCGTTCGCGACGCGGCTCGCCCTCAAGCTCCCCATCAAGAAGGCGCGCGAGGCGCGCGAGGCGCTGTACTCCCCGGTGCACGGCACCGTCACGTGGGAGAAGCTGCTCTCGCACGAACCGCTGCCCACGACGCATCCGCGGCCCGACGTCGACGACCTCGCCCTCATCCAGTACACCAGCGGCACCACGGGCACGCCCAAGGGGGCCTCGCTGAGCCACCGGAACATCAAATCCAACGCCGCCCAGGCACGCGCGTGGATTCCCCAGATCGAGCGGGGCGAGGGGTGCGTCGTGTACGCGGTCCTGCCGATGTTCCACGCCTACGGGCTGACGCTGTGCCTGACCTTCGCGATGTCGATGGGCGCACGCCTGGTGCTGTTCCCGCGGTTCGACGCCGATATGACGCTGGACGCGATCAAGAAGCATCCGCCGACCTTCCTCCCCGCGGTGCCGCCGATCGCGGAGCGGCTGCTCAAGCGCGCCCGGGAGAAGGGCGTTTCGCTGCAGGGCATCCAGGTCGCGATCTCGGGTGCGATGGCGCTCCCCCACGAGCTCGTGGTCCCCTTCGAGGAAGCGTCCGGCGGCTATCTCGTCGAAGGCTACGGCCTGAGCGAGTGCTCGCCCGTGCTGATGGCGAACCCTGTCAGCGACAACCGCGTCCCCGGAACGGTCGGGCTTCCGCTGCCGGGAACCGAGTGCCGCGTCGTCGACCCCGACGATCCCACGCATGACGTCCCGCCCGGTGAGCCGGGCGAGCTCATCGTCCGCGGCCCGCAGGTCTTCTCGGGCTACTACGGCAGGCCCGAGGCGACGGCCGCCGTCTTCGTCGACGACTGGTTCCGCACCGGCGACATCGTCGCGATCGACGACAAGGGCTTCGTGCGGATCGTCGACCGCATCAAGGAGCTGATCATCACGGGCGGGTTCAATGTCGCGCCCACCGAGGTCGAGAACGCGCTGCGCCAGCATCCCGCGGTCGACGATGCGGCCGTCGTGGGGCTTCCCAGCGCCAAGTCCGGCGAGGAGGTCGTGGCCGCCGTCGTGCTCGACGAGTCCGTCGACGACGTCGACGTGGACGCGATCCGCGAGTTCGTCCGCGGAATCCTCACCCCGTACAAGGTCCCGCGACGCGTGTTCGTCGTCGACGAGCTGCCCAAGTCGCTCATCGGCAAGGTGCTGCGACGGCAGGTGCGCGAGAAGCTGCTGGATCTGACGAAGAGCTGATCACCCCGGCGTCCGCGCCGCGGTCATATCGAGCCCGTCACGGGCGACGGCGACGGCGTAGCGATGGAGCGTGGCGGCGAACACGCCCGCCGCCACGGCCGGGTCGGCGTCCATGACCGCGCGGGCCGCCGCTTCGTCATCGGCCTCGAAGACGGTCAGGCCGAGCGTCTCGGCACCCTCGCCCTGCGTGCGTCCGGCGAGGATCAGGATGCCGCGATCGCGCAGCTGCACGAGGTAGCGGAAGTGATCGCCGACGACCGCCGCCTCATCGTCGGTCGCCGCGTCGACCATGTCGGGCCGCGTGGGGACGATCCGGTAGAGCCATTGCACCATGGGTGAGATCCTCGCGTTCGGTCGGTCAGCTGTCCAGCGCCCCCGGGCCCTGCTCGACCAGAACGCGGAACTGGGCGGCGTCGAGGATGCGGATGCCCAGCTGCTCGGCCTTGGCGAGCTTCGAGCCGGCTCCCGGACCCGCCGCGACGAAGTCGGTCTTCTTCGACACGCTCGATGCGGCCTTGCCGCCGGCACGGATGATCGCCTCCTGCGCGCCCTCGCGCGTGTAGCCCTCGAGCGATCCGGTCGCGACAACCGTCAACCCCTCGAGCACTCCTCCGTCCGCAGAAGCGGCGCCGGGCCCCGGGTGACCGGGCGTCGCCAGCTGCGCGCCGGCGGCCTGCCACCGCTCGACGATCTCGCGGTGCCAGTCGACCTCGAACCAGTCGATCAGCGAGTCGGCGATGATGCCTCCGACGCCGTCGACGGCGGCGAGCTCGTCGCGGGTGGCCTCGCGGATGGCGGCGACCGAGCCGAACCACTGCGCGAGTGCGCGGGCTGCCACCGGGCCGACGTGCCGGATGTTCAGCGCCACCAGGAAGCGCCACAGATCCTTCGTCTTGGCCTTCTCGATCTCGTCCAGGAGAGTGAGGGCCTGTGCCGAGGGGTGGAGCACCACGTGGTCCTTGCGGATGCCGGCGGCACGGCGCTCGGCGGGCGTGGCGTCCTCCCATCCGGGAGGGTAGGTCTTCTCGGAGCGCTGGAACGGTGAGCGGCGCACGATGGCGCCGGTCTGCTCGTCGATGCGCGGTTCGCCGGTCTCGGCGTCGCGCACGACGACCTCGATCGGGACGAGCTGGTCCAGACGCAGGTCGAACAGGCCCGCTTCGGTCTCGAGGGGCGGCGTGCGCGGCTCAGAGGGCTGAGTCAGGGCGGCGGCTGTCACTTCGCCCAGCGCCTCGATGTCGAGAGCGCCGCGCGAGCCGATGTGCTCGACGCGGCCGCGCACCTGCGCCGGGCAGGCGCGGGTGTTCGGGCAGCGCAGGTCGATGTCGCCCTCCTTGGCGGGGGCGAGCGGCGATCCGCATTCGGGGCAGTTCTCGGGCATCACGAAGGTCCGCTCGGTGCCGTCGCGCAGCTCGACGACGGGCCCGAGCACTTCGGGGATCACGTCGCCGGCCTTGCGCAGCACCACGGTGTCGCCGATCAGCACGCCCTTGGCCTTCACGACGTCCTGGTTGTGCAGGGTCGCCTGCCGCACGACGCTGCCCGACACGCGAGCGGGCGCCATGACGGCGTACGGCGTCGCGCGGCCGGTGCGCCCCACCGACACCACGATGTCGAGGAGCCGGGTGTTCACCTGCTCGGGCGGGTACTTGTACGCGATCGCCCATCGCGGCGCGCGGCTGGTCGCCCCCAGCTCATCGTGCAGCGCGAGCTCGTCGACCTTGACGACGACACCGTCGATCTCGTGCTCGACGTCGTGGCGGTGCTCGCCGTAGTGCGCGACGAAGTCCATGACGCCCTCGACGTCGTCACACGTTCGGAAGTACGGGCTGGCGGGCAGCCCCCACGACGCGAGCAGGTCGTACACCTCGCTCTGCGCGGCCACGGGCGGCTCGCTCCACGCCCCGATGCCGTGGACGAAAAGGCGCAGCGACGCCAGGCGCGCGCGCCTGGCCTCGAGCTCGAGGCCGTCCTTCTTGTCGAGCTGCTGCCGCAGGCCGCCGCTGGCGGCGTTGCGCGGGTTGGCGAAGGCGGGGAAGCGCCGCTCGGCGCTGAGCCGCGCGCGCTCCTCGTCGAACGACCGCGCTCGCGAGCGCGCTTCGTCCACCGCGCGATCGCGCATCGTCGCCTGCAGCGCGTTGAGCCGCTCGAACTCGGCGACCGGGATGAAGACCTCGCCGCGCACCTCCACGATCGGCGGGTGCCCGTCGCCCGACAGCCGCTGAGGGATGCCGGCCACGCGCAGCGCGTTGACGGTGACGTCCTCGCCCACGCGGCCGTCGCCGCGCGTGGCCGCCGACGTGAGCATGCCGTCCTCGTAGCGCAGGCTGATGGCGAGGCCGTCGATCTTGAGCTCGGTCAGCCAGCGCACGGCCCGGCCGGCCGCCGCCGCGGTCTTCGCGCACCATTCGCGCAGCTCGTCGGCCGAGAAGACGTTGTCGAGGCTCAGCATGCGCTCGGCGTGCTCGACGGGTGCCAGCATCGTCGTCTCGGCCGCGCCCACGGTCTGGGTCGGCGAGTCCTGGCCCTGCAGCTCGGGGTGCATGCGCTCGAGCTCTTCGAGCCGCCGCATCCACGCGTCGTAGGTCGCGTCGTCGACGAGCTCGGCATCGGCGCCGTAGTACGCCTCGCGAGCCGAGAGGATGCGGTCGGTCAGCGCCCGGGCCTCATCGCGGGCGTCGGCGAGGCTCAGATCGTCGGAGAATGCGGCATCCGTCACTCCGTCAGTCTAGGAGCGGGGTGCGACACCGCCGGGGTCAGGCTGCGTCGACGGGCACGGCCGACTCGGTGCGGTCGATCGTGAACTGTCCGATCACGCGCGTGCCGTCGTAGAGGACCGCCGTCTGGCCCGGGGCGACGCCGTCCAGCGGGGTCTCGGGCCGCACCGCGAGCTCGCCGTCCACGAGTCGCGCGTGCGCCGGCACGGGGTCGGCGTGCGCCCGGATCTGCACATGGCAGTCGAACTCCTCCGCCTGCACGGGACGGCCCGCCCACGTGTAGCGGGAGCCTGCGATCCCGGCGGTCGCGAGCGCCTCCTTGGGACCGACGACCACCGTGTTCGAAACCGGTCGCACCTCGAGGACGAACCGCGGCTTGCCGTCCGGCGCCGGTACGCCCAGCCGGAGCCCGCGACGCTGGCCCACGGTGAACGCGTGCGCACCCTCGTGGGTTCCGACCACGGCGCCCGACCGGTCGACGACGTCGCCGGTGGCGGTGCCGACCTTCTCGGCCAGCCAGCCCTTCGTGTCGCCGTCGGGGATGAAGCAGATGTCGTGGGAGTCCGGCTTCTGCGCGACCGACAGTCCGCGCTCCGCGGCCTCGGCGCGGACGACGGCCTTGGAGGGCGTGGAGCCCAGGGGGAAGAGCGTGTGGGCGAGCTGCTCGGCCGTGAGCACGCCGAGGACGTACGACTGGTCCTTCGCCGCGTCGGACGCGCGATGAAGCTCGAGCCCGTCGGGGCCGTCCACGAGCGTCGCGTAGTGACCCGTGCAGACGGCGTCGAAGCCCAGTTCCAGGCCCCGCTCGAGGAGCGCGGCGAACTTGATCTTCTCGTTGCAGCGCATGCAGGGATTGGGCGTGCGGCCGGCCCGGTACTCGGCGACGAAGTCGTCGATGACGTCGTCGCGGAACCGCTCCGAGAAGTCCCACACGTAGAACGGGATGCCGAGGCGGTCGGCCGCGCGCCGCGCGTCCATCGCGTCCTCGATCGTGCAGCAGCCGCGGCTGCCGGTGCGGAGCGTCCCGCCGGCGCGCGAGAGCGCGAGGTGCACGCCGACCACGTCATGACCCGCCTCGACGGCCCGAGCGGCCGCCACGGCGGAGTCGACGCCGCCGCTCATCGCCGCCAGGATCCTCATGCGCCCAGTCTACGAGCGGGCGCCTGGGCGGCGGCCGGATGCCGCCCGCGCGCGGTCGACGGCCCCCGGGAGGGCGGCCAGCACCGCGTCGACGTCCGCGTCGGTGCTGGTCCGGCCCAGCGTCAGCCGCAGCACCTGGCGAGCCTCGGCATCCGTGCGGCCCAGCGCCAGCACGACGTGCGAGGGCTCGGGCACGCCCGCCTGGCATGCCGATCCCGTCGACACGCAGATCCCCGCCTGATCCAGCAGGAACAGCAGGGACTCGCCGATCGCGCCGCGGAACAGCAGATGCGCATTGCCGGGCACCCGCTGCTCGGGATCCCCCAGCAGCTCGACGCCGTCGATGTTCGCCACAGCGCCCGCGACGAGGCGTCGCCGCAGCGCCGTCAGGCGGACCCGCTCGCTCTCGCGCTCCGCCTCGGCCAGCTCGGCCGCGACCGCGAAGGCGACCGCTCCCGCCACGTCCTGCGTGCCGGCCCGCAGGCCGCGCTGCTGGCCCCCGCCGCGCAGCATCGGCACGAGGTCGGCGGTGCGCGCCGCCACGAGCGCACCCACACCCACCGGTCCCCCGATCTTGTGCGCAGCCACGCTCATCGCGATCAGTCCCGTGCCGCCCGCGGCATCTCCCCGCCACGAGCGCCAGTCCACCGGGACATGTCCGAACGCGGCCACCGCGTCGACGTGCAGCGGCACTGCGGCGCCGGTGGCCGCGCGGGCGAGCGCCGCGACGTCGTTGACGGTCCCGACCTCGTTGTTCGCCGCGATCGCGGTCGCCGCGGCGGCGCCGGCGAGCGCGTCGGCGAAGCGCGCGACGTCGATGCGCCCGAGGGCGTCCAGCGGCACCGCCCGGATCGTCGCGCCCTCGCGGGCCTCGAGGGCCGCCACGGCGTCGAGGGCGGCGTGGTGCTCGCCGTCCGGCAGCACGAAGCCGACCGCCTCGCCGGACCGTGCCCGCCACATGCCGGTGACGGCGAGATTGACCGCCTCGGTGCCGCCGGAGGTGAACACGACCTCGATCGGCTCGCACCCGAGCACGCTCGCGAGGCGCTCGCGCGCGTCTTCGAGAGTGCGCCGCGCAGCCTGGCCGGCGGCGTGGATCGACGACGCGTTCCCGGTGAGGGCGGTGGTCCGCGCCCAGGCCTCCGCGGCCTCGGGACGCACCGGGGTGGTCGCCGCATGATCGAGATAGACCATGTCCCACCCCCGTTCGCGCGTTACATCCGCGACTCACGCGGTCACTACTCTAGATCCCATGTCCATGCAGCAGTCCCCGGTCGCGACTCCTCCGGGGCTGCTCAGCACCGAGCTGGACGACCTCGGGGTCACGTTCGGGCCCGAAGGGGGCACGCTCCGCGTGTGGTCGGGGGCGGCCGACAGTGTCGAGCTGGTGATCTTCGACCGCCACGACCTGGACTGGGCGACCGACACGATCCCGATGCGGCCCCAGCCCGGCGGCGTGTGGAGCGCCACGTCCCACCTTCTCGAGGCGGGGACGGCATACGCCATCCGCGTCGACGGGCCGCACTCAGCGGGGTCCACGTTCAATGCCGGAACCCTGCTCGTCGAGCCGTATGCGCGAGGGCTCGTCAGCGGCGGCTACGGAGACTGGCGCTCGGTCGCCGTGGACGGCGCGTTCGACTGGGCGGGCGTCGCCAAGCCCGCCACGCCGATGGACCGCACGGTGATCTACGAGGGTCACCTCAAGGGCATGTCGAAGCGGCATCCGCTCGTCCCGCCGGCCCTCCACGGCACGTATGCGGGCCTGGCGCACCCCGCCATGATCGACCACTTCCTGTCGCTCGGTGTCACCGCGATCGAGCTGCTGCCGGTGCACGCGTTCATCACCGAACCGCGTCTTCTGGAGCACGGCCTGTCCAACTACTGGGGCTACAACACCCTGAACTTCTTCACGCCCCACGCGCCGTACGCGACCGACGAGGCGCGGCGGCAGGGCCCGGAAGCGGTGCTCCGCGAGTTCAAGGGCATGGTCAAGCTGCTGCACGAGGCCGGGCTCGAGGTGATCCTCGACGTCGTGTACAACCACACCTCCGAAGCCGGCATCGGCGGCCCCCGCTCGAGCCTGCGCGGCATCGACAACGGCGCGTACTACCGCCAGCACGACGACGGCGCCTACATCGACGTGACGGGCTGCGGCAATGCCGTCGACACGTCCACGGACGCCGCCTCGAGGCTCGTGCTGGATTCGCTGCGCTACTGGGCGAACGACGTGCAGGTCGACGGCTTCCGCTTCGACCTGGCCGTCACGCTCGGCCGCGATGAGATCCACCACTTCACACCGGACCATCCGCTGCTCACGGCGATCGCGGACGATCCCGCGCTCGAGGGCGTCAAGAAGATCGCCGAGCCGTGGGACGTCGGCATGGGCGGCTGGCAGACGGGCAACTTCGGCCCCGGCTGGCACGAGTGGAACGACCGGTATCGCGATCGCGTGCGCAACTTCTGGCTCAGCGACGTCGACTACGCGCGACGCGCCTCGACCGCGCCGGTGGGCATCGGCGGGTTCGCGACGCGCCTCGCGGGGTCGTCGAACACCTTCAGCGCAGAGCGTGGGCCGGTCGCGAGCATCAACTTCGTGACGGCCCACGACGGGTTCACCCTCAATGACCTGGTGTCGTACGACGTCAAGCACAACCTCGGCAACGGCGAGCAGAACCGCGACGGCGCCGACACCAACCGTTCGTTCAACCACGGCGCCGAGGGACGCACGGACGACGAGCGGATCCTCGCCACCCGGCGCAAGGCCATGCGCAACCTCATGGGAACGCTGCTGCTCTCGGCGGGCGTCCCCATGATCACCGCCGGCGACGAATTCGGCCGCACGCAGCGCGGCAACAACAACGCCTACTGCCACGACTCCCCGCTGACGTGGCTGTCGTGGGACCACGCGCCGTGGCAGCGCGACCTCCTCGAGCACGTGCAGCGGCTCATCGCCATCCGGCACGACAATCCCGCGCTCAGACCGGTGCGATTCGCCCGCCTCGACGAGCACACGCCGTCGGCATCGGTGATGGACTGGTACGACCGTCACGGCGAGATGATGTCGAGCGAGCGGTGGACCAATCCCGACCATCGCACGCTGCAGTACGTCGCGACGTCGACCCCCGAGGACGAGACGCACAACCGCGTGCTGCTGATGATCCACGGCAACGAGTCGCCGGTCGAGGTCACCCTCCCCGGGATCGAGGGCGTCACCCGCTTCGTGTCGCTGTGGTCCAGCGCGCACGAGCGCCCGACCGATAGGCACGACGCGTACGCCCCGGGCGATTCGGTGGAGCTGCCGGGAACCTCGATGCACCTGTTCCGCGTGGAGTGATCCTCCACAGTCCGCGCGAGAAGGTGTCGACAGGGCGACGAGCGCGATAGGTTCGGAACGTGGTCAGCTCGTCCCGTAGCCCCAAGTCCCGCCCCTGGAGGAGCGCAGACTCCATCCCTGTCCGCGAAGCCCGCGAGTGGCAGTCCGAACGGACGACCGTCTCGCGTCGCGTGCCGCTGGTCAAACCCCGGCCCGCAGTCCCCTGGGGGAGCTTCACGCCGACGGCGTTCGACGGCGAGTTGGTGCCGTTCCAGGTGACCGCGTTCCGCGAGGGACACGATCGCATCGGCGTGCAGGTCCGGCTCACGTCGCCGTCCGGCGACGTGTCGCTGCACCGCCTGACGGCGCTCGAAGACGGCTTCGACACGTGGCGGACCCAGGTCGCGCTCCTCGAGCAGGGCCTGTGGAGCTTCCGGTTCGAAGGCTTCACCGACGACTTCGCCACGTGGCACCACGCCGCGTCGGTGAAGATCGCCGCCGGTGTCGACACCGCCCTCATGCGCGAGATGGGCGCCGGTCTGTTCGAGCGCGCCGCCCGCGAGCGCAACCGACCCGTCGGCCAGCGTTCCGCGCTGCGCGAGGCCGCCGGGCGGCTGCGCAGCGGCGCCGTCAGCGACGGCCAGTCCCTCGAGGTCGTCGAGGACGAGCGCATCGCGGCATACTTCCACGACCGGCCGCTCATGTCGCTGTCGACCCTCGGCGACGACCTGAAGCTGCTGGTCGAGCGCGAGCGCGCCGGGGTCGGAGCGTGGTACGAGTTCTTCCCACGGTCCGAGGGCGCCAAACGGCTCAAGGACGGCACCATCCGGTCGGGGACGTTCCGCACCGCCGCGCGCCGGCTGCCCGCCGTCGCCAAGATGGGCTTCCAGGTGCTCTACCTGCCGCCGATCCACCCGATCGGGGAGATCAACCGCAAGGGCCGCAACAACACCCTCGAGACCGAGCCGGGCGACCCCGGCTCGCCGTGGGCGATCGGCTCCGAGGCCGGCGGCCACGACGCCGTCCACCCCGATCTGGGCCGGCTCGCGGACTTCCGCGCCTTCGTGCGGGCGGCGCGCGCCGAGGGCATCGAGGTGGCGCTCGATCTCGCTCTTCAGGCCGCCCCCGACCACCCGTGGGTCCAGGAGCACCCCGAATGGTTCACGACGCTGCCGGACGGATCGATCGCGTACGCCGAGAACCCGCCCAAGAAGTACCAGGACATCTATCCCGTCAACTTCGACAACGACCCCGACGGCATCCGCGCCGAGGTGCTGCGCGTGGTGCGCCACTGGATCGCCCAGGGGGTGCGCATATTCCGCGTCGACAATCCCCACACCAAGCCGCTGCAGTTCTGGGAGTGGCTGATCGGCACGGTGTGCGCCGATTTCCCGGACGTGGTGTTCCTGGCCGAGGCGTTCACGCGCCCCGCGCCGATGCAGAGTCTGGCCGCGGCCGGCTTCCAGCAGAGCTACACGTACTTCACGTGGCGCAACGGCAAGGCCGAGCTCGAGGAGTTCCTCAGCGGGCTCGCCCACGAGACCGACGACTTCCTGCGGCCGAACCTGTTCGTCAACACGCCCGACATCCTCACCGAGTACCTGCAGTACGGCGGCCGCCCCGCGTACCGCATCCGCGCCGCCATCGCGGCCACCGCGGCACCGACCTACGGTGTGTACGCCGGCTATGAGCTGTACGAGAACGTCGCGCGGCCCGGTTCCGAGGAGAACATCGACAACGAGAAGTACGAGTACAAGCTGCGCGACTGGGCGGGCGCCGAAGCGCGCGGTGACTCGCTGGCCCCCTACCTGACGCGGCTGAACGAGATCCGCGCCGAGCACCCCGCCCTGCAGCAGCTGCGCAACCTGACCATCCACTGGAGCGACGACGACGCGATCCTCGTGTACGTCAAGCACCTCGACGCCGCACTGTCCCCGACCGGCAGGGCCGACACGATCATCGTGGTCGTCAACGTCGACCCGCACTCGGTGCGTCAGACGCTCGTGCACCTCGACACGCGCGTCTGGGGCGTCACCCCCGGTGAGCCCTTCGAGGTCGAGGACCTCGTCACCGGCGAAGCGTGGACCTGGACGGACCACAACTTCGTGCGGCTCGACGCGTTCCGCGAGCCCGTCCACATCCTGCACGTGAAGGAGTCCTGATGCACATCTCCCCCGAACTTCTCGACGAGGTCGCCGGAGGTGCGCATCACGACCCGCACTCCGTTCTCGGCATCCACGCCGGCGATGCGCCGGGCACGTGGGTGATCCGCACGCGACGTCCGCTGGCCGAGAGCGTCACGGCCGTCTTCGACGACGGCCGGCGGGTCCCGCTCGAGCACATCCGGTCAGGTATCTGGCAGGGTGCGGTCGACGGCCGTGCGGGACGCTACGAGATCGTGGCGACGTACAGCGACGCCCCCGACTACACCGCCGACGATCCCTACCGGCACGCGCCGCTCCTCGGCGAGGTGGATCTGCACCTGATCGCCGAGGGCCGCCATGAGCAGCTGTGGACCGTCCTGGGCGCGCACGTCGTCGAGCACGACGGTTCTCTGGGCACGGCCTTCGCGGTCTGGGCGCCGAACGCCCGCTCGGTGCGCGTCGTCGGGGACTTCAACAGCTGGGACGGCACCGGGCACGCGATGCGCTCGATGGGCGCCAGCGGCGTGTGGGAGCTGTTCGTCCCCGGGCTCGGACCGGGCACCAACTACAAGTTCGAGCTGCGCACGCGCTGGAGCACGTGGGTCACCAAGGCCGACCCCATGGCGCGCTTCGCCGAGGTGCCGCCCGCGACCGCGTCCGTCGTCACGGAGTCGTCGTACTCGTGGGCCGACGACGACTGGATGCACACGCGCTCGCAGACGACCCCGCTGTCCAAGCCGATGTCGGTCTACGAGCTGCACCTCGGGTCGTGGCGTGCCGGCCTGTCGTACCGCGACGCCGCCGACGCGCTGGTCGACTACGTCACGTCGCTCGGATTCACCCACGTGGAGTTCCTTCCGCTGGCGGAGCACCCGTTCGGCGGATCCTGGGGCTATCAGGTCACCGGCTACTACGCCCCCACGAGCCGGTTCGGCCACCCCGACGACCTGCGCTACCTCATCGACCGGCTGCATCAGGCCGGCATCGGCGTCATCATGGACTGGGTCCCCGGCCACTTCCCCAAGGACGACTTCGCCCTGGCGCGCTTCGACGGCGAGACCCTCTACGAGCACGGCGACCCGACCCGCGGTGAGCACAAGGACTGGGGAACGCTCATCTTCGACTACGGCAGGCGCGAGGTGCGCAACTTCCTCGTCGCCAACGCGCTGTACTGGCTCGAGGAGTTCCACGTCGACGGCCTGCGCGTCGACGCCGTCGCGTCGATGCTGTACCTCGACTACTCCCGCGAGGACGGCGAGTGGACGCCCAACATCCACGGCGGGCGTGAGAACCTCGAGGCGATCTCCTTCCTGCAGGAGGTCACCGCGACCGCCTACAAGCGCTACCCCGGCATCGCCATGATCGCCGAGGAGTCCACGAGCTTCCCCGGCGTCACCAAGCCCACGGAGCACGCCGGTCTCGGGTTCGGCTTCAAGTGGAACATGGGCTGGATGAACGACAGCCTCACGTACATCTCGCGTGACCCGATCTATCGCTCCCACCACGAGGGCGAGCTGTCGTTCTCGTACGTCTACGCCTTCAGCGAGAACTTCATCCTTCCGATCAGCCACGACGAGGTCGTGCACGGCAAGGGCAGCCTCATCGGACGGATGCCGGGCGACCACTGGCAGCAGCTGGCCAACATGCGCGCGTTCCTGGCGTACATGTGGGGGCACCCGGGCAAGCAGCTGCTGTTCATGGGCCAGGAGTTCGGCCAGTTCTCCGAGTGGTCCGAGGCGCGCGAGCTCGACTGGTGGCTGCTCGACCAGCCTGCGCACGCGCAGCTGCAGAGCTTCGTGCGCAGTCTCAACAACGCCTATCGCCACGAATCGGCGCTGTGGTCGCGGGATGCCGACGGCTCGGCGTTCACGCGGCTGGGAGGGCCGTCCTGGAACCCGAACGTGCAGGCGTTCGCCCGGCGCGACTGGCACGGGAACACGATCGCCGTCATCTGCAACTTCGCCGGCAACCCCGTGTACGACTACGAGCTCGAGCTTCCCGAGAAGGGCGTGTGGCAGGAGATCCTGAACTCCGACGCCGAGGCGTTCGGCGGATCGGGCGTGGGCAACCTCGGCATGGTCACCGCCGGGGAGGACCACCGCGCGCGCATGATCCTCCCGCCGCTGGGCGTGCTGTGGCTCAAGCACGCGCCGCAGGCGCACATCCCCTCGCCCACGCAGGGCTGAGCGCGAGACGACGAGGGCGCGGCTCCGGCTCAGGCCGGGGCCGCGCCCTCGTCATGCGGGTCCGCGCAGACCTCAGAACAGCAGCGACGCCAGGCGCGCGCGAGCCCGCCCGACGCGAGGGTCGGCGTCGCCGACGACGCCGAACAGCTCCAGCAGCCGCTCGCGGACCGGGGCGCGCTCATCCGCCGGGAGCTCCTGGAAGAGGTCGAGCAGACGGCCGAAGCCGTCGTCGATGTGGCCACCGGCGACGTCGAGATCGGCGACCGCCAGCTGCGCGGCGACATCGCGCGCGTCCGCGGCGGCGGCGGCACGCGCCGCCTCGAGATCGGCGCCCTGCACACGGTCGAGCAGGCGGACCTGTCCGAGTCCCGCCCGCGCATCGGCGTCACGCGGGTTCTCGGCGATCGCCCTCTCGTACGCGGTGATCGCACGCGCGTAGTCCCCCGCCTCGATCGCATCGTGCGCCTCGGCGTGCAGCGGCGGCAGCGGCGGCTCCGCGGGCTCCGCGCCCTCTTCCGCCGGCTCGCCGACCGATCCGGTCACGCCGTGCTGGGCCGCCAGCTGCAGCAGCTGGGCGAACACCTCGCGCACCTGCTGCTCGGGGACCGCGCCCGTGAACAGCGGCACCGGCTGGCCGGCGACGAGCGCGACGACCATGGGGATGGACTGCGCGCGGAACGCCTGCGAGATCTGGGGGTTGGCGTCGACGTCCACCTTGGCGAGGACGAGACGGCCGCTGTGCTCCGTGACGACCTTCTCGAGCACAGGGCTCAGCTGCTTGCACGGCCCGCACCATTCCGCCCACAGATCCACCACGACCGGGACGGTCCGCGAGAGCTCCATGGCCTGACCGAACGTGGCATCGGTGACGTCCATCACGAGCGGGACGTCACCGCCCCCCGCCGCGGGCGTCGCCGGCGCCGCGGCACCTGGTGCCGGCTTGTTGCGCAGGGAGGAGAGGTCGACGGCGCCGCGCACAGCGGCACCCAGAGAAGCATCGGTCACTGGATCACCTTCGCGTTGAGAATGTCCGAAGCGTATCCCAGGAGCTGGATCTTCTCGCTCGATCCCTGTCCTGGCACGTAGAAGAAGAGCTGGTCGAGGAAGGTCGTCGTGAAGCCGCTCGCCGACTGCTCCACACCCGCGAGGGTCTCGACCGTGGGGTTGTTCTCGAGCTTGATCACCGCGTCGTCGTTCGTGGGTCGCACCCGGTCGGATTCCTCGACCGTGACGGCGACGATCGCCCCGCTCTCGAGGGTGGCGATCGCGAAGGGCTCCTGGCTGCCCGCCTCGGACGAGAACGTGAGCTGTCCGGTCTGCGACGCGGTCTCGTTGAACTCCTCGAGCCGGCGGTCGCGGTCACTGGCGACCTTCACGCGGAACTGATCGGTCTCCGCGTCGAACAGCCCGGCGTATTCGCTTTCGTCGCCGTTGTTGATGATGTCGGCGTAGGCGGTGGCGACCTGGTCGGGCGGCAGGATCAGGAACGGCGAGTCCGGCGCGACCTGCGTCGCCCCGATGTACGACGGCGCGAGGTCCGGCATCGGAGTGTCGGCCTCCAGGCTCGCCTGGTAGCTCAGCTGGTACGGCGACCACGGGTCCTGCTGCGTGATGACCATGATGCTGGACGTCTTCGTCTCCTCGTCGTCGACCACGGCGAGCACGGAGCGCGGCCACCCGTCGTACGCCTGCGGGAGCACGATCGACAGCGGCTTGGCGAGGATCGCCGAGGGCGTGCGGTAGTCGCTGATCGCGTCGCGGAGCGTGTAGTTCGTCTTGCGCGTCTCGAGCATCGCGCCCTCGAGGCGCGTGTCGGCGTCGCCCACCGAGCGATCCTCGTCGGCCTGCGCGACGGTCTCGGCGATGCGCGTGAGGATCCTCTCGGCCTGGGCCTTCGTGACCGCGGGCGACTGCTGTCCCTCCGGCACGATCACGGTCGCGCTGGGACTCGGCGTCGGCGTCGCGGCCAGCTGGGGCCACGCATCGGCGTCACAGCCGGCGAACAGGAGCGCCGACACGGCCAGCGCGGGGATCACCACGAGCGTGCGCCGGCTGCTGCCGAGCGACCGCCGTGTCGGGCCGGACGCACTGATGACGCCCTTCTCCTCGCCCGCGGTGGCGACGTCGATCGGCTCGGTCGGCGGCAGGGGCAGACCCTTGCGCCGCGGTCCGCGCGCGCGCCGCGCATGACGGAAGCCGAGGATGTACAGCAGCACTCCGACGGCCATCAGGATCGCGCCCCCGACGATGAGAGGACCGGCCCAGGGCGTCGCGTTGGGGATCGGCCACGAGACCGTGACGGTGCTCGGCGCGGGCGCGGTTCCGTCGGTGGCGATCAGCACGCTCATGTCGGCCGGAAGCTGCAGCGGGGCGATCATGAGATCGGTCTGGGTGAACTCGTCGAGCCACAGGTCCGACCCGGCGGGATTGCGGCCGGCGGGCTCCTCGGCATCCGACTCCTCGGAATCGGCGGCGCCCTCGGCATCCGCCTCGGACTCGGGCTCGGGCTCGGGCTCGACTGTCGCGGCGACCATCTCGCCCTCGTCGCCGAGCGTGACCGAGGTGTAGGTCGCGTCCGAGAGCCACGCGGTCATGTCGGACGTGCGCCCGTAGGCGGCGAAGATCTCGCCGTCGGCCTGCGCCCGCAGCGTCTGCGCGCCCGGCAGCGCGTTCAGCACGGCTCCGTCGATCACGAGATACGCGGTCGCGTCGTGCGCGGGCACCGCCACCGTCTCGGTGTCGGGTCCCTCGAAGACGGTGCGCTGAGCGATTCCGGCACCGATCATCACTGCCGCGAGGACGAAGGCCGCCACGGCCCATACGAATCGCACTCAGAACACCTCTCACGGGCATCTCCATACCGGATGAGCCCTGGACTCGACTGATCAGCGTAGCGAAAGAGACCTGAAAGCGCCGTGGGAGCACGGCGCAGCCGGGAATCCGAGGGCGTCGTGCGTATTCTGATCACGTGGCGGCGCGGTTTCGCCGGGAGAGGGCGTGAAGGCCGGGATGAAGTTCCACAATCCGTTCCGGGTGGCGTTCGTCGCGACCCTCGGGGTCGGCCTCGGACTGCTGCTGATCGGCAGCGTCCAGACGCTCTCGACGATCCTGCTTTACGTCGGAACGGCGCTCTTCCTCTCTCTCGGCCTGGATCCCGTCGTCGCGTGGCTGGAGCGACGCCGACTCCCCCGGTGGGCTGCGGTGCTCGCCACCGTCCTGGCGGTGCTGGCGATGTTCGCGGGCATCGTGCTGATGGTCGTCCCGATCATCGTGGGGCAGATCACCCAGCTGATCTCGACGGTGCAGCGCCTCATCGAGCAGGGCACGTGGGATCCCGTGAGCGAACTGCGCGACTGGATGACGACGACCTTCCCGCTCCTCGAAGTCGACCAGGTCTTCCTGTACATCCAGGAATGGGTCGACTCACTGGACCTGAACGCCCTCGGGAGCCAGGTCGGCGGCGGCCTGATCGCGTTCGCCGGCAGCATCCTCGCGGGTCTCGCGGGTGCGTTCATCGTGCTGATCCTCACGATCTACTTCACCGCTTCGACGCCGAGCCTGAAGCGCTCGGTGTATCAGCTGGTCCCCGCCTCCAAGCGCGCGCGCTTCATCGACCTCGGCGAGCAGATCACCGACTCGGTCGGCTTCTACGTCATCGGGCAGCTGAGCCTCGGCGTGATCAACGGCGTCCTGAGCGCGATCTTCCTGTCGATCATCGGGGCGCCGTTCCCCGCCGTCCTCGCCGTGGTCGCGTTCTTCTTCTCGCTGATCCCCCTGGTGGGGACCCTCACCGGGTCGACGATCATCGTGCTGACCTGCCTCATTCCCGGTCTCGGGTCGCCGACGACCGCGCTGATCGCCGCGATCTACTACCTCGTGTACATGCAGATCGAGGCGTACGTGATCTCGCCGCGCATCATGAGCCGCGCGGTGTCGGTGCCAGGAGCGGTCGTGGTGATCGCCGCCCTCGCGGGCGGCTCGCTGCTCGGTCTGCTCGGCGCGCTGATCGCGATCCCGGTCGCGGCGAGCATCCTCATCCTCTACCGGCAGGTCGTCATCCCGCGCCAGAACGAGCGCTGACTCAGGCCCCGTCGACGACGGCGCCGTGCCACTCGGTGGGCAGGGGCAGTGCGTCGGGATTCACCGCAGCGACGATCTCGGTGAGCACACGGCGCGTCTGCGTCTCGCCGACCCACAGGTGCTTCGCGCCGTCGACGCCGATCACGTTGGCATGGGGAACGGACGCGAACCGGTCTGCGGCGGCGTCCGGGCGGAGGAAGTCGTCGTGCTCCGGCACGAGCACGACCATGGGTCGCGGGTCCGATGCCCACGCCGCGACCTCCTCGGCGGACGTGCGATGAAGCGGCGGCGAGAGCAGGATCATGCCCTCCACGGCATGATCGCGGCCGTACTTCAGCGCGAGCTCGGTGCCGAACGACCAGCCGACGATCCACAGATTCGGCAGCCCCCGCTCGCGTGCGAAGTCGACGGCGGCGGCCACGTCGAACGCCTCGGCCCGTCCCCCGTCGAAGTGTCCGCCGCTCGTTCCCCGCGGCGACGACGTCCCCCGCGTGTTGAACCGGAGGACCGCGAGGTCCGCAAGCGCCGGCAGCCGTGCCGCGGCCTTGCGGATGATGTGGGAGTCCATGAACCCGCCGGCGGTGGGCAGCGGATGCAGCGTGACGAGCGTCGCGACCGGGTCGCGCTCGAGCGGAAGCGCCAGCTCGCCCACGAGCTCCACGCCGTCGAGCGTCTCGAGCGTGATGTCCTCTCGCCGCCCGGGCAGCATCATCGGTCCGCGAATCTCCATGTCAGCCGATCCTCCAGCAGTGCGTGTGCCAATGCCTCCGCGCGGCCAGGTCCGCGCTGTCGCCGAGCACGCCGTCCGCGCGCCACACGACCACGTGCGCGGCGCCGACGCCGATCATGCGTCCGCAGCCGGGGCAGCTGTACTCCTTCTGCGACCGTCCCTCGCCGACGGGCTGAACCGTCCATTCCGCGCCGCGCCGCGTCTCTGTCCGCTTCCATCCCGCCAGCAGGCGGTCGAAGGAGTCGTCGCCCGCCCCGTCGGGGCGGCGGCGGTTCGATCGGGGCATGGGCTCAATACCAGCCGTACGCCTCGGAGTGGCCCCAGGCGCCGCACGGCGATCCGTACCGGCCGCCGATGTAGCCGAGTCCCCACGTGATCTGCGTGGCGGGGTTGGTCTCCCAGTCCGCGCCCGCGGTGGCCATCTTCGACCCCGGGAGCGACTGCGGGATGCCGTACGCGCCGCTGTACGGGTTGTAGGCGTTCACGCGCCAGCCCGACTCGCGGTTCCACAGCGCCACGAGGCACGCGAACTGGTCATCGCCCCAGCCGCGGGCCTTGACCATGTCGTAGGCGATGGCCTGCGCCGTTCCCGGGTCGGGCACGACGAACGGCGGGCTCCATACGCCGGACGAATCGGAGGCGGCCTCGGCGACCGGCTCGGGTTCGGGCTTCGGCGTGACATAGACGGTGTAGCCGCCGCGGTCCAGATCGGGCGCCTCCGGCACCTCGGCGTCGGGGTCGATCGGACGCGTCTGCACGTCGCCCACGGCGCTCGCGTAGAGCGTGACCGGAACGGTGATGTCGGCGTGGGCCGGGGGCAGCGTGCTCGCGAGCGGGCCGACATAGGCGACGGCGAAGCCGAGCACGGCGAAGACCGAGAACGCCGCGAGGACGCCGCGCCGTCGGGACCACCGCTGCGGCGGCGCAGGCGGCACGACGCGCGCGGGACGAACCGCGACCGGCGCCGCGGCCGGGGCCGAGGCGGGCGCCAGATGGGACGCTTCCGCCGCGGCGCGGCGCGCTCGCGCCTCGCGTCGCGTCGGGTGGTTCACGTCGCCGGTTGTCACAGTCCCCCGAGTTTAGTCATTCGCGTCCGCACGTGCCATCCGCACGCGGTCAGCGGATGGCGAGCATCACCTCGACGACGGCGTCGAGCACCGCGTCGACCTGGAGCTCCCGGTAGCCGCCCCGCTGCATCCGGAACGCGACGGAGCGCACCTGCTCGACGGTGACCGCGTCGCCCCGTTCGAGGTAGCGCGCGATCTTCTCGGCCACGACGTCCACCTCGTCGACGCGGTAGCCGTAGTGGAGGAATCCGACGCGGTCGAACCTCTGCCCGGCGGGACGCGCCAGCCGGTCCAGGATCTCCTGCGCCGCCTGCTTGGTGCGTCCGACCCATTCGCGCGTCCCGACGTGCGACACCGCGCTCTCGCGCTCGCGCGCGGCGAAGGCGTCCTCGATGCGGCCGAGGGCGTGATCGACCGAGGCGACGTCGTAGCCGCGGCGGACCAGCGGGAAGGCGGCGCTGCGCACATCCGCCGCCGTCACCGCCTCGCCCGATCCCTCGAACGCGCGCCGGGCGCGCTGGAGGAAGTCGTCGACGGCCTCCTTGTCGTAGCCCTTGGTCCGGCCGGAGGTGCGGGGGAAGGATGCGGCCGCGGCCGCGGTCTCAGAGGTCGTCATACTGCCTGGAGGGGTGAGAGGAGGATGTACAGGGCGAGCGCCGCCGTCGCCGACGGCAGGATCGAGTCGAGGCGGTCGAGGACTCCCCCGTGACCGGGGAGCCACGAGCTCATGTCCTTGATGCCCAGATCGCGCTTGATCATCGATTCTCCCAGGTCGCCGATGGTCGCGGTGCCGAGCACCACGAGACCGAAGACGACGCCGGCCCACCACGGCAGGAAGAGCATGAAGTTCGCCAGGAGCAGGCCGGCGATCACGACCGCGACGACCGCTCCGCTGAAGCCCTCCCACGTCTTGTTGGGGCTGATGCGCGGCGCCATCTTGTGGCGGCCCAGCGTGATGCCGGCGATGTATGCACCGGTGTCCGCGGCGACGGCGATGATGATGAACGACAGCACCCACCATTCGCCGCGGTCCTGCTCGAGCAGCACGACGCACGTCGCGCCCATGAACGCCACGTAGAGCTGGACGAAGCCCGCGATCACGACGTCGCCCAGGACGTCGCCGTAGCGGCGCCCGTCTCGCGCCACCATCTGCGCGAACATGCGCCACACCAGCACGAAGGCCACGACCACGAACAGCGCGACCCACAGCATCCGGATGTCGAGGAGGTAGGCGCCGGTCATCAGCGCGGCCGCGCCGATGAGCTGCGGCACGAGGTCGACGCGGTGCCCCGCGCCGACGAGGGCCCGCGAGAATTCGAAGACGCCCAGCAGGACGGCGGCGAGGGCGAACAGGGCGAAGAGGTCCTTCACCCACAGCAGAGACCCCAGCACGAGGGCACCGATCCCCAGCCCGATGAGGATGGCGACGATCAGGTCACGGCCGGTGCGCGCCTTGATCCGCTCGTTGCGCTCTTCGAACTCCGCACGCGCATGGGCGACGTGCTGCTCGAACTCCTCGCGAGCGGACCGCACGTGAGCCTGGAACGCCGCCCCCGGGTCCTCGGTCCCGGCGTGCGCGCCGGCACCGCCCGCGGGCGGTGTCTGCTGTTCGGCAGCCCGATCGTCGGGCGATGCCCCGGACGCGTCGGACATGACCAGGGCCTCAGACCTCGAGCAGTTCTGCTTCTTTGCGCTTGAGCGCCTCGTCGATCGCGTCGACGTGCGCACGCGTGAGCGCGTCCAGCTCCTTCTCGGCGCGGACGAGTTCGTCCTCGCCGACTTCGCCCTTGAGGGCGTCGAGCTCGTCCTTGGACTTGCGGCGGATGCCCCGGATGTGGACCTTGGCGTCCTCGCCCTTGGTGCGCACGAGCTTGACGAACTCCTTGCGGCGCTCCTCGGTCAGCTCGGGCATCGTGACGCGCACGATGTTGCCGTCGTTCGTCGGGTTCGCCCCCAGGTTCGGCATGTCGCGGATCGCCTGCTCGATCGCCTTGAGCGCCGTCTTGTCGTACGGGGTGATGACGAGCGAGCGCGCCTCGGGCGCGTTGAGCGACGCGAGCTGGGCGAGCGGGGTCGGTGAGCCGTAGTAGTCCACCAGCACCTTCTGGAACAGCTGCGGGTTCGCCCGTCCGGTGCGCACGGTCGCGAAGTCGTCCTTCGCGCCCTCCACGGCGCGGTCCATGCGCGTTCCGGCTTCGTCCAAGACGTCCGCGATCACTGTGTCTCCTTCGCTTTGTTGAGCCTGTTCAGTCTACTCAGAGGCGATGCGTCACGCCGTGACCAGCGTGCCGATGGCCTCGCCCAGAAGCGCCCGCGTGACGTTCCCCTCCGGCTCCATGCCGAACACGCGCATGTCCATGCTGTTGTCCATGCACAGGCTGAAGGCGGTCGAATCCACGACCTTCAGCCCCCGCTGGAGCGCGTCGGTGTATGTCAGGCGGTCGATCCGGGTCGCCGAGGCGTCCTTCTTGGGATCGGCCGTGTAGACGCCGTCGACGCCGTTCTTGGCCACGAGGACCTCGTGCGCGCCGATCTCGAGCGCTCTCTGCGCGGCGACGGTGTCCGTCGAGAAGTACGGCAGACCCGACCCGGCGCCGAAGATCACGACGCGGCCTTTCTCCATATGCCGCGTGGCGCGTCGGGGGATGTACGGCTCGGCGACCTGGGTCATGGAGATCGCGGACTGGACCCGCGTGGCGGCGCCCGCCTGCTCCAGGAAGTCCTGGAGAGCGAGCGCGTTCATGACCGTCCCCAGCATCCCCATGTAGTCCGCGCGTCCGCGGTCCATGCCGCGCTGGCTCAGCTCGGCGCCTCGGAAGAAGTTGCCGCCGCCGACGACGACGCCGATCTCCACCCGATCCACGGCCGCGGCGATCTCGCGTGCGATCTGGCTGACGACGTCGGGGTTGACTCCGAGCTGCCCCCCGCCGAACGCCTCACCCGACAGCTTCAGAAGGACGCGACGGCGCCCGGTCGACTCACTGCTCACGGTTTTCCTCTCGTCGTGACGAATGTATCCAAAAGGGCATGAGAAAGGCCCGCATCGCGGGCGATGCGGGCCTTTCGAGCGTGTTACGCGCCGACCTTGAAGCGGGCGAAGCCGGTCAGGGTGAGTCCGGCATCCTGCGCGACCTTGGCCACGGACTGCTTGTTGTCCTTGGCGTAGTCCTGGTCGAGCAGCGAGACCTGCTTGAAGAAGGCGTTGACGCGTCCCTCGACGATCTTCGGCAGCGCGGCCTCGGGCTTGCCCTCGGCACGCGAGATCTCGGTGACGATCTCGCGCTCCTTCTCGACGTCGGCCTCGGGGACCTCGTCGCGGCTGAGGAAGGAGGGGTTGGCGAACGAGATGTGCTGAGCGATGCTGCGCGCGGTCTCGGCGTCGTCGCCCGAGTAGGCCAGCACGACGCCGACCTGCGGGGGAAGGTCCTTGCTGGTCTTGTGGAGGTAGACCTCGAACTTGTCGCCCGTGAGCGTGCGCGCGCGACGGAGTTCGACCTTCTCGCCGATGATGGCCGCCTCGTCCTGGATGAGCTGGTCGACGGTCTTGCCGCCGGCGTCGGCGGCGAGGGCGGTCTCGACCGAGTCGGCCGAAGCGGCGGCGACGGCGTCGGCCACCTTGTCGGCCAGGGCGATGAAGCGGTCGTTCTTCGCGACGAAGTCGGTCTCGCAGGCGAGCTCGACCAGCGTGACCTGGCCGGCGACCTCGCGAGCGGCCACGAGGCCCTCGCTCGTCGAGCGGTCGGCGCGCTTGGCGTTGCCCTTCGCGCCCTTCAGGCGCAGGATCTCGACGGCCTTCTCGACGTCGCCGTCGGCCTCCTCGAGCGCCTTCTTGGTGTCGACCATGCCCGTGCCCAGCTGCTCGCGCAGCGCCTTGATGTCCGCGATCGTGAAGTTTGCCATGGGTGGCGGCTCCTTGTTGTTCTCAGTTCTCTTGGGTGCCTCGGCGGGGCGCGCCGGCTGACGCGCCCCGCCGAGACGGAAACGGTGTCGTTTCCCCTGGTTACTTCGCGGCGGCCGCGGCGCCGGCGGCGTCGTCGTCCGACTCGGTCGCGGCCTGCTCCTCGGCGGCCTGCGCCTCGGCCACGATCTCCTCGGCCTCGGCCTTGGCCTCGGCCTCGTCGGCGACCTTCTCGGTCTCGGCCGACGACTGCTCCGGCGCAGGCTGCTCGAGGAGCTCGCGCTCCCACTCGGCGAGCGGCTCGGCGGCCTCGGCCTCGTCGGCGGGCTGGTGACGCTGGATGAGGCCCTCGGCCGCGGCGTCCGCGACGATGCGCGTGAGCAGCGAGACCGAGCGGATCGCGTCGTCGTTGCCGGGGATCGGGTACTGGAACTCGTCGGGGTCGGCGTTGGTGTCGAGGATGCCGATCACGGGGATGCCGAGCTTCTTGGCCTCGTCGATGGCGAGGTGCTCGCGCTTGGCGTCGACGACCCAGATCGCCGACGGCGTCTTCGACATGTTGCGGATGCCGCCGAGCGACTTGTGCAGCTTGTCGAGCTCGCGCTTCTTGATCAGAAGCTCCTTCTTGGTGAAGCCGCTCGCCGCCGGGTCGTCGTAGTCGAGCTCCTCGAGCTCCTTCATGCGCGCCAGGCGCTTGCTCACCGTGGCGAAGTTGGTGAGGAGGCCACCGAGCCAGCGCTCGTTGACGAAGGGCTGGCCGACGCGGGTCGCCTGCTCGGCGATGATCTCCTGGGCCTGCTTCTTCGTGCCGACGAAGAGGATGGTGCCGCCGTGGGCGACGGTCTCCTTGACGTACTCGTACGCCTTGTCGATGTAGGACAGCGACTGCTGCAGGTCGATGATGTGGATGCCGCTGCGCTCCGTGAGGATGAAGCGCTTGACCTTCGGGTTCCACCGGCGGGTCTGGTGTCCGAAGTGGACGCCGCTGTCGAGCAGCTGGCGAATGGTGACGACGGCCATGGCCGTTCTCCTGTTCCGGCGCGATGCGCCTTTTTGCGGTTGCGTTCGTATCGCACGCGAGTGCGACGTTCCTGGTGCCCGGCACACGCCCGCCCCGAGATCGCTCGGGGACCGGTGGGAGTGGATGCCGCGCGGCGGGATCCTCACGGATCACTGCCGCGCTCTGGGCACGCGTAGTCATCCCGACGAGCGGGATGCGACCTCAAGTGTACCAGCCGGCGTCCCCTCCCCCGTCGCCGGATCGGGCGGGCTGTCCACCGACCGCGCGACCGCCGGCCCGCGCGGCGGCGGGCCCGCGCAGGATGGCCCCATGCGACCCCGGACCATCAGCGCACGACGCGTTCCCGCGCACCTTCGGCGAGCCGCGGCCCTGGCCCTGATCCTGGCCGGCGCCGCTTCCACCGGCGTCCCCGCCGCGGCCGCCTCCGCGCGTGCAGCGCCGGACGCCGGCACGTTCGCCGCCGTCGCGTGGTCATGGCCGGTCGAGGCGTTCCGTCTCGAACGCGGCTACGTCGCGCCCGCCCATCGCTACGGCGCCGGCCATCGCGGCGTGGACGTCCGGCCTGCGCCCGGCTCCGTCGTCCGCGCGCCCGCCGACGGCATCATCGCGTTCTCGGGCCGCGTCGGGGATCGGCCGCTCGTGACGATCCGGCATGGCGGCGGCCTGGTCACCACTCTCGAGCCGGTCGATGCCGCCGTCGCTCCCGGTGAGCGCGTGCGAGCGGGCACTCCGGTGGGTGCGGTCGCCGTGGGCGGGCACGCCGATCCGGGCACACTGCACGTCGGCATCCGCCTGGACGACGAGTATCTCAATCCGCTGAGTCTCCTCGGCGGCGTGCCCCGCGCCGTCCTGCTGCCGTGCTGCTGAACCGCTCGGGGCCCGCGGGGCGTCAGGCGCGCGGATGCGCGAGCCGGTAGGTCGCGGCAAGACGCTCCCCCGAGACATGGGTGTAGATCTGCGTCGTGCCCAGACTCGCGTGTCCGAGCAGCTCCTGCACGCTGCGCAGATCCGCGCCGCCGTCGAGCAGATGCGTCGCCGCCGAGTGCCGGAGCGAGTGGGGTCCGGCGGCGCCCCCGACGATCGGCCCGAGCGCCCGCGAGACCGTGTCGTACACCGCGCGCGGTCCGAGCCGGCCCCCGCGCACGCCCACGAAGAGCGCGCGTCCGGCCTCGCCGTCCCGCCGCGCGACGAGTGCGGGTCGGCCGCGTACGAGATACGCGTCGACGGCCTCGAGGGCGGGCAGGCCGAAGGGCACGACGCGCTCCTTCGCGCCCTTTCCCATGACGCGCACGGTGCGGCGGGAACGGTCGAGGTCGTCGACGTCGAGTCCGCACAGCTCGCTCACGCGGATGCCTGCTCCGTACAGCAGCTCGAGGGCCGCGTGGTCGCGCAAGGCGGAGGGATCGCCGTCGGCCGCGCGCGCGGCGAGGGCATCGAGGAGCGCGCCGATCTGCTCGGCCGGCGCGACCTTGGGAAGGGTGCGTCCTCGCTTCGGCGCGACGAGCCGCAGGCTGGGGTCGGCGTCCAGGCGCCCCTGCTCGACCGCCCACGCGAAGAATCCCCGGGCAGAGGCGGTCCGCCGCGCGAGCGTCGAGCGGGCGTCGCCGCGCTGCGTCGCGACCCACAGCCACTCGCGCAGATCCTCCAGGCCCATCCGGTCCAGCTCCGGGTCGCCCGTGGACCGGGCGAGATCGGCGAGATCGGACCGGTAGGCGCGGACCGTCGCCGCGGACAGCCGTCGCACCCGGGTCACGTACTCGGCGTAGTCCTCTGCCGCGGCGGAGATGCGCATGCCCCCAGCATGCCTGCCCGTCCCGTCGTCGCCGCGAGCGACGCACCGGCCGCGGCGGTCACCGGTGCCGCCGCACGGCAGAACGCCATCCGTGGACCGTGCGCACTGCGGCACCGTCGAGCTCGAGCACCCCGAGTGCCGACTCGACGTCCGCCGGCGACATCCCGCTGCGCGCCGCGATGTCCTCGGTCGAGCGCGGAGACCTCGTCGCCAGCGCATCGAGGACGCGCGTCGCCTCGGGCGAGCGCTGCCCGCCGGCCCCGGAACGATCCATCGACGATCTCCAGCCCAGCAGCTCCCGCACGTCGTCGGCCCCGGTGATGCATTCGGCACCGTACTCGCGCAGCAGGCGATGCGTGCCGACGGACGCCGCGCTCGTGACGGGCCCCGGCACCGCGCCCAGCGGCCGTCCCAGGGCTGCGGCGTGGCCGGCCGTGTTCAGCGAGCCGCTGCGCGACCCGGCCTCGACGACCACGGTCGCGCTCGCCAGGGCGGCGATCGTTCGGTTCCGCTGCAGGAATCGCCATTTGGTCGGGGCGGCGCCGCACGGGACCTCCGCGACGACCGCGCCGTTCGCCGCGATGCGGTCGAAGAGGGCGGCGTGACCCGCCGGGTAGGGCCGGTCCACGCCGCCCGCCGACAGGGCGATGGTCGTTCCGCGCGCGCTCAGCGCGGCTCGATGCGCGGCGCCGTCGATGCCGTAGGCGCCGCCCGAGACCACCCCGATGCCGCCTGCCGCCAGGTCGGCGGCGAGCTCCATCGCGACGTGCTCGCCGTACGAGGTGGCGGCGCGTGCTCCGACCAGCGCGACACCGGGGTCCGCGAGCAGCGCACGCGGGTCGCCGCGCACCCACAGGCACAGGGGCGCGTGCGCGCCCAGATCGAGCACGCGCCGCGGCCACACCGGATCCGAACGGGTCACCAGCGCGACACCCGCCAGCGCGGCGGCCCGCAGCGCCGCCCGCACGGCGTCCGCCGACAGCCGGGGCGTCCACCGCCCGAGCGCGCGGGACAGTTCGCTCGCATCGATCTCGGCCGACGACGGCGCAGCCCGATCGCCCCGCACGACCACCCCGAGCGCCGCTTCGGCTCCGACCGCGCCGATCAGGCGGCCGGCGACGCCGTCCCCGGGCTCGGCGAGCACCGACCAGACGGCCCATGCGTACGCATCCGTGACCTCGTCATCGCCGAGTGCGCCCATCCGCACGCCCTGCACGGCCGCGCGCACCTCGCTCGGCGACAGCAGCAGCCCGCTCACGACGCGATGCCCTTCTTGAGGAACAGAGCACGGCCGACGTGGTGCGGGCCCAGCTGCGACGCTCCGTCGAGGTCGGCCACCGACCACGCGATGCGCAGCACCCTGTCATAGCCGCGCAGTGTCAGGGCCCCGCGCTGAAGCGCCGCATCCAGCGGCCGCCGGACCACGGGCGAAGGCGCATACGGGCCGTCGCGCAGCCACGCGCCCGGCACGTCGGCGTTCCTGCGGAAGGGCGTCGCGGCCAGCCGCTCCGCCGCACGCTCCCGCGCGCCCAGGACCCGCGCTCGCGCCCGCGCCGTGCTGATCGGTGGCGTGCCACCGCCGGCGTGGGCGGATGTGACGCGGGTCAGCGTCAGCTCCACGTCCATGCGGTCACGCATGGGCCCCGACAGTCTGCCGAGGTACCGACGGATGGCCGCGGGCGGGCACACGCATTCGGATCCGCGGATGCCGTGGTTGCCGCACGGGCACGGGTTCGTCGCGAGCAGCAGCTGCACGCGGGCGGGGAACGTGGCCGTGACGCCCGCGCGATCGATGCGGATCTCCCCCGTCTCGAGCGGCTGGCGCAGCGCGTCGAGAGCCGGGGCCGCGAACTCACCCGCCTCGTCGAGGAACAGCACGCCCTCTGACGCGCGCGCGATCGCGCCCGGGCGGATCACCCGCGATCCGCCGCCCACGAGCGCAGCGACGCTCGCGCTGTGGTGGGGCGCCTCGAAGGGCGGCACGCGCGAGATCTCGGTGACCGTCGCCCCGGCCAGGGACCGGACGGAGGCCACCGCCAGCGCGGCGTCGTCGTCGAGATCGGGCAGCAGCCCGGGCAGGCGCCGGGCGAGCATCGTCTTCCCCGCCCCGGGCGGACCGCACATGAGCATGTTGTGCCCACCCGCCGCCGCAACCACGAGGGCGTCCACCGCCTCCCGCTGCCCGATGACGTCGGCGAGGTCCGGAGGCGGCGCCGGTGCGTCGTCCGCCCGCGCCGCGGGGATCGGTTCGGCGGCCGGGACCTCGACATCGGCGCCGTGCCACGCCGCGACCTCGGCCAGCGTCGTCGCACCGAGAACGTCCACGCCGTCCACGAGCGCCGCTTCATGTCGATTGCCGCTCGGCACCACGGCACGGCGGATACCGGCGCGCGCGGCCGCGTGGACAGCGGGAAGCACGCCGGCGACCGGCCGCAGCCGGCCGTCGAGTCCGAGCTCCCCCAGGTGCAGCGTCGAGCCGATCGACGCGCGATCCACCGGCGTCTCGGTCGCGAGCGCCGCCACCGCGACCGCGACGTCGAAGCCCGCACCGTGTTTGGGCAGACTGGCGGGAGACAGGTTGACCGTGACGCGGCGTCGCGGCAGGCTCAGGCCGCTGTTCGCGCACGCGCTGCGCACCCGCTGCGCCGCCTCTCCGATCGCCCGGTCGGCGAGGCCGATGATGTGGAAGCCGGGGGTCTGGTTCGACAGATCGGCTTCGACCGCCACGATGCCGACATCGAGGCCGGACAGCGCCGCCGCCCACGTGCGCGCGACGGTCACAGCGGGTCGATCCCGGCCAGATGCTCCACGGGAGCCGTGCGCGGGTCCCGCCCGACGATGCCGATCGCGTCCAGTCGCAGCCGACGCCCTCGCGCTCGCTCCGGGTGCGCCGCCGCCCATGCCGCGGCCAGGCGCCACAGGCGTGCCTGCTTGCGCGCGTCGACGGCGGACCACGGATGTCCGAACGCCTGCCCGCGCCGCGTCTTGACCTCGACGACCACGAGGTCGGCGCCGACCGCGGCCACGAGGTCGATCTCACCGTGCCGGCATCGCCAGTTCCGATCGAGGATCGTGTACCCGCGTTCGATCAGGTACTGCGCCGCGCGCTCTTCGCCCGCCCGCCCGAGGTGGTCCTTGTCTGCCATGCCGAGAGCATCGCGCGTCCACAGGCACGCGAACGGGCGGACGGGCGCGCCTGTGGACGGACGGGTGCCTGGTCCGGGATGGGGAGGAGATGCGGGCGAACCGGCGGCGGGACGGACGGTCGCCGCTCAGCTGTCGAGCGACAGCTCCTCGGGCAGCTGGAAGTCCCGTCGCTGCAGCTCTTCGATGTTGACGTCCTTGAACGTCAGCACCCGCACCGACTTCACGAAGCGGTCCGCGCGGTAGATGTCCCACACCCACACGTCGTTCATCGCGATCTCGAAATAGAAGTCGTGCTCGGTGTCCTTGCGGACGACGTTCACCTCGTTGGCGAGGTAGAACCGGCGCTCTGTCTCGATCACGTACTGGAACTGCGAGACGACGTCGCGGTACTCCTTGTACAGGGCCAGCTCGAGCTCGCGATCGTAGTCTTCGAAGACGTCGTCATCCATGGTCTCTCCATCCTAGGACTCCGTCAGAAGAGCGTCGGTGCGTCGGCGATCGCCCACGACGAACGATGATGCGGACTCAGCCCGTGCTCCCGGATGGCCGCGCGGTGGTCGGCGCTCGCGTAGCCCTTGTTCCGCGCCCAGCCGTACACCGGCAGCTCCTGGTCGAGCTCGACCATGACGCGGTCGCGCGCGACCTTCGCCAGGACGGATGCCGCGGCGGCGCTCGCGCAGTCTCGGTCGGCCTTGATGACCGGATGCACCTGCAGAGCGCGCCCTCCGGCCGGGCTGATGTAGTCGTAGTTCCCGTCGAGGAGGACGATGCCGTCCTCGGCGACGATCCCCTGGCCGCGCAGCTCCTCGATCGCGCGCAGGCATGCGATCCCGAGCGCCCGCATGATCCCGACCTCGTCGATCTCGCTCGAACTGGCCCAGCCCACGGCGCTGGCCGCAACCCACCTGCCTGCCCGCTCGGCGACATCGGCTCGCCGGGCCTCGGGGACGAGCTTGGAGTCCCGCAGCCCCTGCGGGACGCGCTTGCGCGCCCGTGGCGCGTCGAGCGCGACCGCGCCGACCGCGACCGGACCCGCCAGCGCCCCGCGCCCGACCTCGTCGCAGGCGATCACGACGGCGTTGTCGGCCAGCAGCCGGCGTTCCAGCGTGAGGCGGGGCTGCGCGACCGTCACGGCGCCGCTTCGGTGTCCGGCTGGGCAGCGGCGTCGGGGACGCCCGAGAAGTCCTCGTGGTGGAAGTCGACGAGCCCGAAGCGATCGAACGGCCACGTGATCAGGAAGACGCGGCCCACGACGTTCTCGATCGGGACGAACCCCTTGCCCGGCTGGTCGGTGTTGTAGCGCGAGTCCTTCGACCGGTAGCGGTTGTCGCCGAGCACCCACAGGCTGTCGGCCGGAACCACGACGTCGAAGTCGTCGGCGGATGCCGCGGACTCGGCGGTCGGGAGCTTGAGATAGTCGGTCTCGTCGATCGGAGTGCCGTTGACCGTGATCTGCCCCAGGGCGTTGCAGCACACGACGTGGTCGCCGGGCAGGCCGATGACGCGCTTGACCAGGTGATCGTCGCTGTCGGGCGCCGACAGCCCCACGAGCGACAGCACCCAGTCGATCGCCTCCACGGCCGGGGGCCGCGGCGGCTCCACGCTGACCGGGAGCCAGCCCCCGGGATCGCGGAAGACCACGACGTCGCCGCGGTCGTAGGCCCCGAAGCGGGGCGTCACCTCGTCGACGAGGATCCGGTCGCGGATCTCGAGGGTGTCCTCCATCGATCCCGACGGGATGTAGAAGGACCGCACGACGAACGTCTTCACCAGGAACGACACGAGCAGCGCGATGAGGACGATCACCAGGACGTCGCGCGCGAATCCCAGCCATCCCCGTCGTCGCGATGTGCGGGCGCCGCTCCCGGCGGCATCCGTCCCGGTCTGCGCCGACGACACCGCGGCCTTCTCGCTGGTCATCCCGTTCCTTCCGCGAGCCGGCCGCGCACACGACCGCCTCTCAAGGGTGCCACACGCGATCGCGGAACCGACCGCGCCGGCCCTGTCGCCCGACGAGGAAGAGCCCCGGTCCGAGGGGACCGGGGCTCTTCGAGGACGAGATTCAGTTCTCGCGCTTCTCCTTGATCTTGGCCTTCTTGCCACGGAGGTTGCGCAGGTAGTACAGCTTGGCGCGGCGGACGTCGCCACGGGTCACGATCTCGATGTGGTCGATCGACGGGCTGTGCACCGGGAAGGTGCGCTCGACGCCCACCTGGAAGCTGATCTTGCGGACCGTGAAGGTCTCGCGAATGCCGTCGCCCGAACGGCCGATGACGACACCCTGGAAGACCTGGATGCGCGAGCGGTTGCCCTCGGTGATGTTCACGTGCACCTTGACGGTGTCACCGGGAGCGAACGCGGGGATGTCCGAACGCAGCGATGCTGCGTCGACGGAGTCGAGGATCTGCATGATCGTGTCTCTCTGCGACCGCCACAGGTCGATCGCGGAACGTGTTGGAAAGGAAGTGGTGTACCCGAGGCCGGCGGACGGACCGCTCGACGGCTCCCCTGAGGCAGAGCCTGGTCAGGGCACAAGAGTCCATTCTGCCACGGACACGCGCCGCCGCCAAACCGGATCAGGCCGCGGGATCGTGCTTCTCGTTGACGATGATCACCTGCGGCTCGCGCTGCGGCTCGGCCCGGGTCCGATCGTCGGCCGAGAGGTAGGTCATCCCCTCGGACACGCGGACGAACGCGCCGGTCGGTCGCGCCTCGCGCCAGAGCTGCCACAGCGACAGCCAGAACAGCCCGACGCCGACCACGATCGCGACGACGAAGGCCGCACCCCACCACGCGGGGTCGAAGAAGCCGAGCGCGATGACGAGGGCATGCCACACGGCGAATCCGAGCACGTCCCACCACGAGACGGCCCGGTGGGCGCGCACCGTGCCGCGGGCGCGCACCAGAAGCGTCAGGAGGAGCTGCCACACGAACACCCCCGGAATGGCGAGGAACAGCACCCACAGGAAGGCCCACGCTCCGGCTCCCGTGACGGCCCACCCGATGAGCAGCCACAGCGGCAGCACGAACGCGGCCGGGATCATCCAGACGAAGAACGCGCGACGCAGCCACATGCCTCCGATCGTACGCTCGTCGCGGCGGCCTGTCGCCGGGTCCTGCGACGACACCGGGCAACCTCACAGTTCCGGACGGGCGCGTCCGACAGAATGAAGAGGACGAGAGGACACCACCCCATGATCGAATTGCGCACCCCGGCGGAGATCGATGCGATGCGCCCGGCCGGACGCTTCGTCGCCGAGACCCTGGCCACCCTGCGCGATGAGACGAAGGTGGGCACCAACCTCCTCGCGATCGACCGCCGCGCCCACGACCTGATCCGCCGCGCGGGCGCCACGTCGTGCTACATCGACTACCACCCGTCGTTCGGCGCGAGCCCCTTCGGGAAGGTCATCTGCACGTCGGTCAACGATGCCGTGCTGCACGGGCTGCCGCACGACTACGACCTCGAGGACGGCGATCTGGTGTCGCTCGACTTCGCCGTCTCCATCGACGGCTGGGTCGCCGATTCGGCCATCTCGTTCGTCGTCGGCACCGCCCGCGACGAGGATCTCGCCCTCATCGACACCACCGAGCGCGCCCTGGGCGCCGCCATCGACGCCGCCGTGGTCGGCAACCGCATCGGCGACATCTCGCATGCCATCGCGCAGATCGCGCACGCCGACGGCTACTCGATCAACACCGACTTCGGCGGCCACGGCGTCGGGCGCGTCATGCACGGCGACCCGCACGTCCCCAACGACGGCAAGCCGGCACGCGGCTATCCGCTGCGTGCGGGACTCGTGGTCGCCCTCGAGCCGTGGTTCCTGGCGACCACCGACGAACTGATCACGGATGCCGACGGCTGGACGCTGCGCAGCGCCGACGGCTCCCGCGGCGCCCACTCCGAGCACACCGTCGCGATCACCGACGACGGGCCGATCGTGCTGACGGACCGTTCGTTCCTCGGCGTCGACTAGCGCACCGACTCGACCACCGCCGCCGAATCGGGCGGGAGCGACAGCGACGCGCCCTCCCTCGGCGTCGTCGTCCGGGTCTGCAGGAGCACCGCGCCGACGCCGTCGAAGGTCACGACGTCGTCGGTGAGGTTGACCAGCACCGCCAGGCCGCCGCGCGCCAGGCGCACGGCCCGGTGGGACGCATCCGTCCACGCCACGTCCTCGGCGCCGAGCGATGACGTCGACGGGTCGGTGAGCTCGGGCCGCTCGCGGCGCAGCCGCGCCAGGTCCCGGTAGAGCCCCAGCAGCCGCGCGTGGTCGCCGCCGCCCGCCTCGCCCCACCGCAGGACGGACCGCCGGAACGTCTCCGGGTCCTGCGGATCGGGCACCTGCGATTCATCCCACCCCATGCGCGCGAACTCGGCGATGCGCCCGCGCGCGGTCGCCTCGCCGAGTTCGGGTTCGGGGTGGGAGGTGAAGAACTGCCACGGGGTGGACGCACCCCATTCCTCGCCCATGAACAGCATGGGGGTGCCCGGCGCCGTGAGAGTGAGCACCGCCGCCACGGCGAGTCGGTCGGGCGGCAGTGACTGCGAGAGCCGGTCGCCGGTCGCGCGGTTGCCGATCTGGTCGTGGTCCTGCGCGAAGGTCACCAGACGCCAGGCCGGGACGTCAGGGGGGACGGGACGTCCGTGGCCGCGGCCGCGGAACGATGAGAACGTGCCGTCGTGGAAGAACCCCCGCGTCCAGACCTTCGCCAGGGCACCGGGATCGGCGAAGTCCTCGTAGTAGCCGGCGGTCTCGCCGGTCAGCAGCACGTGCACCGCGTGGTGCCAGTCGTCGCTCCACTGCGCGGTCAGGCCGTACCCCCCGGCCTCGCGCGGAAGGATCAGCGTCGGATCGTTCATGTCGGATTCGGCGATGAGCGTGAGGGGCCGCTGCAGGTGGGCGGAGAGGGCGTCGGCGGTCTCGGCCATCTCCCGGAGGATGTGGACCGGTCCGGTGTCCGCGAGCGCGTGGACGGCGTCCAGGCGCAGCGCATCGACGTGGTACTCCTCGAACCACATCCGGACGTTGTCGAGGATGTACGACCGGACTTCGGGTTCGTCGAGGTCGATGCTCTCGCCCCAGCTCGTCATGCCCTGCCGGCGCAGGTACGGTCCGAACTCGGGCAGGTAGTTCCCGCTGGGGCCCAGGTGGTTGTACACGACGTCCTGCACCACGGCGATGCCCGCCGCGTGTGCGGCGTCCACGAACCGCCGGTAGCCGTCGGGGCCGCCGTACGGCTCGTGGACGGCGTACCAGAGCACGCCGTCGTAGCCCCAGTTCCACACGCCGTTGACGGCGTTCACCGGCAGCAGCTCCACGTGCGTCACCCCGAGCGCGAGCAGGTGGTCGAGCCGGCCTGCGGCGGCATCGAGCGTCCCCTCGGGCGTGAACGTCCCGACGTGCATCTCGTAGACGACACCGCCCGCGAGCGGGCGCCCCGTCCACGCGGCATCCGTCCACGCGAAGCGGTCCGGCCGGACATGGGCGGACAGGTCGTGCACGCCGCGCGGCTGGCGCCGCGAGCGCGGATCCGGCCGCGCCGCGTCGGATCCGTCGAGCACGAAGCCGTACTCGTCGCCGTCCGCGAGCAGGACGTCGCACCGCCATGCTCCGGGCCGTGACGGATGCCGCGCCATGTCGACGTCGGCGTGCCCCGGCCGTCGCAAGCGGACGCTCGCCGTGCGCGGTGCCCAGACCTCGATCATCGTCATCTCCTCACGCCGGAAGCAGCAGCGCCACCGGATACGTCGCGAGCACGTCCGCGACCGCCACCGCCGAGCCCTCGAAGCGGCGTCCGGTGAAGGCGTCGACCGTCGGACCGGAGTGCCGGAGGAGCGTCGTGTCGCCCCAGCCGCCGCGCGCCGCCAGCCCCGCCGGCAGGCGCGTGGCCAGCGCCAGGGCGCCACCGCGGTCGAAAGCCACGGCGTGTCCGGCGGCGTCGCCCACGACCTCCATCGGCGTGTACCGCCGGAAGAGGTCGGGCCGGTCTCGGCGCGCCCGGAGCACGCGGGACGTGACGAGCAGCTTCGCGGCGCCGCCGTCGTCCACGGGCGGCAGCCATCCGGCGTCGAGTCCGGCCAGCAGCTCGCGCCGGCGCGCGAAGTCCACGGGACGACGGTTGTCCGGATCCACGAGCGACAGGTCCCACAGCTCCGTGCCCTGGTAGACGTCCGGGACCCCGGGGCCGGCCAGCTGGATCGTCTTGGCGGCGAGCGAGTTCGACCAGCCGTGATCCCGGATCGCGAGCACGAACTCCTCGACGACGCTCCGAGCGGGGCCGAACGCGGCATCCACGACGGCGTGCACGCGCTCCTCGAACGCCGGGTCGGGCGACAGCCAGTCGGTGTGGGCGCCCGACTCGCGCGCCGCTTTCTCGACGTAGGCGTGCAGCCGCTCCGGCGTGGCCGGCCACGTGCCGATGACGGCCTGCCACACCAACGCGTCGAAGGCGCCGTCGCCGCAGGACGCGATCGAGCGCAGGCGATCGAGCGCCAGGGCCCACTGCTGCGGGAGCTCGGCGATCACCGACAGCCGCGCGCGGACGTCTTCACTGCGCTTGGTGTCGTGCGTCGTCAGCGCCGTCAGCGCGTTCGGCCACGCGGACTGGCGGCGGGCGAGCGCCCGGTGCAGGCCGTCGACGGACAGCGAGAACACCGACGGGTCTCCCCCGACCTCGGTCAGCGTCCCGAGGCGGGTCCAGCGGTAGAACGCCGTGTCCTCCACACCCTTGGCCATCACCGGGCCGGTCGTCTGCTGGAAGCGACGGGCGATCTCGCGGTCCGGGTCCGCCAGCAGCGGGACGAGTCGCGCGATCACGTCCGTGAGATCCGGGCGCCGCCGCGCCGCCTCCGCTGCCGCCGTCGCGAGACGCTCTCGGCCCGCCGGAAGGTACGAGCGGTACACCGGATAGCACGCGAGGAGCTCGGCGAGCGCGTCCTGGGCTCCCGCGATCGGATCGTCGAGGCAGCGCACGAGTCGCAGCACCTCGGCATGCTGCTCGGTGTCGGCGATCGTGCGCTTGGTGCCGTGGATGAGGTCGTCCCACGTCTGCGCTGCGCCCCCCGAAAGGCGTGCGTCGAGGTCGGCGAGAGCCCCTTCTCCCGCGGGATCGACGAGCACGCGGTCGACCTCGGCCATCGCGTCGTAGCCGGTCGTGCCATCGGTCTCCCACCACGGCGGAAGCGGCTCGGGGTGCTCGGTCGCGGCGTGCTCGAGGATCTTCTCGACCACCACGTACGCGCCGCCGGTCGCCGAGGCGAGCCTTTCGAGATACCCGCCCGGGTCGGCCAGCCCGTCCGGGTGGTCGATGCGCAGTCCATCGACGAGGCCCTCGCGCATCCACCGCAGGATCTCGCCGTGCGCCTCATCGAACACCCACGGCACCTCGACCCGCAGGCCCGCCAGACCCGTCACGGTGAAGAACCGACGGTAGTTCAGCGCGGTCTCGGCGTCGCGCCAGTACACGAGCTCCCAATGCTGGCGGGAGAGCACCGCCCGCACGCGCCCGGGCTCCGCCGTCGCGTCCGACGGGACGTCGTCGAACGTGCCGGCAGCCAGCGGGAACTCCTGGTCGAAGTAGCGGGCCACGCCGGCGCCGACGTCGATGCGGATGTCCTCGAGCACCTCGTCCAGGGGCGCGCCGAGGATCGGGAGCCGGATCCTCCCGTCGCCGTGGTCCCAGTCGATGTCGAAGGCCTCGGCGAACCGGGACGCCCGGCCGCGTGCGAGGACATCCCACCACCACCGGTTCTCGCTCGGTCGCGCGATGCCCATGTGGTTGGGGACGATGTCGACGAGGATGCCCAGTCCCGCCGCGCGCGCCGCGGCCGAGAACCGGCCGAGACCTTCCGGTCCGCCGCGCGCGGCGTCCACCCGGGTGGGGTCGACGACGTCGTATCCGTGGTCGCTGCCCGACGCGGAGGAGAGCAGCGGCGAGGTGTAGGCCCATCCCGCGCCCAGGTCGCGGAGGTACCCGGCGACGTCGGCCGCCGCATCCAGATCGAATCCCGACCGGATCTGCAGACGATACGTCGACGAGGGTGTCACGACGAGCGATCGACCTCCATCTTCGGGGCGTGACCGGGAACGACCTCGATCGCACCCGTGAGCGCGTGGGCCAGAGATGCGGCCACCGAGTGGTCGGTCTCGACGTCGCCCTGCTCATCATGCTCGCACAGAACCACCAGCGCCTTGGCGTGGAGTTTCACGGTGCCGCCCTGCTCGATCGGGCCGACGCCGGCCAGCTCGCCGGCCGTGTCGACGAGCACGTCCCACCGCGGGCTGAACTCGACCTCGGGGACGTGGAACGAGACGTCCTCCTCGCCGGCGTTGAACAGGACCACGAAGTGCTCGTCCTCGATCTCATCGCCCCGGCGGTCGCGCTCGCGGATGCCGTCGCCGTTGAGGAAGACGCCGATCGCGCGTCCGAAGCCGGAGTCCCAGTCCTCGGGCTGCATGATGGTGCCGTCGGGCCGGAGCCAGACGATGTCGGGCACCGGCTCGCCCTCCTCGCGCCGCACGGGGCGGCCGTTGAAGAAGCGCCGCCGGCGGAAGGTCGGATGCTCCCGCCGCAGTCGCGCGAGGGCGGCGGTGAACTCGATGAGCGGCTGATCGGCGCTGTCCCAGTCGATCCACGTCAGCTCGTTGTCCTGCGCGTAGCCGTTGTTGTTGCCCTGCTGCGTGCGCCCCAGCTCGTCGCCGTGGAGCAGCATCGGAACCCCCTGGCTCAGCAGCAGCGTCGCGATGAAGTTGCGCTGCTGCCGCGCGCGCAGCGTGAGGATCCGGGGATCGTCGGTGGGGCCCTCGACGCCGTGGTTCCACGACCGGTTGTGGTCTTCGCCGTCCCGGCCGTCCTCGCCGTTGGCCTTGTTGTGCTTGCGGTTGTACGAGACCAGGTCGCGCAGCGTGAAGCCGTCGTGGGCCGTGACGAAGTTGATGGACGCCACCGGCCAGCGCCCCGAATGCGCGTACAGGTCGGCGGAGCCGGTCAGCCGCGAGGCGAACTCGCCGAGCGCCTGGGGCTCGCCTCGCCAGAAGTCGCGGACGGTGTCACGGTACTTGCCGTTCCACTCCGTCCACTGCGGCGGGAAGTTGCCGACCTGGTACCCGCCGGGCCCGACGTCCCACGGCTCGGCGATGAGCTTGACCTGCGAGACCACCGGGTCCTGCTGCACGAGCTCGAAGAAGGTCGCCAGCCGGTCGACGTCGTAGAACTCGCGGGCGAGGGCCGAGGCCAGGTCGAATCGGAAGCCGTCGACGTGCATCTCGAGCACCCAGTACCGCAGCGAGTCCATGATCAGCTGCAGCGCGTGCGGGTTGCCGACGTTGAGGCTGTTCCCCGTCCCGGTGTAGTCGGTGTAGTACCGCTTGTCGTTCTGCTCGAGGCGGTAGTACGCCTCGTTGTCGATCCCGCGCATCGACAGCATGGGGCCGAGATGGTTCCCCTCGGCGGTGTGGTTGTAGACGACGTCGAGGATGACCTCGATGCCCGCGCTGTGCAGCGCGCGGACCATGCCCTTGAACTCCTGGACCTGATTGCCGCGCTGGCCGGTGGCGGCGTACGTGTTCTGCGGCGCGAAGAAGGCGACGGTGTTGTAGCCCCAGTAGTTCGACAGGCCCTTCTCCTGCAGCGTCGAGTCGTTGACGAACTGGTGCACCGGCATGAGCTCGATCGCCGTCACGCCCAGTCGCAGCAGGTGGTCGATGATCGCCGGGTGGGCGATGGCGCTGTACGTCCCGCGGATCTCGTGGGGGATGTCGGGATGCAGCTGCGTGAGCCCCCTGACGTGCGCCTCGTAGATGAACGACTCGGCGTACGGCGTCTTCGGGTGGCGGTCGCCCGCCCAGTCGAAGAACGGGTTGACGACCACGCCCTTCATCATCGACGTCGCCGAGTCGGAGTCGTTGCGCGAGTCGGGCGCACCGAAGTCGTAGCCGAACACCGGCTGGCCCCATGCCACCTGACCGTCGACCGCCTTGGCGTACGGGTCGAGCAGCAGCTTGTTGGGGTTGAAGCGCTGGCCGTTCGGCGGGTCGTACGGCCCGTGCACGCGATAGCCGTATCGCTGCCCCGGTCCGACGTTGGGCAGGTAGGCATGCCACACGAACGCGTCCACCTCGACCAGCGGAACGCGGGTCTCCTTGCCGCGGTCGCCGAACAGGCACAGTTCGACGCGCTCGGCGCCCTCGCTGAACAGGGCGAAGTTCGTTCCGTTGCCGTCGAACGTCGCACCCAGCGGATAAGCCGATCCTGGCCAGGTCTCCACACAGTCTCCTCTCGGCACTCCACACTACCCATGCGCGCGCGTCGCCTTCACGCACCGCCCTCGCGGGGCGGCGCGGACGGGCGGCGGCGTCAGCGGAGGACTTCGGCGGATCCCGCTCCGACCGTGTGCACACGGACGTCGTTGGTCGAACCCGCGATCCCGGGAGGGGCGCCGGCGGTCATGATGACGCGGTCGCCGACCTGTGCGCGGCCGCTCGACAGCAGCGTCTCGTCCAGGATGCCGAGCAGCTCGTCCGTGGTCTTGCCGCGCCGGACCAGGTACGTCTCGACCCCCCAGATCACGGCGCTGCGGGAACGGGTCCCGGGCAGGTCCGTGAAGGCCAGGATCGGCACCTCGTGCCGCAGCCGCGACATGCGGCGCGCCGAGTCGCCCGACTGGCTGAAGACGCACACGTAGCGCGCGCCGACGAAATCGGCGATGCTGATCGCCGCGAGCGTGATCGCACCCCCCTGCGTGCGCGGCTTGGTGCCGAGCTCGGGAATGCGCGAGAGTCCCTCGCGCTCGGTGGAGGACACGATCCGCGCCATCGTCTCCACGACGGTGACCGGGTGCGCTCCCACACTCGTCTCGCCCGACAGCATGACCGCGTCGGCGCCGTCGAGCACCGCGTTGGCGACGTCCGAGGTCTCGGCGCGCGTGGGGACGGGGTTGTCGATCATGGACTCGAGCATCTGGGTCGCCACGATGACGGGCTTGGCCCAGCGGCGGGCGAGATCGATCGCCCGCTTCTGCACGAGCGGGACCATCTCCAGGGGGAGCTCCACGCCCAGGTCGCCGCGGGCGACCATGACGCCGTCGAAGGCGTCGATGATCTCCTGCAGGTGGTCGACGGCCTCGGGCTTCTCGATCTTGGCGAAGAGCGGGACGTCCCGTCCCTCCTCCGCCATGATCACCCGCGCGCGGATCGCATCCTTGGCGCTGCGCACGAACGACAGGGCGACGATGTCGGCGCCGAGGCGAAGCGCCCAGCGCAGGTCCGCCTCGTCCTTCTCGCTCAGCGCGGGCGCGCTCACGGCCACACCGGGCAGGTTGATCCCCTTGTTGTTCGACACCGGGCCGCCGACGACGACTTCCGTGCGCACGCGCACGCCGTCCGTGTCGAGGACGCGCAGGCGGACCTTGCCGTCGTCGATGAGCAGCGTGTCACCGGGCTCGACGTCCTTCGCGAGATCCGGGTACGTGGTGCCGCAGATCTCCTTGGTGCCCGGAACGTCCTCCGCGGTGATCGTGAACTCGTCGCCGGGCGCCAGCTGATGCGGGCCGTCGACGAATCGTGCGAGACGGATCTTGGGGCCCTGCAGGTCGACGAGGATGCCCACCGCCCTGCCGGTGGTGTCGCTGGCGCGCCGGACGTAGGCGTAGGCCTGCTCGTGGTCGGCGTAGTCGCCGTGGCTCCGGTTGATGCGGGCGACGTCGAGGCCCGCCCTCACCAGCTGTTCGACGGTGTCGTAGCTGGCTGTCGCAGGCCCCAGCGTGGCGACGATCTTGGCACGGCGCATAGCCATCGTCCTTTCGCAGATGATCAGGACCACTCTTGCGCGAACGGACATCGCGCGGGTTTCCCCCCGGTAACGAGCACGTGTCGCACGGGACGGGTCCTCAATGGAGTATGTCGGGACGCGACCGTCGGCGCTACTCGAGCAGGTCCGGGCGGTGACGCCGCGTGCGCTCGAGACTCTGCTCTCGGCGCCAGCGCTCGATGGCGCCGTGGTTGCCGCTCAGGAGCACGGAGGGGACCTCGAGTCCGCGCCAGACGGCCGGCTTGGTGTAGCTGGGGTATTCCAGCAGTCCGTCCTCATGGGATTCCTCGACGAGACTGTCGGGATTGCCGACGACGCCGGGCACGAGGCGCGAGGTCGCCTCGATGACGGCCATCGCGGCGACTTCGCCGCCGTTGAGCACGTAGTCGCCGAGACTGATCAGCCGCACGCGGCCGCGCGCGGCGTAGTGATCGACGACACGCTGGTCGATGCCCTCGTAGCGTCCGCACGCGAAGACCAGCTGCTGCTCCCCCGCGAGCTCGCGCGCCATGGCCTGCGTGAACCGCTCGCCGGCGGGCGACGGGACCAGCAGGAGGGCGTCGGGCGAGAGGACGGCGTCCAGCGCCTCGCCCCACGGCTCGGGCTTCATGACCATGCCGGCACCGCCCCCGTAGGGCGTGTCGTCGACGGTCCGGTGGCGATCGTGCGTCCATGCCCGCAGGTCGTGGATGTGCAGGTCCAGGATGCCGCGGTCGCGCGCCTTGCCGATCAGCGAGACGTCCAGCACATCGAAGAACGCCGGGAAGATCGTGACGATGTCGATGCGCATGGGGGAAGTCTAGGGATGCCTTGCGCGCCGGATCAGCGCGAAGGATCGGCGCTGGGCGCGTCGTTCCCGGTCGCGGCCTCGTCCGGCCGATCGGGTCCGGTGTCCTCGTCGGCGACGTCCTCGAACAGTCCCGTCGGAGGCGTCACGATCACGCGCCCGGCGGCGATGTCGACGTCGGGGACGATGGCCTTCACGAAGGGGACCAGCACTTCGCGATCGGCGTCGACGCGCACGACCAGCAGATCCTGTGCGGGCATGTGGTCCACGCGCATCACGCGCCCCACGGTCGCACCGTCGCGGATGACGTCCAGTCCCACGAGCTGGTGGTCGTACCAGGCGTCGTCCTCGGCCGGCGAGGCTGCGGCGTCCTCGTCGATCCAGAGGATGGCGCGCACGAGCTCCTCGGCGGCATTGCGGTCGTCGACGCCGTCGAAGAAGGCCACGGGATGGGAGTTCATCCACTTGAACTCTCGCACCGTCAGCGGCTTGCCGTGCCACGGCGACGACTCCGGGACCTGCAGCGTGAAGACGGCGCCGGGGACGAAGCGCCCTTCGGGGTCGTCGGTGTACAGCTCCAGCTTGAGGGCGCCCTTGAGGCCATGGGCCTTGACGAGCCGCCCGACGCGCAGCTGGGTCTTGCCGGCCGGCGGGGTCGCGCGGGCGCGACCGCTCGCGGCCTTTCCGGCCTCGTTGTCCGTCACGTCAGTCGTCCGCGACGTCGACGCGCACGCGGCGGCCATCGGCCAGAGCGGAGATGAGCGTGCGCAGCGCCTTGGCCGTGCGGCCGCCGCGCCCGATGACCCGTCCACGGTCGTCGGCGTGGACGTGCACCTCGAGCACGTCCCCGCGCGGCGACGAGGAGGACTGGATGCTGACGTCGTCCGGGTGATCCACGATCCCCTTGACGACGTGCTCGAGCGCGGCGGCGAGCACTACTCTGCGGTCTCGTCGGCGGCGGGCGCCTCGGCCTCGGCGGCCGGCTCGTCGGCCTTCTTCTCGGCCTTCGGCTTGATGACCGACTTCTTGTCGGCGTCGACCTCGAAGGCGGCCTTGGCCTCGGCGGTCTTGAGGGTGGACTTCGCGTCCTTGTCACCCGTGAAGGTGCCCCAGTCGCCGGTGATCTTGAGGATGGCGCGGACCTGCTCGGTCGGCTGCGCGCCGACGCTCAGCCAGTACTGCGCACGGTCGGAGTCGACCTCGATGAACGAGGGTTCCTCGGTGGGGTGGTACTTGCCGATCTCCTCGATCACGCGACCGTCGCGCTTGGTGCGCGAGTCGGCGACGACGATGCGGTAGTACGGGGCACGGATCTTGCCGAGCCGCTTGAGACGAATCTTGACAGCCACGATTCTCCTGAAAAGTGTGGAAAGCGGATTGAACCGGACGTCCGGGAGCGTGGGGTGCACACCCGGCGGAAGCTCTGGGATGGACATCGGCGCTGGATAGAGGGTCGAGCGCCACGTCCGACCCTCTATTCTGCCAGATCCCGAGGGATGCCGCGAACCGGCGTGCACGCGGACGATGCGATGCCCGCCGTGCGAGACTGACCCCGTGATCGTGCCGTTCGCTGCGTCCGAACGTTCGTCGGTCGGACTCGAGTGGGAGTTGATGCTCGCGGACGAGAAGACCGGCGACCTGGTCCCTCGCGCGCCCGAGGTGCTGGAGTCCGTGGCCGCGGGGACGCAGAGCGCGCGCTACACCGTCACCGGTGAACTGCTGACCAACACCGTCGAGGTCACCAGCGGTGTCGGCGCGTCGGTGGCCGCGGCCGTCGACGACATCGCCGAGGCGATCACCGCGGTGCGCGCGAGCACCGATCCGCGCGGGATCGCGCTCTTGTGCGCCGGGAGCCATCCGTTCGCGCAGTGGTACGACCAGAGCGTCAGCGACAAGACGCGCTATCACACGCTGATCGAGCGGACCCAGTGGTGGGGCCGCAACATGATGATCTGGGGCATCCACGTCCACGTCGGCGTCGAGGACGTCACCAAGGTCCTCCCTCTGATCGGAGCGCTGTCGACCTACCTGCCCCACCTGCAGGCGCTGTCGGCATCGAGTCCCTTCTGGGCGGGCGAGCGCACCGGCTACGCCTCGAACCGCTCCCTGGTCTTCCAGCAGCTCCCCACCGCGGGGCTGCCCTGGCCGCTCGCCGACTGGGCGCAGTTCGAGTCCTACCTCGACGACATGGTGCGCACGGGGGTCATGGAGGACGCCACCGAGGTGCGATGGGACATCCGCCCCGCGCCCCGCTGGGGCACCATCGAGGTGCGCGCGTGCGACGGGATGTCGACGCTCGCCGAGCTCGCCGCGGTCGCCGCCCTCGTGCAGTCGCTCGTCGAGCACTTCTCCCGCGAGATGGACGCCGGCCGCGATCTGCCGTCGCTGCCGCCGTGGTTCGTGCGCGAGAACAAGTGGCGCGCCGCGCGCTATGGGCTCGATGCGCGCGTCATCGTCGACCGCGCCGGCCGGCAGGTGCCGGTGCGCGAGCATCTGGCCGGCACGCTCGATCGGCTGGCGGGCGTCGCGGACGACCTCGCGTGCGGCGCGGAGTTCGCCGACGTGGAATCGATTCTGCGCGACGGCGCGAGCTACGAGCGGCAGCTCGCCGTCGCCGACGCCTCCGGCGGCGACCTGCGCACGGTCGTGCACCACCTCATCCGCGAGTTCCGCGACGGGCCCTCGCCCCGCCCGGACACCGGGCGGAGTGCGCGATGAGCGCGGCGAACGGCGGTCTCACGCGCGGCGACTGGCTGGTCGCGGCGCAGTTCCTGCTGCTGGCCGCGCTCCTCGTGCCGGGCGAACCCGTGTGGCGCTCGGCGTGGCTGACGGTCCTGGCGGCGATGCTGGCGGCGGTCGGGGCCGCCCTCGCGGTCGCCGGGCTGCTGGCCATCGGCCGCGACATCGTGCCGTGGGTGGCGCCGCGCCCCGGTGCCCCGCTGCGAACGGGCGGGGTGTATCGCCTCACCCGCAATCCGATCTACCTCGGGATCCTCGTCGGCACCGCCGGCTGGGTACTGTGGCGGGCCCGCATCGAGCTCATCGTCGTGTGGGTGCTGCTCGTCGTCGTCCTCGCGACGAAGGCGCACATCGAGCAGCGGCACCTGGTGGCCGCCTACGGCGACGCGTACCGCGCGTACGCGGATCGGACGCCTCTCATCCTGTGGGGCCGCGGCATCCGCTGAACCCGGACGGGATCAGCCCTTGCCGAGCAGCTTCTGCAGTTCGGCGAGATCCGCTTCGCTCGGGGAGCCCTGACCCCCGCCCAGGCCGAAGCCCGAGCCGGTCGGGGTGGTCGGCGCCTGCGATGCCAGCTGCGCGTTCTCGGCGGCGCGCTTGGCGGGATTGCCCGAACGCGAACCGCCGCCGCTCTTCTTCTTGTTTCCGCGCTTCGACGAGCCGCCGGGCTTGCCCGCGCCGGGAACGGGACCCATGCCGGGGATGTTCGGCACGCCGCCCCTGGCGACGGTCTTCATCATCTTCGCCGCCTGGTCGAAGCGCTGGACGAGCTGGTTGACGTCGGTGACGGTCATGCCCGATCCGCGCGCGATGCGCAGGCGCCGCGAGCCGTTGAGGACTTTGGGATTGCGGCGCTCCCCCGGCGTCATCGAGCGGATGATGGCCTCGGTGCGGTCGATCTCGCGCTCGTCGAAGTCGTCGATCTGCTGCTTCATCGACCCCATGCCCGGGAGCATCCCGAGCATCTTCTTCATCGAGCCCATCTTCTTGATCTGCTGCATCTGCTCGAGGAAGTCCTCGAGCGTGAAGGTCTCGGTCGCGAGCTTCTCGGCGACCTTCATTGCCTCGGCCTCGTCGAACGCCTGCTGGGCCTGCTCGATGAGGGTCAGGATGTCGCCGAGATCGAGGATGCGGCTCGCCATGCGGTCGGGGTGGAACGCCTCGAGCTCGTCGAGGCCCTCACCGGTTGACGCGTAGATGATGGGGCGCCCGGTCACGCTCGCGACGGACAGCGCGGCACCGCCGCGCGCGTCTCCGTCGAGCTTCGTGAGCACGACACCCGAGAAGTCGACGCCGTCCTGGAACGCCTTGGCCGTGTTGACGGCATCCTGACCGATCATCGCGTCGATGACGAAGAGGACTTCGTCCGGGTTCGTCGCCGTGCGGATGTCGGAGGCCTGCTTCATCAGCTCTTCGTCGATGCCGAGGCGACCGGCGGTGTCGATGATGACGGTGTCGTGCTGCTGGCGGCGCGCGACCTCGACGCCGTCGCGCGCGACCTTCACGGGGTCGCCCACGCCGTTGCCGGGTTCGGGAGCATAGATCGCCGCTCCGGCGCGCTCCGCGACGACCTGCAGCTGGTTCACGGCATTGGGGCGCTGGAGGTCGCACGCGACCAGCAGCGGCGTGTGGCCGTCCTTCTCCAGCTGCTTGGCGAGCTTGCCGGCGAAGGTCGTCTTGCCCGACCCCTGGAGGCCCGCGAGCATGATGACCGTCGGCGGGTTCTTCGCGAACCGCAGCCGGCGCTGCTCACCGCCGAGGATCGCGACGAGCTCCTCGTTGACGATCTGCACGACCTGCTGCGCCGGGTTCAGCGCGCGGTTGACCTCGTCACCCAGGGCGCGCTCGCGGACCTTCGCGGTGAAGTCCTTGACGACCGGGAGCGCGACGTCCGCATCGAGCAGGGCGCGCCGGATCTCGCGCACCGTGCCGTCGACGTCCGCGGGCGTGAGCTTGCCCTTGGTGCGGAGGTTGCGGAAGGTCTCGGTGAGCCGGTCGGAGAGGGTGCCGAAAGTCGCCATGATCCACCGATTCTACGCGAGGCGGCGAGGCCGCCCTCGCCCGCGTCGCGAGCGGCGCCCGTCAGCCGTCGCCGAGCTCCTCGAACAGTGTGAGCTGCAGATCGGCGGGGCCGCGCAGGCGGGCGTTGAGCGACCGCCACGGCGTCACGCGCGCCTCGGCCTCGACGCGGGCGCCGGCCTGCTCGAGCCGTCGTGCGGCCCCAGCGGCGTCGTCGACCTCGAGCGCGACGCGGAGCCGGTCGCTGGGCGCACCGCCGTCGGTCTCGACGCTGTCGATGTAGGACACCTGGGCCGGATTGGACAGCTCGAGCGTGGCGCGGCCGGCGTCCAGGATCACCACGCGCGCACCGCCCTCGGCCTCGTACGCCTCGGCCTGGGGCATCCCGGCCGCGTCGCGGTAGAAGCTCACGGCGTCGTCCAGCTCGGGGGCGGTCACGACGAGCCGCAGCTGACGGACGGACCCCGTGGGCGCGGTCGCCACGGTCCCGGCCGAACGAGCGGCGCGCTCGAGGAAGCGGCCGAGCTCGGTGCGCCCGGCGCCGTCGCGCGCCCATGCATCGATGGCGGCGAGCACCGCGCCGCCCCACGCGGCGCCGGCGACATCGGCGCCCAGCCGGTCGGCGCCGGCGCGCGTGAAGCGGTCGGCGACGGCTCGCGCGATGCGGTTGCGCCGCAGCGATGCCTCGCGTTCGAGCTCGTCCTCGAGTCCCATCGCCGCGGCGTTGACGATCCCGAGCGCCAGGGAGTCCGGAACGAAGCGGTCGGCGATCGCCACGACCGCCGCGCGGACCGCCGCCGCCGCGTCGCCCGCGCCACTCCCCGTGGCCGCGAGGCGCCGGGCCATGACCTCGACGCGCTCGTCGAAGCCCGCCCAGAGGATGTCGGACTTCGACGCGAAGTAGTTGAAGAAGCTCGACCGGCTCACGCCGGCCCGCGACGTGATGTCGGCGATCGACGTCGCTTCGAAGCCCCGCTCGAGGAACAGCTCGCACGCCGCCTCCGCCAGGGTCTCGCGCGACGACGCCTTCGGTCTTCCCACACGGCCGGCGCTGCTCACCCCTCCACGGTATCGGCACACGGCCCAGACCGCGGGACGCCGGGGCGGCGTCCGACACCGCGCTCCGGTGGCGTATTGTTGGACGCGTTCCAGAAATCCACCCGGAGGAGATCGGATGCTCGCGATCGAGACCGTCGGCCTGTCCCCCGCCTACGTCCCCTACCGGGACGGGTGGGAGCTCCAGCGCCGCGTCCACGCCGAGGTCGTCGCGGGCGATCGCCCCGACACGCTCCTGCTGCTCGAGCATGAGGCGGTGTACACGGCGGGCAAGCGCACCGAGCCGCACGAACGCCCGACCGACGGCACGCCCGTGATCGATGTGGACCGCGGCGGCAAGATCACGTGGCACGGCCCGGGCCAGCTCGTCGGCTACCCGATCGTCCGCCTGGCGGAGCCCGTCGATGTCGTCGCGCACGTGCGCCGCATCGAGCGTCTCCTCATCGCCGCCCTGCGCGAGCACGGGGTCGAGGGCTACCAGGTCGAGGGCCGCAGCGGCGTGTGGGTGCGCCGACCTCTCTCGGAGGACAAGGTTGCCGCGATCGGTGTCCGGGTCGAGAAGGGCGTGACCATGCACGGGTTCGCGGTCAACTGCGACAACACGCTGGCCGGCTTCCGCGGCATCGTGCCGTGCGGCATCACCGACGCCGGCGTCACCACCATCAGCGAGATCATCGGCGCCGACATCGCGCCGCGCGACATCGTCGCGACGATCTCCCGCGTGTTCGACACGGAGTACGCGGGGGTCGCGGCATGACCGGCTGCGCCACGCCCGGACAGTCGCCGGCCACCGGACCCGACGGGCGGCGGCTGCTGCGCCTCGAGGTCCGCAACGCCCAGACGCCCATCGAGCGCAAGCCCGAGTGGATCAAGACGCGCGCGAAGATGGGCCCCGAGTATCAGGCGCTCCACTCGCTGGTGAAGACCGAAGAGCTCCACACGGTCTGCCAGGAGGCCGGCTGTCCGAACATCTACGAGTGCTGGGAGGACCGCGAGGCGACGTTCCTCATCGGCGGCTCGCAGTGCACGCGCCGCTGCGACTTCTGCCAGATCGACACCGGCAAACCCGCCGACTACGACACCGACGAGCCGCGCCGCGTCGCCGAGAGCGTGCAGCGGATGCAGCTGCGCTACGCGACCATCACGTGCGTGGCCCGAGACGACCTCCCCGACGGCGGCGCATGGCTCAACGGCGAGACCGTGCGTCGCGTTCACGCGCTCAATCCCGGCACCGGGGTCGAGCTGCTGGCCACCGACTTCAACGGCGATCCGGCGCTGCTGGACGTCGTGTTCGAGAGCCGGCCCGAAGTGTTCGCGCACAACGTCGAGACCGTGCCGCGGATCTTCAAGCGGATCCGCCCCGCGTTCCGCTACGACCGTTCGCTCGGCGTGCTCACCCGCGCCCGCGACGCGGGACTCATCACGAAGTCGAACCTCATCCTCGGCATGGGCGAGGAGCCCGAAGAGGTCGTCCAGGCGCTGCACGATCTGCATGATGCCGGCACCGACATCATCACCATCACGCAGTACCTGCGCCCGACGCCTCGCCACCTGCCCGTCGCCCGCTGGGTGAAGCCGGACGAGTTCGTGGCCTTCAAAGAAGAGGCGGAGCGTATCGGCTTCCTCGGCGTGCTGGCGGGACCGCTCGTGCGGTCGTCCTACCGCGCGGGGCGCCTGTGGGCGCAGTCGATGCTCGCCAAGGGCCGCGAGATCCCGCCGCACCTCGCGCACATCGCCGAGGACGTGCACGTCGAGCGGGGGTTCGCGCAGGCTGTGTGACCGGGCTCCTCCGAGGGGCTCAGTCGGCGCTCGTGACCGAGAGCACCGCACCGTCGGAGTCGAGGTTCACCAGCAGCACGTCGTCCGTGGCATCCGGATCCAGCGCGTACTCGAGGACCGCGAACGGATCGGCCCCGCCGTGCTCGTCGGCGAGGATCGTCATGCTCATGAGCTGAAGCGAGCGGATGACGTCGATGTGCACGTCGCCGGAGATGTCGACGAGCAGATCCTCGAGCTCCTCGCCGAGCTGCTCCTGCTGCTGCAGGATGTACTCGGTCACCTCACTGGTGCGGTCGCTCAGCTCGGAGACCATGGCGTTGCGGGCGCTGCGGTCGATCGCCTCGAGCGCCGAGATGAGACCTGCGGCGACGTCGAGCGCGGCCTCGGACACGTCGTCCTGGTCGGGCGCGGTGAGGTCCACCGTCACGGTCTGGTCTCCCAGCTCCACGTTCTCGGACCAGAAGATCGATCCGTCGGGCCCCGACTCGAGGAGTCCGAAGAAGTCGTGCTCGATCGCCATGCCCCCATGAAACCAGGAGCGGCCGCGCGAGCATAACCCCGACTCGCCGTCGTCAGTCGACGAGGGACGCGGCGAAGACGTGCGGAGTGAAGCCGGTGAGATCGCCGATGCCTTCGCCCTGCCCGAGGAGCTTGACGGGGATCCCCGTCTTCTCCTGCACCGCGAGGACGAATCCGCCCTTCGCCGACCCGTCGAGCTTGGTGATGACCAGTCCGGTCACGCCCGCGTGCTCGAGGAACGCCTGGGCCTGCATGACGCCGTTCTGCCCGGTGGTCGCATCGAGCACGAGCAGCACCTCGCTGATCGGCGCCTGCTTCTCGATGACGCGCCTGATCTTGGTCAGCTCGTCCATCAGCCCGCCCTTGGTGTGCAGGCGTCCCGCCGTGTCCACGAGCACGATCTCGGTGCCGGTGCGCTTGGCGTGGTCGATGGTCTGGAACGCGACCGACGCCGGATCCTGACCCTCCTGCTGGGGGCGGACGATGTCGGCTCCCCCGCGCTGGGCCCACGTCGCGAGCTGATCGACGGCGGCGGCGCGGAACGTGTCCGCCGCGCCGACGACGACCGAGCGACCGTACCGCTGCAGGAACTTCGCGAACTTGCCGATCGTGGTCGTCTTGCCGACGCCGTTGACGCCGACGACCAGCACCACCGCCGGGCGCTCGGTGAGCTTGAGCGTCGTGTCGAACTTCGCGAAGTGCTCCTCGAGGGTCTCCTTGAGCATGCGCTGCAGATCCCGGGGATCGGTCGTACGGAAGCGGTCGACCTTCTCGCGGAGCTCGTCGACGATGCGCTCGGCGATGTCGGGGCCGAAGTCTGCGGTCAGCAGAGCGGTCTCGAGGTCGTCCCACGTGGTCTCGTCGATCGTGGGCTTGACGAACATGCCGCGCAGCGCGCGCCCCAGGGACCAGGAGTTCTCGGCCATGTCTCCAGCCTACGGTCACGCGCTCGCGTGCTCGCGCACGCGCTGCCCGACGACGGCCGAGACGCCGTCCTGCCGCATCGACACGCCGTAGAGCGCGTCGGCGATCTCCATCGTCCGCTTCTGGTGGGTGATGACGATGAGCTGACTGCTCTCCCGAAGCTGCTCGAACACGCCGAGCAGCCGCCCGAGGTTCGCATCGTCGAGTGCGGCCTCGACCTCGTCGAGGATGTAGAACGGGCTCGGGCGGGCCTTGAAGATCGCCGTCAGCAGGGCGACGGCGGCCAGTGACCGCTCGCCGCCCGACAGCAGCGACAGCCGCTCGATCTTCTTGCCCACCGGGCGCACCGCCACCTCGATGCCGGTCGTCAGCGGGTTCTCGGGATCGGTCAGCGAGATGCTGCCCGAGCCGCCCGGGAACAGGATCGGGAACACTTCGCCGAACGCCACGCGGGTGTCTTCGAACGCCGCCAGGAAGATCGACTGCATGCGCTCGTCGAGCTCGCCGATGATCGTCAGGAGATCCTTGCGCGTCTGCGTGAGGTCGGACAGCTGCTCGGTGAGGAAGCTGTGCCGCTGCTCGAGCGCTGCGAACTCCTCGAGCGCGAGCGGGTTCACGCGCCCGAGCCGGCCGAGCTTGCGTTCGGCCTCCTGCAGTCGCCTGCGCTGTTCGGCGCGGTCGTACGGCACCGTCGCCGGCTCGTCCGCGAGCGCCCCGTCCTCGCGGGCCGGCGCATCATCGCGGGGAACCGGCTGGTCAGGTCCATATTCCGAAATGAGAATGTCCTCGTCGAGCCCGAGCTCCGACCGCGACCGCTCGAGGAGCCCGTTCACATGCAGACGCTTCTCGTGGATCTGCAGCTCGAGCCCGTGGACGCTCTCGGTGAGCGCGGCGAGGCGCTCTCGGACTCCGCTCTCCTGCCCACGCAGTGCGGCGAGTTCGGCCGTCACCGCGGTGCGCGTCGATTCGGCCTCGGCGAGCTCCAGCCGCGCCTGAGAGACGGAGCGGTCGGCCGAATCGAGCACCGCCGGCAGCTGGGCCACGACGCCCTCGGCGATCTCGCGCTGGGCCCTCCGGATCACGGCGCGGCGTGCGGCCTCCGCGGCCGCCTCGCGCTCGCGGTCGCGCTGCCGCTCGAGCTGCGCCACGCGGGCCTCCTCGGCGCGGATGCGCTCGCGCAGCGTCTCGACGTCCAGGCGCGTGCGCATCTCACCGTCGCGGGCCGCTTCGAGTGATTCGAGCAGACCGTCGCGCGCGGAGGCATCGAGGATCGGCCGCGGCGCCTCGAGCGCCGAGGCCAGCTGATCCTCCGCCGACCGCGCCGCCGCTTCCGCTTCCTCGACCGCGGTCTGCGCCTGCGCGAGACCGGCCGCCAGTCGCTCGCACTCCGCGACGGCGGCTTCGTGGCGCACGGTGGCGCGATTGACCTTCTCGGCATGCGCCGCCAGGGCCGCGTCGTGCTCGCGCAGCGTCGCCAAGGTCGCCGCGGTCCTCTGCCGCGCCTCCTTCAGCGCCGCGGTGCGCTCCTCGAGGGCCGCCCGCAGACTGTCGGCCACGACCGCGATCTCGTCACGCCGCTCGGCCGCCGCGTCGCGCTCCGCGACGAGTTCGAGTCGGGAGCGCGACGATCCGGTCCCTGCCCGCAGGCCGTAGGGCGTCCACAGCTCGCCGCCGCGAGTGACGATCGTGATGCCCGCGTCGGCCAGTCCGTCGTCCGCGGCCCGTGCCCCCTCGAGGTCCTCGGCGACGAAGACGTCGCGCAGGACCCGCAGGACGCCCTCGGGGCCCGTCACGACGTCGACGGCCGGGACCAGACCGCGCGGCGTCTCCGTGCGCCGGCCCTCCCCGCCCGCGTGCGCGACCACGACGTCCACGACGCCGAGGTCGCCGTCCCGCGCAGCATCCGCCAGGGCGACCGCATCGTCCCACTCGTCGACGAGAACGCCCTCGGCCAGCGACCCCAGGACGGCCGCGACGGCCGGCTCGTACCCGGCCCTGATCTGAACGGCATCCGACACGATGCCGCGCACTCCCGGCGCGCCGTCGGCGATGAGCGCGGAAGCCGCGCTCTTGACGTCGAGGGCGCGCCCGAGCGCCGCAGTCTGGGCCGTGAGCGCTTCGACCTCGCGCTCTGCGGCGTGCAGACGCTCGCGCAGGTCGCCCACCGCCGTCTCGGCATCGGTCGCGTCGCGCTGGGCGCGCTCGTAGGCTGCGGCGTGCTCGGCCGACGAGTTCTCGGGAACGAGGTCGGGGTCCACGCCCGCGAGCGTCTCCTCCGCTTCGGCTCGGCGCGCCAGAGCCGCGTCGAGGGCGCGCTGCTGCCGCTCGACGGCCGAGTGCACGGCGGCCTTCGCGGAGGCCGCCGCCTCGGCGCTGCCGCGGAGCGCGGTGATCTTCATGTCGTGCTCGGACACGAGCGCGCTCTGCTCGGCGATGTCCACATCGAGCGCGTCGAGCTCGGCGCGCGCGCGGATCACTTCGCGCGCCGCGGCCGCGGCCGCGTCCTGCGCGCTGCCCAGACCCTCGGAGAGCGTGTCGATCTCACCGCGCGCGTCGTCGATCATGGCCTGCGAAACCGTGACCCGCCGCGACTCGTCCTCATCGGCCGCCGACTCGCCCAGCAGCGCCAGCCGCTGGCCGGCCAGCGTGTACAGCGCACGCAGCCGCTCCTGCACCCGCTCGAGGCCGAAGGCGACGCGACGTGCCTCGTCCACCGCCTCGGATCGCTGCTCGGCCTCGAGGCGCTGGACGTTCGCGCGAACCTGCTCGAGCTGATCCTCGAGCACGATGCGCTCGGCGTGGCGCTCATGTTCGGTGCGGGTGAAGTCGGCGAGCTGAGCGCGCATCGCGACGAGCTCGTCGGCGAACAGGCGCGCCTTCGCGTCGCGCACGACGGCGGCGATCGTGGCGGCCTCGCGTGCGATCTCGGCCTGCCGACCCAGCGGCTTGAGCTGTCGCCGGATCTCGCCGGCGAGATCGCTGAGGCGGGTCAGGTTGGCCTCCATCGCCTCGAGCTTGCGGAGGGTCTTCTCCTTGCGCCGTCGGTGCTTGAGGATCCCGGCGGCCTCCTCGATGAAGCCCCGCCGGTCCTCGGGGGTGGCCTGCAGCACCGCGTCGAGGCGACCCTGGCCGACGATCACGTGCATCTCGCGCCCCAGCCCGGAATCGCTCAGCAGCTCCTGGACGTCGAGCAGGCGGCACCCCTCGCCGTTGATCGCGTACTCGCTGGCCCCGTTGCGGAACAGAGTGCGGCTGATCGTGACCTCGGTGTACTCGATCGGCAGCGCGCCGTCGGAGTTGTCGATCGTGAGCTGCACCTCGGCGCGGCCGAGCGGCCCGCGCGTCGCGGTGCCCGCGAAGATGACGTCCTCCATCTTGCCGCCGCGCAGGGTCTTGGCCCCCTGCTCGCCCATCACCCATGCGAGCGCGTCGACGACGTTGGACTTGCCCGATCCGTTCGGTCCGACGATGCAGGTCACGCCCGGCTCCAGCGCGAACGTGGTCGGCTGGGCGAACGATTTGAACCCTTTGAGCGTCACGCTCTTCAGGTGCATATCCGCGCCCCCCGCCCGATCGATTACCGCACTACGCTACCCGAGTGTTCCGCGGTCGCCGTCACGGCGGGCCGACACTCGGGCGCATCGGGCGACACGCCCGTCCGCTGCCGAATCTGAGAAAAGGCTTGACGCCCGGTCATCCGCGCGGATATTGTTCATTCCCGCAACCGAAGTCGAGAAAGGAGGCCTCCGAATGTTCATTCACACTGCGCACAAGCTCGTTCCCACGATGCTCGAGTTCGTCACGTCGACGGGGGCCGTCTCCTTCGGAGTGCGTCAGAACGGCCGCGTTCACACCGCCATCTGACCTGCGCACAGGAGGACTCTGCCCGCACCCGGGCGTGACGTCCCCGTGCCCCCGCTGAGAAGCGCCCCTCGGGCTGCTCTCGCACCTCTCTCCGTGCTGCGGCACGGTCTCACCGCCCGGCATGTGCTCCGGGCACCCACCTCCCACAAGGAAGCGACATCATGAACATCCTGATCGCGCCGCAGCGCAGCCCGGCACTGCCGAGCGAGCTGCCCGACCGACCGTCCCGCCGCCGTCCGTCCGCGCTGGACCGCTTCGCCTTCGCGATCGGTCTGCGCCTGCTGCTGTGGAGCGCCCGGTCGCGGCCCGAGCCCGACCGCGCACGCCATCGGCTCAGCCGCGAGCAGCACGACGCCCGAGCAGCACGCGAGCAGCACTGGCAGTCGCTCGCACTGCGCGCACCGCTGCACTGAGACGGGGCCCGCCGCCGGCGGGCCCCGATCCCAGGCCTGACCCTCCCCCATCGACCACACGAACGAATCGGACTTCAGGACATGCCTGACACCCTCACCGACGTGGAGCTTCGTCCCCTCGTCCTCCCCGCAACCGTCGATGCCGCCGACGCGGGCGACTACCTCGAGATGGTGCGCGTGCGCAACGCCGTGTACCGCGAGATCTCCGGCCACGACGATCACGCCATCGCGGCCGACGAGCTGCTTCCGTACCTGCCGTCGACGCCCGACACCGAGCGCCGCATGTGGATCGTGCTCGATCGCGGAGACGTCGTCGGCCGCATCGGCCTCGACTTTCCGCTCGAGCACGACTCGACCGTCGCCTTCTGGCTCATCGAGCTGCTCAGCGCGGCCGGAGGGCGCGGCATCGGCTCGGCGGCCTACGACCTGGTCGAGCGCACCGCGCGCGATCGCGGGCGGACCGTTCTGCAGTCGTGGGCCGAGCACCCGGCCGCGCCCGGTCCGCAGCTGAGCGCGCCCACGGGCTTCGGCCACATCCCGCACGACCACGCGGCGCGGTTCTACCTTCGGCACGGCTACGCCCTCGAACAGATCGAGCGCAACAGCGCGTTCGATCTGCAGGGCTCCTTCGACACCGTCGAGCGGCTGCTCGACGACGCGCAGACGCTGGCATCCGGCTACCGCATCGTGCAGTGGTCGCCCCCGACCCCGGCCGAGCACGTGCGCTCGTACGGGTGGATGAAGTCGCGCATGGTCACCGATGCGCCCGCCGCCGGTCTGGACTTCGACGAGGAGGACTGGGACGCTGCGCGCGTCGCACGGCACGACGCCGTCTACCTCGACGGCGGACGTCTGCTGCAGGTCACCGCGGCTCAGCACATCGCGACGGGCGAGCTCGTCGCCTTCAACGAACTGGTCATCGGAAAGGACCGCGCGCGCGCCTCGCACCAGGAGGACACGCTCGTGCTGAAGGAGCACCGCGGACACCGCCTGGGGATGCTCGTGAAGTGCGCGGGCCTGATCAGCTGGCGTGACATCGCGCCGGAGTCGCCCCGTGTGCTCACCTGGAACGCCGAGGAGAACCGCCCGATGCTCGCCATCAACGAGGCGATCGGATTCGCTCCCATCGCGTACAACGGAGCCTGGAAGAAGGTGCTGTCGTGATGCTCGACACCGCGACCGGCATCACGATCGCCCCGATCCCGGTCCCCGCCGCGTTCGAGACGGCGGACCTGCAGGCCTTCGGAGAGCTGGCCCGCCTCTGGAACGCCGCATGCCGGCACGATTCGGGGCACTCCCACTTCGACACGACGGCGCACGAGATCGTCCCCGCCTGGACCGACCGGACGAACCGCCTCACCGTCGGCTTCCTGGCTCTCGACGGCCCGCAGGCCATCGGCGCGGCCACGGCCACGGTGCCGCTCGAGGAGGGCGCGGACACGGTGGAGTTCGATCTGTTCGTCGACCCCGCCCGATGGGACGAGAACGTCGCGGGCCGCCTGCTGGCGGCAGTCGAGCGGGTCGCCGCGGAACACGGCCGCACGACGCTCCAGATCTACACGCTGCATCGCCCGGACACCGCCGGCGCCCGGCTGCCGGCGCCCACCGGCAGCGGATCGATCCCCGCCGGGGACCGGCAGACCCGGCTGATGCTCGACCACGGCTACGGCCTGCAGCAGGTCGAGCGCAACAGCACCCTCGATCTCGCCGCGGATGCCGGACGACTCTCCGTGCTGCGGGATCGCGCGGCGGCAGCCTCGGCCCCGTCCTACCGCACCGTGAGCTGGACGGGCCCGACCCCGGCCGAGCTCAAGGGCGGATTCGCGTACGCCCTGTCGAGGATGTCGACCGATGTGCCGATGGGCGGGCTCGACATCACCGAGGAGGTCTGGGACGCCGCGCGCGTGGATCGCCGGGAAGCCCGGCTCGCGGCCGCGCGTCTCACCGTGGGCGTCACGTGCGCGATCCACGTCCCCACCGGGGACGTCGCCGCGTACACCGAGCTCGCCATCGGGGAGGACCCGGGCGCGGCGACGCAGCAACTCGGGACCCTCGTCCTGCGCGAGCACCGCGGACACCGCCTCGGCATGCTCGTCAAGTGCGAGAACCTGCTGCGCTGGCGCTCGGTCGCGCCCCGATCGCCGCGCGTGTCGACGTTCAACGCCGAGGAGAACCGCTACATGCTCGACGTCAACGAAGCGATCGGGTTCGTGCCGGCCTCCTACGCCGGGGCGTGGCAGAAGCGGATCGACGAGGGGTGAATCAGCCGGCCGAGCACTGGTTGTAGTTGCTGCTGTTGCCGTCGCGGCGCTTCGTGATGTACCCCGTCAGGTCGCCGACGACGGAATACGGCGCCACCGCGGCCACGGTGGCGTTCACGGTGCCCTGCTGGTTCGTGCCGAGGGTGAAGTGGACCGAGATCACGCCCACGAACGGACCACCGGGGGCGGCGACGATGTACGGGTCGGCCACGGTGCCGCTGCCGCTCTCGACCGGGAAGCCCGGGGTCGCGGTGAACGAGCCGCCGCCGGAGTGGGTGAGCGTGATCGCCACCTTGGCTGTGAGAGGGAAGGGGCCGATGCTGACGGTGATTGTGCCGGTGACGCCCGAGCCGTTGCACGAGCCCTGAACCGAGACGTTGCCGGTCGCGCCCGCTCCGCCCTCGGGCGGGACGCTCGCCGCCGCCTCGGGCACGGCCGCGGCCACGGCGATGACGGGAACCGCCCACGCTGCTGCCTTCGCCACCGTGCGTCGGCCGACGACGCGGTCGGCACCGTGCTTCTCGGAATCCATGGAGCCCCCTCAAGACGACGGCGACGACGGTCGCGCCGTCGCCTCCGGACAATTTACCGGATCCTCTGGCACCGCGCGCAGAAGTGACTCGAACGGTTGGTGAACGACACGCGCACGATCGGCCGGCCGCAGCGGGGGCAGGGACTGCCCGTGCGACCGTACGCGTTGAGCGAGTGCGCGAAGTACCCCGCCTGCCCGTTGACGTTGACGTACTGGGCGTCGAAACTCGTGCCGCCCTCGGCGAGGGCCTTCTCGAGCACGGCGCGCACCTCCGCGAGCAGACGGTTCGCCGCGCGGGTCGAGAGCGAACGCGAGACGGTCTCGGGATGGATGCGCGCCGCCCACAGCGCCTCGTCGGCGTAGATGTTGCCGACGCCGCTGACGACCGTCTGGTCGAGCAGCACGCGCTTGATCGCCGACTCCTTGCGGGCGAGCGTCGCGCGGAACGCGCGTTCCGAGAAGGCGGGGTCGAGCGGATCGCGGGCGATGTGGGCGACCTGCGTGGGCACGCGCGGCTCGGGGGATCCGAATCCCCCCGCCGCGTCATCGGGCGTCGGCACGAGCGCGTCCAGCGCCAGCGAGCCGAAGGTCCGCTGGTCGGCGAACACGACCGCGAGCTCGCCGTGAACGGGATGTTCGATGCCGATCCGCACCCGCTCGTGACGCTCACGATCCGCACCGGGCTCGCGCAGCAGCAGCTGACCGCTCATCCCGAGGTGCGCCACGACCGCCGCCTCATCCCACCGATCGTCCTGCGCGACGAGGGGGAGCCACAGGAACTTGCCGCGGCGCACCGCGGCCGAGATCGACCGTCCGCGAAGTGCCGCCTCGAAGTCGGCGCCTGACCCGGTGTGCCGGGTCAGCGCGCGCTCGTCGAGGACCTCGACATCGGACACCCGTGCACCCGCGACCGCCGGTTCGAGGCCGACGCGGACGACCTCGACCTCGGGAAGCTCAGGCACGCCCGCTGAGCTCGCGCCAGGCGGCCAATGCCGCGGCCATCTCGGCCTGCTTCTTGCTCGTCCCCGTACCCGTGGTCCTCACATCCGCCGCCGCGACGGTGGCCGTGAACACGCGGTCGTGGTCGGGCCCGGCCGCCGTCACCTCGTAGTGGGGCGGCGGCGCGCCCAGATGCGCGACGAGCTCCTGGAGCGTGGTCTTGGGGTCCACCGCGGCGCCGACGCGCTCGGGGTCGTCCAGCAGCGGCTGGACCAGGCGCAGCACGAGCGCCGTGGCGGCATCCGGTCCGGCGGACAGGAACGTCGCGCCGAAGACGGCCTCCATCGTGTCGGCGAGGATCGAGTCCTTGCCCCGGCCGCCCGTGAGCTCTTCGCCACGACCGAGGCGGACATAGTCGCCCAGGCCGATGCCGCGGGCGATCTCGGCGAGAGCCACCGTCGACACGACGCCTGCTCGGCGCTTGGCCAGCACGCCCTCATCGAGGTCGGGATACTCCCGGTAGAGCCGCACGGTGACGGCCTGACCGAGCACGGAGTCGCCGAGGAACTCGAGGCGCTCGTTGTGGGGCGCCTGACCGTGCTCGTACGCCCAGGACCGGTGCGTGAGCGCGAGCTGCAGAAGCTCGGGGTCGATGTCGACCCCGAGCTTCTGTGAAAGGTGAAGCACGGTCGCGGGCGTGACGCCGGCGCGATCCGCTGATGTGACCTCGGTCACGATCCGCCGTTTCCGGGGATCAGACGTCGGCGACCTTGCGGCCCTTGTACTCGAGGAACAGCTCGGTGCCCTGCGAGTCGGTGACGACCTTCGCCTGGTGCGGACGGCTGTAGACGGTCTTGCCGTTCTCGACGGTCTTGACGAGCGCGGGGGCCTCGGCCTTCCACTGCGCACGGCGCGAACGCGTGTTGGAACGGGAGACCTTGCGCTTCGGGGGGTTACCTGCCATGGCTAGCTCTCTTCTGTGTTCTCGACGTCGGTGCGCGGCGCATCGTCGTCGTGGTCTGGGGTGTAGTCCTGGAGCGCGGCCCAGCGCGGATCGATGGGCGAGCCCTTCTGCGTGTCGGTGCTCTCGGTCAGTCTTTCGCCCGTGGCCGGATCGAGGCCGAGGCAATCCGGCTGACACACCGGCTGAAACGGAAGCGACAGGACGATCGCATCCCTGACGGGAGTTTCAAGATCCACGTGGTCGTCTTGAACCTCGAAGTCAGTTGCTTCCGAACCAGGATACGCGAAAAGCTCCTGAAACTCGACTTCGACGGGCCGGGCGATGTCCGTCAGGCACCGCCCGCACACGCCGCGGTAGGTCGTGTCGATCTCGGCCGTGACGAGGATCCCCTCGTGGACGTACTCGAGCCGGGCGTCCACCGACACCGGCTCGCCCTCTTCCACGACGACGAGACCCTCACCCCATTTCGCGGGCGCCGGGACCTCGAGGGTCACCTCGCGGGAGTCGCCGGGGCGGCCTTCGATGTCTCGGACGGAGAGGACGAACGGACCCGTCATGTGCTTCCTGACCACGGTCCCCCATCGTACCGGCGTAGCGCCGCGACGGCTCAGCCGGCAGTGGAACCGGAGTCGAGGAAGCGCGCGACGGCGGGCGGCACGAACGCCGACACGTCACCGCCGAGCGCGGCGACCTGGCGCACGAGCGAGCTCGAGACCATCGCGTGGGCCGGATCGGGCAGCAGGAACACCGTCTCGATCCCGGCGAGGTGCCGGTTCACGATCGCCATCGGCGTCTCGTACGCGACATCGACCTGGGATCGGATGCCCTTGACGAGCACCCCGGCGTCGACGTCCACCGCGTAGTCGACCAGCAGCCCCATGCTCCACGACGCGACCACGACGTTGCCGTCGATGCCGGCGTCGGCGACCGACTGCTCGAGCAGCGACAGACGCTGGGCGATCGGCAGCATCGCCTCCTTGTCGGGATTGTGCACGACCAGCACGTGCAGCTCGTCGTAGAGCGATGCAGCGCGCTGGATGACGTCCAGGTGCCCGAGGGTCGGCGGGTCGAAGGATCCGGGGACGACGGCGATCCGTGGGTTCACCCGGCCAGCCTATCGGTACTCCCGCGGACCGATTCAGGTCTTGGCCAGGGCCGCGCGCTCCTGCATGCCGACGCGCCTCTCGAGCGCGGCGGCGAGCGCGGTGTGTCGCATCAGCGCGGGATCTTCCCCGAGCACCGACTCGGCCGCGACGCGGGCCCGGGCGATGATGTCGGCGTCCGTGACGACCCGCAGCAGACGCAGCGAGGAGCGCGCGCCCGACTGCGCGTCGCCGAGGACGTCGCCTTCGCCGCGCAGCTCGAGGTCGCGCTCGGCCAGCGCGAAGCCGTCGGCGGTCTCGGCCACGGCGTCCACGCGCGCTCGGGCGAGCGAGCCGGCTTCGGCCTCGGTGACGAGCAGGCACAGTCCGGCGAAGGATCCCCGCCCGACGCGCCCGCGCAGCTGATGCAGCTGGGACACTCCGAACCGGTCGGCCTCGAGGATCACCATCGTGGACGCGTTCGGCACATCGACGCCGACCTCGATCACCGTCGTCGCCACCAGCACATCCACATCGCCGCGCGAGAAGGCCTGCATCACGGCGTCCTTCTGCTCGCCCGGCATCTTGCCGTGCAGGATCTCGACGCGGATGCCGTCGAACGCCGGATGGCGCGACAGCAGGTCGGCCACCTGCACGACACCCCAGCGCGTGCGCCGGCCGTCGCCGGGCTCGACGAGATCGTCGTCGGTGTCGTCGCGGCTGAGCGCCTCGGAGTCGATGGCGGGACAGACCACGAAGGCCTGTCGGCCGTCGGCGATCTCTTCGGCGATGCGATCCCACACGCGCGCGAACCAGGCCGGCTTCTCGGCGAGAGGCGCCACATGCGTCTGGATCCCCGCTCGGCCGGCGGGGAGGGTGCGGATCGTCGAGACGTCGAGATCGCCGAAGACGGTCATCGCCACCGTGCGCGGGATGGGCGTCGCGGTCAGCACGAGCGCGTGCGGCGACGCCCCCTTGGACCGCAGCTGTTCGCGCTGCTCGACCCCGAACCGGTGCTGCTCGTCGACGACGACGAGACCGAGGTCTGCGAACGTCGTCGACTCGCTGAGGAGGGCATGGGTTCCGATCACGATGCGCGATTGCCCGGACGCCGCACGCAGGGCCGATCGACGTCTCTCGGCCGCAGGGAGCTGCCCGGTCAGCAGCGTCGGCATGAGCTCGGGTGCCAGCTCGGGCCCGAGCATGCGCACGATGGAGCGCAGATGCTGCGCCGCGAGCACCTCGGTCGGCGCGATGAGTGCGGACTGGCCACCGCTCTGCGCGACCTGGAGCATCGCCCGCAGCGCGACGAGGGTCTTCCCCGAGCCGACCTCGCCCTGCACGAGGCGGTTCATCGGCCAATCGCCCTGCAGGTCGCGTTCGATCTGGTCGCCCACCGATCGCTGATCGGGGGTGCGCGAGAACGGCAGCGCGGCGTCGAAGCGCTCGAGAAGCCCGCCGGGCGGACGCGAGGTCGCCGAGAGCGCACGCACGAATGCGCGCTGCTGCAGAAGCGCCGTCTGGAGGAGGAACGCCTCGTGCATGCGGAGCGTCGCCCGCGCCGGCTCGACCTGATCGAGCCCCTCGGGCCGATGGATGCGCTCGATCGCGGTGCGTGCGTCGAGCAGTCCCTCTCGTGCCCGCAGGTCGTCGGGAAGCGGGTCGGGCACCTCCCCCAGGCCGTCGAGCACGAGATCGACGATCTTGGCGATCTGCCAGCTCGCGATCGTCGACGTCGCCGGGTAGATCGGGATGGGCACCGTCGCGTAGCTCGCCGCGTTCACCTGCGCCTCGAGCTCGTCGTCGAACAGCTCGTAGTCGGGGTGCGCGAGCTGCTTCGCACCGCGGTACTCCCCCACCTTGCCGGCGAAGATCCCCCGACGCCCCGGGCGCAGATCCTTGGCGCGCCACGACTGGTTGAAGAAGGTGAGCGACAGCTCTCCGTGACCGTCGCCGATGAGCACCTCGAGGAGGGTCCCCTTGCGGTTCTGCATCCGGCGCTCGTTGACGCGTCGCACATCGGCGACGATGGTGACAGCCTCCCCTACCGGCAGCGACACGATGGAGGTCAGTTCACCGCGGCGCGCATAGCGACGCGGGTAGTGGGAGAGCAGCTCCCCCACCGTCCGCAGGCCGAACGCACGCTCGAGAGCGGCCGCCGTCTTGCCGCCGACCGCGCCGTCGAGGCGGGAATCGAGGGTGAACGACGCCATGACACGAGTCTAGGCATCGCCGCGGACGCGGGGCCGTGGGGCGGACGCACAGCGGGCCCGCCTACGGTGGAGGGGTGATCCGATCCCTCCTCGCCCGCGTCTACTGGATGTTCAGCCGCTGGACCCTGACGACCGAGCCCGCCCCCACGCGCCCGACCGTCCTCATCGGCGCGCCGCACACCTCGAACTGGGACTTCGTGCTCATGCTCGCCATCGCGTGGCGGCTGGGGATCGACGTTCGCTGGCTGGGCAAGGATTCTCTGTTCCGCGGCTGGCGGGGCCCCGTGATGCGCGCTCTGGGCGGCATCCCGGTCGACCGACGCGACCCGCGCGGGGTCGTGGCGGACGTCGTCGGGCGCGTCCACGACGGCGAGGTCTTCGGGCTGGTGGTCACGCCCGAGGGCACGCGCGGCAGCGGCAGCCACTGGAAGTCGGGGTTCTACCGGATCGCGCGGGACACCGGGATGCCGGTCACGCTGGGCTACGTCGACCGCACCACCATGACCACCGGCCTCGGCCCCACGATCGAGCTGACGGGCGACGTCGCGGCGGACATGGATCGCATCCGCGCGTTCTACGCCGACAAGTCCGGCCTGCGCCCGCACCTGCGCACCGAGCCGCGCCTGCGCGACGAGGCGCCGGATGCGACGTCGGCCGGACTATCGTGAGCGTGTGACGCGCATCATCGGCGGCTCCGCAGGCTCGCTCACCCTCGACGTTCCCGGCAGCGGCACGCGTCCCACGAGCGACCGGGTCCGCGAATCCCTGTTCGGTTCGCTCGAGTCGGCCGATGCCATCGCGGACGCCGCCGTCCTCGACCTCTACGCGGGCTCGGGCGCCCTGGGGCTCGAGGCGCTCAGCCGCGGCGCGGCCAGTGCGGACCTCGTCGAGAAAGCCCCGCGAGCGGCCTCGGTCGCCGAGCGCAACGCCCGCAAGGTCGGTGCCGCCGCGGGTCGACCCGCACGCGTGCACCGCACGGCGGCCGACGCCTTCCTGCGCACCGCTGCGGGTCCGTTCGACCTGGTGTTCCTCGATCCTCCCTACGACGTCGGCGAGACCGAGCTCGCCGCGACGCTGTCGCTGCTCGCTCCGCACCTGGCCGCCGCCGCCCTCGTCGTCATCGAGCGCGGCGCGCGGTCGCCGGAGCCGGCCCTCCCGGCGGGCCTGACGCCGCTCCGCTCCAAGCGCTACGGCGACACGACGCTGTGGTGGGCCGAGGCCGACTGAGGGTCAGCCGCGTCCGGCGTCCCAGTCCCGGTACGGGTCCCAGCCGGCCCGGCCCAGGACCGGCTCGCCGTCCACCGTGACCGGCGCCTGCGCGCGAGGGCGGACGCGCCCGATCTCGCGGAAGCCGTGGGGCAGCGCGCGCGAGGCCGGGAACGTCGCCAGCAGCCCGTGGTCCTCACCGCCGCCGAGCGCGAGCGCGGTGTCGTCGCCCAGGGCATCCCGGTCGATGTCGATCGTGACCTCCGAGGCGTCGGCCATCCTGGTGGCGTCCAGCGCGAGCCCGTCCGAGACGTCCATCATGGCGGTCGCTCCCGCCTCGGCCGCCGCGGGCCCCAGGGCCAGGGGCGGATGCGGGCGCAGCTGTGTCGCGACGGCTGCCGCATCCGTCTCCGAGAGCTGCCCGTGCGCGATCGCGACGGGACGGCCGGCGTCATCCGTGAAGCGGTCGAAGAGCACGGCGAGCCCCCGGGCCGCCCGCCCGAGATCGCCGGCGAGCGCGACGACGTCCCCGGTCCGCGCCCCGGAGCGCAGCACGGGTGCGCGCCCGTCCAGAGACCCCAGCGCGGTCACCGCGATGGTGAGGGTGTCCGAGACCGTGAGGTCGCCGCCCTCGACGGTGCATCCCGGAGCGAGCGCCGTGCACGCGTCGCGCAGCCCGTCGGCGAGGCCCTCCACGAAGGACAGCCGTGTGTCGTCGGGCATCGCCAGTGCCACCAGCAGTGCCACCGGCCGGGCCCCCATCGCGGCGATGTCGGCGAGGTTCACCGCGGCGGACTTCCAGCCCAGGTCGTAGGCGCTGGACCATGACAGCCGGAAGTCCGGCCCGTGCACGAGCGTGTCGGTGGTGGCGACGACGCGCCCGTCCGCGACCGAGAGCACGGCGGCGTCGTCACCCGGGCCCACCGGTGCCGACGACGGCCCGAGCACCTCGAGGATCCTGCGCAGGATCGTCCCCTCCGAGAGGGAGCCGACGGTGGGATCTGGATCGGAACCGGTCACGCTCTCCACGGTAGTGCGACCGAGTCGTCCCGCCGCGCGGGTTAGCCTGGAGGAGTGCCCCGTCTGCTCCGCCGCCTGATCGCGATCGCATCCGCCGGAGCGCTGACCGCCGGCCTCGCCGCATGCTCGTCGACGGTTCCCATGGAGCCTGCCTCGAACGCGAACGACCCGGCGTGCGCCGACGTGATCGTCCGCCTGCCGGATGCCGTGGACGGCCAACCGCGTCGCTGGACCGATGCCCAGGCGACGGGAGCGTGGGGCGACCCCGCCTCGGTGCTGCTGACGTGCGGACTCGAACCGCCCGCGCCGTCGACGCTGCGCTGCATCACGCTCGGCGGCGTCGACTGGCTCGTCGACGAATCCGAGTCCCCCCGCTTCCGGCTCACGACCTACGGGCGATCGCCCGCGGTCGAGGTGTACCTCGACAACGAGGTCGTGTCGCCGAACGTGGTCCTGGACACCCTGAGCGTCTCTGTCGGGACGCTGCCCGAGATCGGCGCGTGCACCGATCCGGAGGGACTGCCCGAGGACGGCGGAGAGGGCTAGGCCCCGGCGCGCTCCAGCGCCATGTCGATCAGCTCGGTCACCAGCTCCGGGTACGTCATGCCGCTCGCGATCCAGCACGTCGGAAACATCGAGATCGGTGTGAATCCGGGCATCGTGTTGACCTCGTTGACGAAGAACTCCGTGCCGGTGAAGAAGAAGTCCACTCGTGCCAGCCCCTCACCGCCGACCGCCTCGAAGGCGCGTGCCGCGATCCGCTGCATCTCACCGAGCTCGCCGTCGCCGAGCTCGGCGGGGCACACCAGATCGATGCCGTCCGCGCCGAGGTACTTCGCCTCGAAGTCGTAGAAGTCGCGTCCCGAGACCACGATCTCGCCGGCGAGGCTGACCCGCGGGAGCCCGCCGTCCCGTGACTGCAGCACGCCGCACTCGAGCTCCCGGCCGACGACCGACTGCTCGACCAGAACCGCGGAGTCCTCCGCGAACGCGACTTCGAGCGCGACATCCAGCTCGCTCCAGTCGGCGACCTTCGACACGCCGACGCTCGACCCGGCGCGCGCGGGCTTGACGAACACGGGCAGGCCCAGGGCGCGGATGCGCTGCTCCCACAGAGCGCGATTGCGCTCGAGACCGGCGCGCGTGACCGTGACCCAGGGGACGACCGGCACGTCCGCCGCCTTCAGCACGCTCTTGGTGGTGTGCTTGTCCATGCCGATCGCCGACATGAGCACGCCGGCCCCCGCGTAGGGGATGCCGAGCAGTTCGAGGAAGCCCTGGATCGTGCCGTCCTCGCCGAACCGCCCGTGCAGGATCGGCAGCACCACGTCGACATCGCCCAGCGAGCGCTCGCCCGACGCGTCGACGACCTTCAGCTCACGCGTGAGCGTCGACTCGGGCCAGACCACTCGCGTGCCGTTGTCGACGACCTCGGGCAGCCGGTCGGGGTTCAGCGCGAACTTCTCGGGATCGTCGTCCTCGAGGACGTAGGCGCCGTCGCGGGTGATGCCGACGGGGATGACGCGGAACCGGTCACGGTCGATCGCCCGCAGCACCCCGCCCGCGGTTGCGGAGCTGATCGAATGCTCGCTCGAGCGACCGCCAAAGAGCACCGCCACCGCCGGCTTGTTCATTCTGCGTCCTCTCCCCCTTCGGGGTGTCGTCGTCGGTTGTCAGGTGGGGCGCGATGTCCCGCGGGTCCATCGTGCCGTCGAGCACCATCTTCACCTGCTCGACGATCGGCATCTCGACGCCGACCTCTCGGGCCAGCTGGAGCACGGGCGCGACGGACGCGAGCCCCTCGGCGGTCTGCTGCATCTGCTTCACGACGTCCTGGAAGCCGTAGCCCTGCCCCAGCAGGCGCCCGGCCGTGTTGTTGCGGCTCAGCGGCGACTGGCACGTCGCGATGAGGTCGCCGAGGCCCGCCAGCCCCTGGAGCGTCTCGGACTGCGCACCCTGCGCGACGGCGAAGTCGGTCATCTCCACCAGGCCGCGCGTGATGATCGAAGCCTTCGTGTTCTCGCCGTAGCCGACGCCGTCGACGATGCCGATGGCCACGGCGATCAGGTTCTTCAGCACGCCGCCGAACTCGGTGCCGATGACGTCGGTGTTCACGAAGGTGCGGAAGTAGCGGTTGCGGGCTCGGCGTGCGACGGCATCCGCCGTCTCCTCGCTCGTCGATGAGATGACCGCGGCCGTCGGCTGCTCGCGCGCGATCTCGAGGGCGAGGTTGGGGCCGGACGCCACGGCGATGCGCGCGGGGTCGCAGTGCAGCTCCTGCTCGATCACCTGACTCATGCGCAGCCCCGTGCGTCGCTCGACGCCCTTCATGAGCGACACGATCGGAACGTCCGTCGTGGCCACGAGCGCGCGCACGGCCTTGAGGTTCTGGCGCACGGCCTGGCTCGGAATCGACAGGTAGACCTGCTCGGCGCCCTCGACGGCCTCGGCGAGGTGATGCGTGGCCGTGATCGCCCGCGGCAGGTTGATGCCCGGCAGGTACTGGCTGTTGCGCTTGGCCTCGCCGATCTCGTGCGCGAGTTCGGGACGTCGCGCCCACATCACGACGTTGGCGCCCCCGTCGGCGAGGATCTTGCCGAACGTGGTTCCCCAGCTCCCGGCGCCGAGCACGGCGACGCGCGGACGGTCACTTCTCCGACTCAAGGCGCCCCGTCTCCTTCTGCCCGTGCTCGGACGGGTTCCAGCGCGTCCGGGGCGCGGGTTCGCCGCGCAGCTTCTCGAGCTCGCTCGTGATCGCCGTCATGACGCGCTCGGTCGCTTCCGCGAGGGCCGCGGGCTGCGTCCTGCGGTCGGCGAACTCGCTCAGGTCGACCGGTTCGCCCACGCTGATGCGCACCCGCTTGCGCGGCGGCCACAGGCTGAGCTTGCCGTAGCGCGGCAGGATCTGCTGGACTCCCCAGTGCGCGAGAGGCACCACCGGGATGTCGCCGGCCAGAGCCAGTCGGACGGCTCCCGTCTTGCCGCGCATGGGCCACAGCTCCGGGTCGCGCGTGAGCGAGCCCTCCGGGTAGACGATGACGCCCCGCCCGTGCTCGGTGAGCTCGGTGGCCGCGGCCATGGTCTGCTTCGCCGCGCTCGCCGAACTCGCGCGGGCCACGGGGATCATGCCGGACGCCCGCAGCACCCATCCCAGGACCGGGATGCGGAACAGGCTCTCCTTCGCCATGAATCGCGGAGCGCGGCCCATGCGCCACACCGCCCACGCGACGAGGACAGGGTCCAGCTCGCTGGCGTGGTTGGGAGCGAGGACGAACGCACCCTCGCGGGGGAGCTTCTCCGCGCCGCTGATCTCGAGCTTGGCCACGATGCTCATCAGCGGGATGACGATGACCGCGAGCGGCCAGAAGATGCTGGGGCGCGTCTTCTCGCGAGACGCGCGCAGGCGGGGTGTCGCCACAGGACTCACCCGATGACGTCGAAGTCGGCGCCGAGCGCGTCGAGCTTCGTGAAGAACTTCTCGTACCCGCGGCGGATGATCCCGACGTTGCTGACGATCGACTCGCCCTCGGCCGCGAGGGCCGCGATGACGTAGCTGTATCCGCCGCGCAGGTCGGGCACCTCGACGTCGGCCCCGTGGAGCGGGGTCGGACCGTTGATGACCGCGGCCTGCTCGAGCGCGCGCCGGGGCACTCGACGATCCGGACTGTCGATGCCGTCGGGGTGCACGACGATGTCGGCGCCCATCTGCACCAGCGCCCGGGTGAAGCCCAGCCGGTTCTCGTACACCGTCTCGTGCACGACGGACGTGCCCTCGGCCTGCGTGAGCGCGACGATGAGCGGCTGCTGCCAGTCGGTCATGAAGCCGGGGTGCACATCGGTCTCGACCACGACCGGCTTCAGCGGCCCGCCGCGGCGGAACTGGATGCCGTCCTCACGGACGTCGAACCAGCCGCCGGCCTTGCGGAAGACGTTGAGGAAGGTCAGCATCTCCTGCTGGCGGGCGCCGCCGACGAAGATGTCGCCGTCGGTGGCCAGCGCCGCGCACGCCCACGACGCGGCCTCGTTGCGGTCGAAGATGCAGCGGTGGTCGTAGCCGCGCAGCTCGTCGACGCCCTCGATGAGGATGACGCGATTCGGCTCGTAGGAGATGATCGCGCCCATCTTCTGCAGGAGGGCGATCAGGTCCATGATCTCGGGCTCGATCGCGGCGTTGCGCAGCTCGGTGACGCCCTTGGCCTTGACCGCCGTGAGCAGGACCTGCTCGGTGGCCCCGACGCTCGGGTAGGGAAGCTCGATGTCCGCACCGGTCAGCCCATCGGGTGCCGTGATGCGGATGCCCTCGTAGCTCTTGTCGACGATCGCGCCGAAGGCGCGCAGCGCATCCATGTGGAAGTTGATGGGACGGTCCCCGATGCGGCATCCGCCGAGATCCGGGATCAGCGCCTCGCCGAGCAGGTGCAGCAGCGGACCGCAGAACAGGATCGGGATGCGCGAGGCGCCCGCGTGCGCGTCGATCTCCTCGAAGTGGGCGGTGACGGCGCCGCTGGGATCCAGCCGCAGCGAGCCGGGCTCGTCGCCGTCCTCGACCGTCACGCCGTGGACGTCCAGCAGCGAGCGGACGACGTTGACGTCGCTGATGCCGGGGACATCGCGCAGGATGCTGGGCGTCTCGCCCAGGAGGGCGGCGACCATCGCCTTGGTGGCGAGGTTCTTCGCGCCCTTGACCTCGACGCGGCCGGTCAGCGGCCGTCCGCCGCGGATGCGGAGCGTCTCAGCGGACATGTCCGGCTCTGCCTTGTCGTCGGTGCTGGCGCTGAGAAGCGACTTCATCCGGTGGACCTCACTTGTGTCATCGAGGGTGGCGAACACCGCCCGGCCGGGGTTGTGGCCGGACTGCTGGCTTAGCGGACGGGTGTCGTCCGCGGCCGCCATGCCTCGCGGCGAGCCTCGAACTGCGCGATCTTGTCTTCGTTGCGCAGCGTGAGCCCGATGTCGTCGAGCCCTTCGAGAAGCCGCCACCTAGTGTAATCGTCGATCTCGAAACCCACCCGGATATCGCCGACGGCGGCGGTGCGCGACTCGAGGTCGACCGTCATCAGGGTGCCGGGCTCGGCGTCCAGCGCCGCCCAGATCTTCTCGAGGTCGGCCTGACCGATCACGCCCGTGACGAGGCCCTGCTTGCCGGCGTTCCCGCGGAAGATGTCGGCGAACCGCGTGCTCAGCACGACCTTGAAGCCGTAGTCGCGCAGCGCCCACACGGCGTGCTCGCGGCTGGAGCCCGTGCCGAAGTCCGGGCCCGCGACGAGGATGCTCGCCTTCTCGTAGGCCGGCTGGTTGAGGACGAAGTCGGGATCCTGGCGCCAGTTGTCGAACAGGGCGTCGTGGAATCCCGTCTTCGTGACGCGCTTGAGGTGCACGGCGGGGATGATCTGGTCGGTGTCGACCGCCGAGCGCTTCAGCGGCGCCGCGATTCCGGTGTGCGTGGTGAACTTCTCCATGTCAGGCCTCCGCCCCGGTCGTCGCGGCCGGCTCGGGCGCCGGCTCCAGGTCGCTCGGGCTCGACAGCGTGCCGCGGACCGCCGTGGCCGCCGCCACCAGCGGCGACACCAGGTGCGTGCGCCCGCCCTTGCCCTGACGCCCCTCGAAGTTGCGGTTCGACGTCGAGGCGCACCGCTCGCCCGGTGCGAGCTGATCGGGGTTCATGCCCAGGCACATCGAGCATCCCGCGAAGCGCCACTCGGCGCCGAAGGCCTCGATGATCTTGTCGAGGCCCTCGGCCTCGGCCTCCAGCCGAACGCGCGCGGACCCCGGGACCACCATGACGCGCACGCCGTCGGCCTTCGTCCGGCCGCGGATGACCGACGCGAATGCGCGCAGGTCCTCGATGCGGCTGTTCGTGCACGAGCCCATGAACACGGCGTCGACGGGGACCTCCTTCAGCGGCGTTCCCGCCTCGAGGTCCATGTACTCCAGAGCCCGCTCGGCGGCGGCACGCTCGTTGGGGTCGGCGAAGTCCTCCGGCGAGGGCACGACGTCGCTCAGCGACACGCCCTGGCCGGGGTTCGTGCCCCACGTCACGAAAGGCTCCAGGTCGCCGGCGTCGATGAACACCTCGGCGTCGTAGACGGCACCCTCGTCGCTGGGCAGCGTCCGCCAGTAGGCGACGGCCTCGTCCCAGTCGTCGCCCTTCGGCGCGTGATCGCGGCCCTCGAGATAGGCGAAGGTCGTCTCGTCGGGCGCCACCATCCCGGCACGGGCGCCCGCCTCGATCGACATGTTGCACATCGTCATGCGCCCCTCCATCGAGAGGGCGCGGATGGCGCTGCCGCGGTATTCGAGCACGTAGCCCTGCCCGCCGTTCGTGCCGATCTCGGCGATGACGGCCAGGATGACGTCCTTCGCCGTCACGCCCGGCTTCAGCTCGCCCTCGACCGTGATGGCCATGGTCTTGAAGGGCTTCAGCGGCAGCGTCTGGGTCGCCAGCACGTGCTCGACCTCGCTCGTTCCGATGCCGAAGGCCATCGCGCCGAAGGCTCCGTGGGTCGAGGTGTGCGAGTCGCCGCACACGACGGTGATCCCGGGCATCGTGAGGCCCAGCTGCGGGCCCACGACGTGGACGATCCCCTGCTCCTTGTCCCCGAGCGAGTGCAGCCGGACGCCGAACTCCTCGGCGTTGCGCCGCAGCGTGTCGATCTGGGTCCGGCTGGTCGGATCCGCGATCGGCAGGTGGATGTCCAGCGTCGGGGTGTTGTGGTCCTCGGTGGCGATGGTGTGCTCGAGGCGCCGCACCTGACGACCGTCCGCCCGCAGCCCGTCGAACGCCTGGGGGCTGGTGACCTCGTGCACGAGGTGCAGGTCGATGTAGATCAGGTCGGGCTGGCCGTCCTCGCCCTTGACCACCAGGTGGTCGTCCCACACCTTCTCGGCGAGGGTGCGCGGGCGGTCGGGGATGACGGATGCGTCGTTGGACGTGCTGTTCATACTCGGTCGTTTCTCCTGGGAAGGGGGATCAAGCCCGCGACGATCTCCGCGACGAGTGAGGCCTGGGAACTAGGACTCGTCGCGGCCGCTAAGGAGAAGGCGAGCGATCCGCACGTCGTTAGGGTATCACCCGCCCGGCGGCCCCCATCCGGGCATGACGTCGCGCGTCAGCGCTCGTCGCCGCCCGCGCCGGGGTCGACCGTGGGCGGAGTGCCCTTGCGGTCGGCGACCTCCGCCGCTGCGCGCTCGGCCTCGGTGCCCCCCGACCCGTCGGGCAGCGAGCCCGCGTCGGGGCCCGCCGACAGGTGCGGGCGCCGGGTCGAGGCGAGGCTGGCGACGGTCGCCACGAGCATCGCCGCCACGATCACGCCGAGCGACACCCACGTGCTGATCTCGGGCGCCCAGTCGACGTGCTCGCCGCCGTTGATGAAGGGAAGCTCGTTGACATGCAGGGCATGGAGGAACAGCTTCACGCCGATGAAGGCGAGGATGAACGCGATGCCGTAGTGCAGGTACTTGAGCTTGTCGAGGAGCCCCCCGAGCAGGAAGTACAGCTGGCGCAGGCCCATGAGGGCGAACAGGTTCGCGGTGAAGACGATGAACGGGCTCTGCGTGATGCCGAAGATGGCCGGGATCGAGTCGATCGCGAAGATGAGATCGGTGAATCCGATGGCGATGAACACCAGGATCATCGGGGTGAAGATCCTCTTGCCGTTCACGACGGTGCGCAGCTTCGCCCCGTCGTACTCGTCGCTGATGTCGATGAAGCGGCGGAGGAACCGGACGATGCCGGTCTCCTTCTGCGCGTCGTCCTCGTGCGAGCCGGGGAACGCCTGGCGCCACGCGGTGTAGACCAGGAACAGCCCGAAGATGTAGAAGATCCAGCTGAAGTTCTCGATGAGCGCGGCACCCAGCAGGATGAAGATGGCGCGCAGGATGAGCGCGATGATGATGCCCACCATCAGCACCTCCTGCTGGTAGCGCCGAGGCACGGCGAACTGGCTCATGAGCAGGACGAAGACGAAGAGGTTGTCCACCGAGAGGCTGTACTCGGTGAGCCAGCCGGCGATGAACTGCCCCATCGCGTCGTGGCTTCCCGTCACCATCAGCATGACGACCGCGAACACCAGCGCGAGCCCGACGTAGAAGACGACCCACAGGCTCGCCTCCTTCATCGACGGGATGTGCGGGCGCTTCAGGATCAGGAGCAGATCGGCGATGAGGACGAGGCTCAGCACGACCAGCGCGCTGATCTCGAACCAGACGGGGATCTCGAAGCCCATGTGAGCCTTTCGAAGGGAGGACGGACGCCGAAAGTCTCTCCCCCGCTCGGATGCGGCGCGCGCCCGGAGCCGCTTCGACGCTGCTCGTGGTGACGGACGCGCGAGGTCGGGATACTCCCTCTCGCGGTGATCAGGATACCCCGCCGACGTGTGCCGGCCGATTCGCCGGCGATGTGAGACGATCCGCCGCGCGGCGACACTGGCAGGGTGAGAGACAATGGGCCGGACGGCGACCCGCCGACGGGCGCGCACGTGAGCCGGGGACGAGGATGACCGACGAACCGATCGACGACAGGGAGCTCGCGGCCCTCGCCGCCGGCGGGAGCGAGCACGCCTTCCGCTCGCTGTACCGGGCCTACGCCCGGCCGGTGTACTGGCTGGCGCACGGCCTGGTGGGCACCCCCGCCGATGCCGAGGACGTGACCCAGGAGACGTTCCTGGCCGCGTGGCGCAAGCTGCCGGACCTGACGCTGGAGGGGGATTCGCTGCTGCCGTGGCTGGTCACGATCTGCCGGTTCCAGGCGGCGAACCGCATCCGCCGGCAACGGCGCGATCGCGAGAACACCGCCGGCGAGGCCGACGAGTCGGTCCCGGCGACGGTCGACGTCGAGAGCCAGGTCGTGGACCGTCTGCTCGTGGAGCGCATCCTCGAGGAGGTCGGACGGATGACGCCGCTGGATCGCGACATCTTCCGTCTGTGCGCGGCAGAGGGCTACGCCTACGGCGCGGCGGCCGAGCAGCTCGGCGTCCCGCACGGGACCGTCCGCAACCGTCTCTCGCGCATCCGCACGCGTCTGCGGACCACCGCCAAGGAGACGACATGAGCACCGACCCGCACACCGGCGCCGAACGGGACCTGCCCGAGCTGGGTGAGGACCGCATCGAGGCGATGGAGGGCGAGATCTTCGCCGGGATCGCCCGCGAGCGGGCGACCGGCCGCGCACGCACCGCGCGCCGTCGCACGTACTGGATCGCCGGCGGCGCTGCCGCGGCGGTCATCGCGGTCGCCGCGATCATCGCACCGGGCGTGGGCACGATCGTCGGGTCGTCCGGGTCGAGCATCGACGCGGCGACGGCTCCCGACAGCGCCGTGGTCGAGGACGCCGACATGGGCGGCATGAGCCAGGAGTCCGCGATCGCCGCGGACGAGGCCGCTCCCGAGACGATCGCAGGGGATGGCGCGACAGCCGACCGGGCGATCATCACGTCCGCCGCGGCGACGGTCGTCGTCGACGACATCGCCGTCGCGGCGCGCGAGATCGGAGACTCCGCGACGGCCCACGGCGGCTACGTCGAGTCGATGAACGTCGACACCGCGCAGCAGCGCTCGTCGGGCGCGATCGACGAGGGCATCGCCGAGGACGCGTACACGTCGTACGAGTACATGCCCTACGGCGCATGGGTGACCGTTCGCGTCCCCTCGGACGAGCTCTCGGCCGTGATCGACGAGCTCGGCGACGTCGGCGAGGTGACGGCGTCGAGCATCAGCCGTCAGGACGTCACCGACCAGACGATCGATCTGCAGGCCCGCATCGAGGCCGCCCAGGCCTCGGTGGATCGGCTCACCGAGCTGATGAGCCAGGCCGGCGACCTCAGCGACCTCATCGCCGCCGAGAGCGCGCTGTCGGAGCGCCAGGCGACGCTGGAGTCCTACCAGCAGCAGCTGGAGATGATCGAGAGCCGAGTGTCGATGTCGAGCCTGAGCGTCTCGCTCACGCAGGCGTTCGAGCCCGTCGAAGCCGACCCGGCCGGATTCACCGACGGCATCGCCGCCGGGTGGAACGGACTGGTCGCGACCCTCAACGGCATCGTCATCGCAGTCGGCTTCCTGCTGCCGTGGCTGGCCGTGGCGGTGGTCGTCGGCGGGCTCGTGTGGGCGGTCGTGCTGCTCGTTCGACGCCGCCGCGACCGCCGGACGGGACCGATCGAGGACTGACGCTCCCATCCGATCCGTCCCCGGCTCCGAAGAACCGATGGCGCACATCGCATCGACGACCGTCGTCGACGCGGCGCCGAGAGAATCGGAGCAGATCATGATGAAGACCTCCACCCGGCTCGCAGCCACCGGCGCGGCGACGCTCGCGCTGGTCCTCGGCTCGGCAGGTGCGGCCTCGGCTGCGCACGACGACAACCCCTCGCCGCGGGTCGCGAGCTACAGCTACAGCCTCGACGCGGTGCAGCCGGGCAGCGTGCCGATGAGCGATGCGACGGGCACCACGAGAGTCAAGGCGCTCCCCAACGGGAAGCTGCAGGTCACCGTGGAGGCCTGGGGCCTGTCCCCCGACCTGCCGCACGCGATGCACCTGCACGGTGTCCCCGGCGACGCGCTCGACGCCGGCTGCCCCGGTCCCGCCCAGGCCGGTGACGACGGCGTCGTGACCGTCGTGGACGGCATCCCGTTCTACGGGGGCATCCTCACGTCGCTCACGACCACCGGAGACGTGTCCGCCGCGAGCGCACTGGCTCTGGACCGCTTCGCGATGGCGGACGGCGACGGCCACCTCTTCTATCAGCGCACGTTCGACAGCGCCGCCGGGTACGCCGACGCCGGCACGGTGCAGGTCGTCGTCCACGGCATCGACGTCGACGGGAACGGCGCCTACGCCTTCAACGCGGCGGACCCGTTCGCGGCCCGCGCGTCGTCGCTGGGCGCCGGGATCCCGCTGGAGGCCACCGTCCCGGTGCTGTGCGGAGGGGTCGCGAACTGACGCTGCGCGCCCGCGAAGACGGCGAGAGCCGGTCCGTTCGGACCGGCTCTCGCTCTGTGGTGACCCCAGCGGGATTCGAACCCGCGTTACCGCCGTGAGAGGGCGGCGTACTAGGCCGCTATACGATGGGGCCGTCGTCAGCCGTCGGATCCGCGGAACTGCTTCCGCAGAATCTTCCGGTGGTGACCCCAGCGGGATTCGAACCCGCGTTACCGCCGTGAGAGGGCGGCGTACTAGGCCGCTATACGATGGGGCCGGAAGACAACCGTTCGATTATGCCACGGCGCACGCGCGCCGGCCAAATCGACCCCGGAGATGCCCTGGCGCTTGCCGCGGCGAAGGCCGAGCCGGTTGACTCATCCCATGCGAGTCACGAAGTTCGAGCACGCCACGTTGACCCTCGTCGAAGCCGGGAAGACCCTCGTCATCGACCCCGGGAACTTCACCGCGCCTCTGGGCGACCTCGAGAACGTCGTGGGGATCGTGCTGACCCACGAGCATCCCGATCATTGGACGCCCGAGCATCTCGACCGCATCCTCCGGGCATTCCCCCGCGCTCCGATCTTCGGACCGCACGGTGTCGTCGTCGCTGCCGACCGCTTCGCGGTCACGGAGGTCGGCGCCGGCGACACGGTGCAGGTCGGCCCCTTCCGGCTGTCGTTCCACGGCGGCCGCCACAACGAGATCCACTCGTCCGTGCCGATCGTCGACAACGTCGGGGTGCTCGTCAACGACGAGTTCTACTATCCCGGCGACTCCTACGCCGTTCCCGAGGACGCGTCGGTCCGCCTCCTCGCGGCACCCCTGGGGGCGCCGTGGCTCAAGATCGGCGAGGCCATGGACTTCGTCCTCGCCGTCGCGCCGCAGCAGGCGTTCGGCACGCACGACATGACGCTCTCGGTGGCCGGCCGCGGCATGCACCGCTCCCGGCTGAAGTGGGCGGTCGAGCAGGGCGGCGGAGAGTTCCTCGAGCTCGACCCGGGCGATTCCACCGACCTGTGAACACGACCGGGAAAGACGGATGCCGCGACCCTCAGGCCGCGGCATCCGTCTGGTGACCTCAATCGGTCATTCGGCGTCGAGATCCGTCTCGAGCAGGACCACGAGTTCGTCGAGTGCCTGCTCGGCACCGTCGCCCTCGGCCTTCAGCGTGACCACGGACCCCTGCGAGGCACCCAGACCCATGAGCGAGAGGATGCTCCCGGCGTTGAGGTCTGCGCCGCCCTCGACGGCGATCGTCACGGGCACCGGCTTGGATTGCACGGCCTGCACGAAGAGCTTCGCGGGACGGGCGTGCAGCCCCGAGCTGCTCGCGATGGTGGCCTTGCGTTCTGCCATGTTCTCTCCTTGATCGTCGTCGGTTGTTCACGCGCCGCCGGTCAGGCGGCGACGGCCGCCTGCATCGGCGCCTCGGCCTGCTCGAGCTCCTTGCGACCGACGAAGCGCTTGAGAGCCACCACGACCAGGGCGGTCACGACGGTACCTGCTGCGAGGGCCACGAGGAAGCCCCAGATCGGCTCGATCGCGAAGAAGACGAAGATACCGCCGTGGGGTGCGAGCGAACCGACGCCGAACGCCATGCTCAGGGCGCCGGTCACGGCGCCGCCCGCCATCGTGGCGGGGATGACGCGGAGCGGGTCGGCCGCCGCGAACGGGATCGCACCCTCCGAGATGAACGCCGCACCCAGCAGCCAGGCCGCTTTGCCGTTCTCGCGCTCGACCGGAGTGAAGACGTTGCGGGCGAGCACCGTCGAGGCGAGCGCCATTCCCAGCGGCGGCACCATGCCGGCGGCCATCACCGTCGCCATGATCTGCGTGTTGATGTCGCCCTGCACGGCGCCGCCGAGGCCGGCGACCGCGAAGGCGTACGCGACCTTGTTGACCGGACCACCCAGGTCGAAGCACATCATGAGGCCGAGCACGATGCCCAGCAGCACGGCGTACGTGCCCGAGAGACCGTTCAGCCAGTCGGTGAGCCACTGCATGAGCGTTGCGATCGGGCGGCCCAGGATCAGGATCATCAGACCGGACGCGACGATGGACCCGACCAGCGGGATGATCACCACCGGCATGAGGCCGCGCAGCCAGCGCGGTGCCGAGAGGTTTCCGAGCCACCAGGCCACGAACCCGGCGAGCAGACCACCGATGATGCCGCCGATGAAGCCGGCGTTCATGAGCACCGCCACGGCGCCGGCGACGAAGCCGGGGGCGATGCCCGGGCGGTCGGCGATCGCGAAGGCGATGTAGCCGGCGAGCGCCGAGACGAGGAAGCCCATCGACGTCGCACCGATCATGAACGCGACGGAGCCGAGGTACTGGCCGATGCCCCCTGCGGGCAGATCCCACAGCGAGTTCTGGACGATGACGCTGCCGGCCTCGTCGGTGACGTTGTAGCCGCCGAGCAGGAACCCGAGGGCGATGAGCAGACCGCCGCCGGCGACGAACGGGATCATGTAGCTCACACCGGTGAGCAGGATGCGCTGGATGCGCGCACCCCATCCGATCTTCTCGTTCGAGGTCGCGGCCGCCGCGGCGGCCGCCGCGGTGACGCGCGTGGCCGACGGGTTGTTCGCCGCGGCGACCGCCTCGTCGATGAGCTCTCCGGGCTGCTCGATGCCGCGCTTGACACCCGAGCGCACGACGGGCTTGCCGGCGAAGCGGCCGACCTCGCGCACGTCGACGTCGGTGGCGAAGATGACGGCGTCGGCGGCCTCGATGACGTCGCCGGGCAGCGCCTTGTAGCCGCTGGATCCCTGCGGCTCGACGGCGAAGTCGATGCCCGCCTTCTTGCCTGCGGCGGTGAGCGCGTCGGCGGCCATGAACGTGTGGGCGATGCCGGTGGCGCACGAGGTGACGGCGACGATGCGCGCGGGGCGACCGTCGACGGTGAGCGAGCCGCCCGCGGCGTCCGCGGCCGCCGACGCGGCCGGAGTAGCAGCGGCGGGCGCGGCCTCCTCCTCGCCGATGGCCTGGCGGACGATCGAGACCACGTCGTCGTCGCTCGTCGCGGCACGCAGGCCGCCGGTGAAGTCCTCCTGCATGAGGCTGCGCGCGAGCTTGGACAGCACGGCCAGGTGCTCCTCCGCCGCGCCCTCCGGAGCGGCGATGAGGAATACGAGGTCCGCCGGCCCGTCGGCCGCGCCGAAGTCGACTCCCGGCTTCAGTCGGGCGAACGCGAGCGACGCCTCGGTGACGGCCGCGCTCTTCGCGTGCGGGATCGCGATGCCGCCGGGCAGACCGGTCTCATCCTTCTCCTCGCGCGCCCAGGCGTCGGCGAACAGGCCGTCGGCGTCGGTCGCGCGGCCTTCGGCGACGACGCGCTGGGCGAGCGCCTTGATGACAGCGGCTTTGTCGCCGCCGAGCGGTGTGTCGAGGCTGACGAGCCCCGGCGTGATGGTGGACATTGGATACCTCCGTTGGTGTTGCGGTTCAGACGAGACGGGTGAGGGGAACGGGACCGGTGGGCAGATCCTCCGGATGCGGGGGCTGGGTCCCCGGCAGCGAGGCGGCGGCGGCTCCGTAGCGGATGCTGCGCTCCAGGCGCTGCGGTGCGGCGAGGCGCTCGGCGTCCCCGATGAGGAATCCTGCGAGCGAGCTGTCGCCGGCGCCCACGGTGCTCGCGACGCTGATCGGCGGCGGCGTGCCGAGCCAGGCGCCCTCGGCGTCGACGTAGACGGCGCCGTGCGCTCCCAGGGTGATCAGCGCCGACGCGGAACGCTGCGGGACGATGTGGCCGGCGATCCGCAGGACGTCCTCGGCGAGTCCGGCCTCGGGGTCGAGCGCGATGCCCGCCAGCTCGCTGAGCTCGTCCTCGTTCGGCTTGATGAGATCGGGACGCGCACGCTCGACGACCGCTCGCAGGGCCTCGCCCGAGGTGTCCACGGCGATGCGGGGCGCCGACGACCCGTGCGCGGACCGCACGGCCTCCACGACGGCGACGTAGAAGTCGTCCGGGGCGCCGGGCGGCAGGGATCCCGCGAGCACGAGCCAGTCGGCTCCGTCACCGGCCGCGACGGTCGCCGAGATGAGCGCGTCCTGCTCGGCCGCCGAGAGGGCTGCACCCGGAAGGTTCAGCTTCGTGGTCGTCCCCTGCGCATCCGCGAGCGTCAGATTCGCCCGCACGTGCCCGCGGACCGGAACCGTGACGGCGTCGAGGCCGGTCGCAGCCAGCACGGCGCCGAACGGATCGTCGGCGGCGAGCGGGAGCACGGCGCGGACCGGGATGCCGGCGGCGCGGATGACGCCTGCGACGTTGATCCCCTTGCCGCCGGCATCCTCGCGCGACGCCGTCGCGGACTGCACCTCGCCGGGTCGCAGCGCGTCCGGCAGGCTCACCGTCCGATCCAGGGACGGGTTCGCGGTCAGTGTCACGATCATGCGCGCCATACCTCCACACCTGCGTCGTCGAGGGCCGCCGCCAGGTCGGCGTCCGGCTCGGTGTCCGTCACGAGCACATCGATGTCCGAGAGCGCGGCGAAGCCGACCAGCAGCTCCTCGCCGAGCTTGTCCGCCGCGGCGACCACGACCACGCGCCGGGCCGAGCGCACGATCGCGTGCTTGACGGCCGCTTCATCGGGATCGGGCGTGCTCAGCCCGAAGGCGGCCGACACGCCGTTCGTGCCCACGAAGGCGATGTCGGGCCGCAGGCTCTCGATGGTCCGGACGGTGCGGGCGCCGACCGCAGCGCCGGTGACGCCGCGCACCCTCCCGCCGATGACGGTGAGGGCGGCGCCGGGAGCCGAGGCGATGTCGGCGGCGATCGAGATCGAGTGGGTCACGACCTCGATCGATCCGTCGCGCAGCCGGGGGGCGAGCAGCTGTGCGACCGCCGCGGTCGTGGTTCCGGCGTCGAAGAACACCGAGCCGTGGAATCCCTCGATCACGGCTTCGGCCGCGCGGCCGGCGATCGACTCCTTGGCCGCACCGTGGGCGACGCGCCTCTCCGCGAGGGTCGGCTCGGCGGTGCTGGCCCGCTCGGCGGTCACGGCGCCGCCGTGAACGCGCCGCAGGACGCCACTGGTCTCGAGGACGCCGAGATCGCGACGGATCGTCTCGGTTGTGACATCGAGCCGCTGCGCCAGATCGATGACGCTCACCCGGCCCGAATCGCGCAGCAGTGCCTCGATGTGCTGCTGGCGCTCCGTCGCGTACATGGCATCCCTCCTCGGATTTCCCACACAGTACAACAGATAGCAACACACAACAAGACCCGAATCCACATTCCTGAATAAATGCCGAAAGTACGGGCGAGTATGGTCGCTGTCGTGCCCGACGCGCCCGCCGCCGAGATCCCCGCAGACCGCTCGCTCGTGCGCCGGCTGCTCGCCCACCAGGCGTCGGCGATCCCCGGCGCCGCCCGTCTGCCGCTGCGCCTGGTGGACGAAGGCTGGGACAACCGGATCTGGCGGCTCGGAACCGCGTGGACGGTGCGGCTCCCCCGGCGCGCGATCGCGGCGCCTCTCATCGAGGGCGAGCAGAGGTGGCTGCCGACGCTCGGCCCGCGGATCGCGGCGGCCTCGGGCCTCGCCGTCCCGGTTCCCGTCGTCGCGGGCCGCCCCTCGGCCGACTTCCCGTGGCCGTGGTCGGTCGCGGCGTGGACCGCGGGGGCGTCGGGGCTCGCGGTGCCGCGGACCGGCCGCCGGACCTGGGCCGTCCCCCTCGCCCGCGCTCTGGGCGCGCTTCACCGGATCGCGCCCGCAGACCACCCCGTCAACCCCTTCCGCGGCGTGCCTCTGGCGATGCGGGATGCCGGCGTTCGCGAGAACCTCGATCGTCTCGCCGGCGGACGCCTGGACCCGGCGCTCGTCCGCGCCGCCGGCGAGGCGTGGACCGCTGCGCTCGCCCAGCCCGAGTGGAGCGGAGCGCCGGTCTGGATCCATGGCGACCTGCATCCCGGGAACGTGATCGCACGCGATGAGGGGCTCGCCGCGATCATCGACTTCGGCGATCTCACGGCGGGCGACCCCGCCTACGACCTCGCCGCCGCATGGCTCGCGTTCGACCGTGGCGGTCGCGCAGACTTCGTCTCCGCGACGGGGATCACCGACGACGCGCTGTGGGCGCGCGCACGCGGCTGGGCCGCCGCCGTCGCGTCGATGCTCGCGGTGCGCAGCGACGACCGCGCGGACTACGCCGCGCTCGCCGAGGGAACGCTCCGCCAGCTCGGATAGCCGCCGGCGGCGGCCGACGGTGCGCACTCGCCGGACTCGGCGGAGGCGTCGATCCGCGCTAGCCGGCCGTCGGCCTCACGCGCCCGCGACGCGCTCCTGGGCCCCCGGCGGAAGCACCCGGACGTCCACCGCGTCCTCGCGCGCTTCCAGGCGCAGCGTCGTGCCCACGGCGTACGCGCCGTCGAGCACGCCGCGCAGCTGTGCCGTGACGATGAGATCGAAGGTCGGGTAGCGGTCGCGCGCTGTGCACGTCTCGACGGTGATGCGCAGTGTGGGCTCGTGCCCGACGAGCAGACAGCGGTCGCCGTAGACGCCGTCGGCGGTCCACACCATGAGCACCTCGAAGAGCCGGTCGTACCCCTGCATCGTCTCGGGGACGATCTCGTAGTTCGTGAGGTAGCTCTCCCACTGCGGAGCCCACTCCTCGTCGGTCGTCGCCAGGGAGATGTCGGGGCTCGACCAGGTCGGCGACGGCAGCACCATGCCCAGCACGACGCCGACGACGATGCCGACCGCAACCCCGAGCGCGAGCTGCGCCGTCGTACGGGGGCGCTTGAGCCACGCGAACGGGACATCGCCCGTCGAGTGCGGCGTCGATGCGGAATGGGACTCCGACTCCGCGGGCGGGGCCGAGAGCACGGCGGAACCCGCCCGGCCGTCGGTCGCCACGTCCGTCGACACGGCAGGATCGTTCCGCACGGATGCCGCAGCCACCGCGGCGGGTTCGCTGGGGACGTCCACCCGGTCGTCGTCCACCCGGTCGTCGTCCACCCGGTCGTCGTCCCCGCGTGACGAGGCGTGTGCGCGCACGAGGTCTTCGAGTTCCACGAGCCGGCTGCTCTCGCGTGCATCGAGACCGGACTCGGATGCGCCGCCGTACGCACGGCGGCGCAATTCGTCCAGTTCTCGCGACTGCTCCGCCGTCAGCTTCGGCGCATCCATGGGCCCGATCCTCGAGGGTTCCGGAGCGGTCACGGCGCTCGACGTCACCCTGCCCGCGCCTTCGCTCCGACGTGCCAGAAGCTACCACCCGCCCACACGGCGGACAACCGTCCGACAACGCGCGCCAAAAGAGAAAACCCCCGCTGAGCGGGGGTTTCTTCTCTTGCTGGGGTACCTGGACTCGAACCAAGAACAACTGAACCAGAATCAGCCGTGTTGCCAATTACACCATACCCCATGGTGTTCGACCGAAGTCGTGCCGAGGATCAAGCTTAGACGACGTCGGCCGATCGGCCAAACCGAGACGCTCAGGCGTGTCGCGCCACGAGCGCGCCCAGCCGGCGGAGGGTCTCGGGCTTGCCGAGCAGCTCCATCGACTCGAACAGCGGCGGCGACACGCGGCGACCGCTCACAGCAACCCGCAGCGGACCGTAGGCCACGCGCGGCTTGAGCCCCAGCCCGTCGATGAGGGCGCCGGTGAGCGCCTCCTGCACCGCCGCCGCGGTGAACTCGGACTCGGGGACGAGCTCCAGGGCGGCGACGGATGCGACCAGAACCTCGTCGGCATTCGCAGGGAGCGACTTCAGCGCGTCCTCGGCGTAGTCGATCTCGTTGGTGAACAGGAAGCCGAGCAGCCCCGGCACATCGCCCAGCATCTGGACGCGCTCCTGCACGAGCGGCGCCGCGGCGGCGATGATCGCCGTCTGCTCCGGAGTCGGGTCGCCGTCGATGACGCCTGCGGCGGTCAGGTACGGGACGATGCGCGCCTCGAAGTCGGCGGGAGTCAGCATCCGGATGTGGTCGCCGTTGATCGACTCGGCCTTCTTCTGGTCGAACCGCGCCGGATTCGGGTTGACGTCGGCGATGTCGAACGCCGACACGAGCTCGTCGAGCGAGAAGACGTCGCGGTCGGGGGCGATCGACCAGCCGAGCAGGGCGAGGTAGTTCAGCAGGCCCTCGTGGATGAATCCCTTCTCGCGCTGCAGGAAGAGGTCGGCCTTGGGGTCGCGCTTGGAGAGCTTCTTGTTGCCCGTCTCACCGAGCACGAGCGGCATGTGCGCGAAGCGCGGGATGAAATCGGTGACGCCGGCGTCCACGAGTGCGCGGTAGAGCGTGAGCTGGCGCGCGGTGGAGGGCATGAGGTCCTCGCCCCGGATGACGTGCGTGATGCCCATGAGTGCGTCGTCCACCGGGTTGGTGAACGGGTAGAGCGGCACGCCCCCGGCCCGCACGAGCACGAAGTCCGGGAACGACCCCGCCGGGAATGTGACCTCGCCGCGGATCATGTCGACGTAGGTGATGTCCTCGTCGGGGACCTTCAGGCGCCACGCGGGCTCGCGGCCCTCGGCGCGGAAGGCGGCCTTCTGCTCCTCGGTGAGCGTGCGGTCGAAGTTGTCGTAGCCGAGCTGCTTGGCGCGGCCCGCCGCCTCGTTGCGCGCGTCGATCTCCTCGGCGGTCGAGTAGCTCTCGTAGACGGCCCCGGACTCCACGAGCTTCGCGAGGACGTCGCGGTAGACGTCGTGCCGCTGCGACTGGCGGTACGGGCCGTGCGGGCCGCCGACCTCGACGCCCTCGTCCCAGTCGATCTCGAGCCAGCGCAGGGCGTCGAGCAGCTGGTGGTAGCTCTCCTCGCTGTCGCGAGCGGCGTCGGTGTCCTCGATGCGGAACACCAGCTTGCCGCCGTGGTGCCGTGCATACGCCCAGTTGAACAGCGCGGTGCGGATCAGGCCGACGTGCGGAAGTCCCGTCGGAGACGGGCAGAAGCGGACGCGGACGTCGGCTCCGGTGGCGGTGGTGGTGCGAGGGTCAGGCGTGGAAGACATCGCCTTCCAGTCTACGGGCGGGCCGCCGGCTCCTCGGGCCCGGCGACGGCCTCCGCCGGCACCTCGGTGCGCCGATCGCGGCCCCACGGGGCGAACGCGACGACGGCGACGACGAGGATGCCGACCACGAGGGCGAGACCCCCGTACCCGATCCATCCGAGCACGACTCCGGCGAGGATCGCCCCGGCGGCGCCCACCATGCTCATGGTGAAGTCGCTCAGTCCCTGCCGGCGCGTGCGGAGCCGCTCGCTCGAGGCCTCGGTCAGCAGCGTGGATCCCGCGACCGTCGAAGCGCTCCAGCCCAGCCCCAGGAGGACGAGGCCGACCGTGACGGCGACCGTGGAGTCGGCTCCGAACGAAGCGGTCAGCAGCGACAGCGCGAGGATCGCCTGGCCGACGAGGATCGTGCGCAGCCTCCCGATGCGGTCGGCGAGGATGCCGAACACGGGGGCGAGCGCGAACATGCCCGCGATGTGCAGGCTGATCGTCACGCCGATGATGGTCAGGGTCGCACCGTGGTGGAGCAGGTGCACGGGCGTCATCGCCATGACCGCGACCATGGTCCCGTGCGCCGCCGCGATCGCGAAGATCGCAAAGCGTGCGACGCTCGGGCGATCGGGCTTGGCGATCGTCGCCGCCTGATGGTGTTCGGCAGCCCGCGCGACCTCCTGCTGGGCCAGGAGCAGTGGGTCGGGCCGGAGTGCGACGAGGTACAGCGTCACGCCGAACAGCTGCGCGACGATCGTGAACACATAGGGCCCGGTGAGCGGCGGCATCCCGATGGCCTGCCCGATCGCCTCGCCGGGGCCGGTGAGATTCGGACCGAGCACCGCCCCGATCGTCGTCGCCCACACGACGATGGACAGATCGCGGCCGCGTGAGCGGTCCGTCGCCAGGTCGGCGGCTGCGAAGCGCGACTGAAGATTCGCCGCCTGGCCGCCGCCGATCAGACCGAAGCCGAGCAGCAGCAGCACGAAGGACCCGAGTGCCACGGCGACGACGACCAGCCCCACGCCCAGCAGCGCGATCAGCATTCCCGCGGTCAGCGCGAGGCGCCTGCCGCGCCCGCGGGCGAGGGCCGCGAGCGGAATCGCGATGAGCGCGGTGCCGAGGGTCACCCCGGCCGCCGCAAGGCCCGACAGCGCCTCGTCACCGGAGATGTCGGCCGCGAGCACCGCCCCCAGCGAGACGGTCGCGCCGAACGCGAGCCCGCCCAGCACCTGGCCTGCCGCGAGCACCGCCACGGTGCGCCGCTGGATGCGGGCGAGGTCGACGGTGGAGCCGGTGTCCTCGTCAGGCATGACGTGCCGGATTGCGCAGGATGCCGAGCCCCGTGATCTCGACCTCGACGACGTCGCCGGCGACGAAGGGGCCGACGCCCGCGGGCGTCCCCGTGAGGATGACGTCGCCTGGCAGCAGCGTGAACGCCGCCGACGCATAGGCGATGATGTCGGCCAGCGAGAAGATCATGTCGCTGATCGGACCCTGCTGACGGACCTCGCCGTTCACGCGCGTGGTGACGACGGCATCCCCCGCCGGGTCGAAGTCCGTCTCGATGGCGGGGCCCAGCGGGCAGAACGTGTCGAACCCCTTGGCGCGCGCCCACTGCCCGTCGGTCTTCTGGAGGTCGCGCGCGGTGACGTCGTTGCCGATCGTGTACCCGAACACGTAGTCGAGCGCGCGCTCGGCCGGCACGTTCTTCGCGATCTTGCCGATGACGGCCGCCAGTTCGCCCTCGAAGTCCACGCGCTGGGACTGCGGCGGGAGCGAGATGGCATCGCCGGGGCCGATCACGGATGTGTTCGGCTTGAGGAAGAGCATCGGCTCGGCGGGCACGTCGTTTCCGAGCTCGGCGGCGTGGTCACGGTAGTTCCGGCCCACGCACACCACCTTCGACCGCGGGATCACCGGGGCCAGCAGCGCGACGTCGCTGATCGGCACACGCTCGCCCGTCGTCTCGAAACCCGCGAACATCGGGTCGCCCGAGAGGACGACCAGATCGCCTTCGTCGACGATTCCGTAGGTGATGGCTCCGTTGTGGCTGAAACGCGCGATCCTCACCCGCACAGCCTACCCACGCGAACCGTGTCCCACTTTTCGCCGCCTCGCGCGAGGGCGGGCGGCGAAAAGTGGGACACGGTCTGCGGGCGTGTGGCGGCTACGCGTCGAGGCGCACGAGCCAGCCGTGCTTGTCCTCGCGGCGGCCGTACTGGATGTCGGTGAGCTCCTCGCGCAGCGACAGAGCCAGCTGGCCGAGAGGCTGCTCGTCGGAGAAGTCGCGCCCCTTGAGCGTGCCGATCGGGGCGACGACAGCCGCCGTGCCGCATGCGAACACCTCGACGATGTCGCCGGATGCCACGCCCTCGCGCCACTCCTCGAGCGAGACGCTCCGCCGCTCGATCGTGTGGCCGCGGTCGGCGGCCAGCTGAAGGAGCGAATCGCGCGTGATGCCCGGCAGGATCGAGTCGGACTGGGGCGTGACGAGCGTGCCGTCCTTGTGCACGAACACGACGTTCATACCGCCGAGCTCCTCGACGTTGCGGTCCTGGTCGAGGAAGACGACCTGGTCGCAGCCGTTCTCGTTCGCCTCCGCCTGCGGCAGCAGGCTCGCGGCGTAGTTGCCGCCGGTCTTGGCCGCGCCCGTGCCGCCCTTGCCCGCGCGGGCGTAGTCCTCGCTGAGCCAGATCGTGACCGGCTTCGCGCCGCCCTTGAAGTAGGCGCCGACGGGGCTGGCGATCACGTAGTAGGCGACCTTGTGCGCGGGGCGCACCCCGAGGAACGCCTCCTTGGCGAACATGAACGGCCGCAGGTACAGGCTCTGGTCCTCGCCCGACGGCACCCAGTCGGCGTCGACGGCGATCAACTCGCGCAGGGACTGGATGAAGTACTCCACCGGCAGCTCCGGCAGCGCGAGGCGACGCGCGCTGCGCTGCAGGCGCAGGCCGTTCTGGTCGGGGCGGAAGGTGTGGATCGATCCGTCGGCGTGGCGGTAGGCCTTGATCCCCTCGAAGATCTCCTGTCCGTAGTGCAGGACCGCAGCGGCCGGGTCGAGCGAGATGGGCCCGTACGGCTGCACGCGCGGGCGGTGCCAGCCGCCGCGCGCCGACCAGCAGATGTCGACCATGTGGTCCGTGAAGACGGTTCCGAAGGCCGGGGACGCGAGGATCTCCTCGCGCTGGGCGGGGCTCTTGGCCGCGAGGTTCTTCGTGACGGCGAACTCGAGCGGGGCGAGGCCGGGGTCTGCGTCGGTGAGGGTCATGTGTTCACGTCCTGGCTGGTGAGGTGTGGCGGCGACGGCCGGATCCAGGTTACGCCCGGAGACGGGCGAGGATCGCGTCGCCGACCTGTGCGGTGGAGCGAGGCTCGCTCCCGCGCTCCGCGACGTCCGCCTCGACGGCGCGCGTGATGCGCTGCGCCTCGCCCGTGAGCCCGAGGTGATCGAGCATGAGGGCGACCGAGAGGATCGCGGCCGTGGGATCGGCCTTCTGCTGGCCCGCGATGTCGGGCGCCGAACCGTGCACGGGCTCGAACATCGACGGGAACGCGCCGTCGGGGTTGATGTTGCCCGAAGCAGCGAGGCCGATGCCACCGGTGACGGCGCCGGCCAGGTCGGTGAGGATGTCTCCGAAGAGGTTGTCGGTGACGATCACGTCGAATCGGCCCGGGTTCGTGACCAGGAAGATGGTTGCCGCGTCGACGTGCAGATAGTCTACGGCCACGGCGGGGTGCTCCATCGCCACCTCGTCGACGATGCGCTTCCACATTCCGCCCGCGTGCACGAGGACATTCGTCTTGTGGACCAGCGTGAGCTTCTTGCGGCGACGCTCCGCTGCGGCGAAGGCGTAGCGCACGACGCGCTCGATGCCGAACGCCGTGTTGACGCTCGTCTCGTTGGCGACCTCGTGCGCGGTCCCGGTGCGGATCGATCCGCCGTTGCCGACGTAGGGGCCTTCGGTCCCCTCGCGGACGACGACGAAGTCGATGTCGCCCGGGTCGGCGAGCGGCCCCGGAGCACCCGCGTAGAGCTTCGACGGCCGCAGGTTGACGTAGTGGTCCAGCGAGAACCGCAGCTTCAGCAGAAGGCCGCGCTCGATGTTCGCGTCCTTCAGACGCGGGTCGCCCGGCACGCCGCCGACCGCGCCGAGAAGGATCGCGTCGTGCCGGGCGATCGCCTCGAGGTCGGCGTCCGTCAGCGTGTCGCCGGTCTCGAGGAACCGCGCCGCGCCGAGCGAGAAGCGCGACTTCTCGAACGACACGCCGCTGTCGGCGGTGACGACGTCGAGCACCTTCTCCGCCTCAGCGACGACCTCCGGTCCGATGCCGTCACCGGGGATGACGGCGAGCTTCACGACGCGCGACATTGCTCTCCTTGCTCACAGGGTGCCGGCGCGCTCCCCGCCCGCGCTCAGCGCGGGCTGTCCGCGCGGCCGGCGCGGTATGTTCCCAGCGTAGTGGCCGCGATCGCACCGGCGACGACGACCAGAGCCGCGCCGATCAGCGCCGTGACGGCGACGCCGCCGTCGAACGCGGCGCCGGCGGCCTCCCGCAGCGCCTGAGCCGCAGCGTCGGGCAGGGTCTCGGCCGCCGCCATGGCACCGGCCAGCGTCTCGCGCGCCGCATCGGCGGCGTAGGCGGGGATGTCCGCCGGAGGCTGCATGCCCGCGCGGTACAGGGCGGTCAGGATGCCGCCGAGGACCGCTGTGCCCAGCACCGCGCCCAGTTCGTACGCGGTCTCGGACACCGCGCTGGCCGCACCGGCCTTCGCCGGCGGAGCACTCGAGAGGATGAGGTCGTTGGACATGGTCTCGGCCGCGCCGATCCCGATCCCCAGCAGCACGAACGCGCCGACGATGACGGCCGGCGATCCGCTCTGAGCCCCGAGCGCGACGATCCCGTACCCGGCGGCCGAGAACGCCAGGCCCGCGGGCACCACCACGACGGCAGGGAAGCGCCGCGAGACGGGCACGACGGTCAGGCCCGCCAGGACCATCGCCGCCAGGCCCGGCACCAGCGCGAGTCCGGCGTCAAGCGGACTCATGCCCGCCACGAGCTGCAGGTGCTGCGTGACGAAGAACAGGAAGCCCACGAGGGCGATGACACTGAGGAAGTTGACCAGGAGCGCCCCGCTGAACGTCGCGTTCGCGAACAGCCGCATGTCGAGCATCGGGACAGGAGCGCGCAGCTGGCGCCGGACGAAGATCGCACCGAAGGCGATGCCGACCGCCATGACCGCCAGCGCCGTCGCGCCCACCCCGTGCACGGCCAGGTCCTTGATCGCCCACACCACCGCCAGCATCGCCGCGAGCGACAGCACGATGCTCACCGGGTCCGTTCGGCCGGCCGCGGGGTTGCGGCTCTCGGGGACCAGCAGCGGCGCCGCCACCAGCAGCGGCAGAAGCATGGGCACCGCCAGCAGGAAGACCGAACCCCACGCGAAGTGCTCCAGCAGCAGGCCGCCCGCGACGGGGCCGAGGGCGGCTCCGGCCGAGAACGCGGCCGCCCAGACGGCGACGGCGAGACGGCGCTGGCCGCGATCGGTGAAGATGCTGCGCAGCAGTGCGAGGGTCGCGGGCATCAGCATGGCGCCGAAGACGCCCATCGCCGCGCGCGCGCCGATGAGCATGCCCGCGCTCGGCGCGAACGCGGCGACGACGGAGATCGCCGCGAAGCCGGTGGCGCCGATCATCAGCATCCGTCGCCGCCCGAAGCGATCGCCCAGGGCGCCCATCGTCACCAGCAGCCCCGCGAGCACGAGGGGGTACGCGTCGATGATCCACAGCTGCTGCGCACTCGTCGGTCGGAGGTCGCGCGCGATCTCGGGCAGGGCGAAGCCGAGCACGGTGTTGTCCACCGAGACCAGGAGCACGGGGAGCATCAGCACGACCAGCGCGGCCCATGCGCGCGGTCCGGCGCGCCGGGCTCCCCGGTCCGCCAGTGCGATCTCCTGTGTGAGTGTCATCATCATTACTATACCGTCCAGCCGGTATAGTAACACGCGGATTAGAGACACCGATGAGTACGATCGAGAACATGGCCCGTCCCCCGCGTGCACGAGAGAGCGTGCTCGACGCATTCGAGTCGCTGCTCGTCGCCGACGGCGAGCGCGCCGCCACCATGGACGCCACCGCGCGCGTCGCGGGCGTCTCCAAGGGCGGGCTCCTCTACCACTTCGCCACCAAGGACGCCCTCGAAGCGGCGATCGTGGAGCGGCTCGACGCTCTCGTGGACGAGGACGTCGCGGCGCTGGAGGCCGCCGAGGAAGGACCCGTCGCCTTCTATCTGCGCACGTCCGTCATGGCCGACGACCCGCTCGACCGGGCGATCATCGCGACCTCACGGCTCGCTCAGGGCGGCAGCCACCGCGCCGCCGACGCCCTGCGCCGCATGCGGAGCAGGTGGGCCGAGGCCCTGCGCCCTCACGTCCTCGACGAAGCGGCACTGGATCTCGTCCTGCTGCTGAGCGATGGCCTCTACTACAACAACGCCCTCGCCTCGGAAGGCGTGGCGGGGCCCGTGCCCGGCGGCGATGCGCTCACGGCGCTGATCGCGCGCGTCGAGGCATCCGTCCGGCGCTGAAGCGATGCCCGGGCCCGGTCACGGCCGGGCCGCGCCGCGGTCATGACGGGACCGCGACGCCGACCGGGTCAGGGCTCGGTGATCTCGATCTGCTGGAACAGATCCGCGTTGGTCGCGGCCTGCATCGCGTCGAGGATCTCGTCGGGCACGGCGGAGTCCACCGTCAGCACCGACAGCGCACGCCCGCTCGCGTCCGGCTGTGCGACCTGCAGCGCCTCGATGTTGATGTTCGCGTCACCGAGGTACTTGCCGTAGATCGCGACGATGCCCGGACGGTCGGCGTACCGCATCACGACGTGGTGACGCGCGATCGCGACCTCGATCTCGTAGCCGTTGATGCTCACGACCTTCGGCACCATGCGGGTGCCGGCGAGCGTGCCCGCGATCGTGAGCACGGTCCCGTCGGCGAGCGTGCCCCGCAGCACCGTGAGGTTGCGGTACTCGGGGCTGTCGGCCTCGACGATCATGCGCGTCTCGATGCCGCGCTGCTCGGCGAAGACCGGCGCGTTCACGTACGAGACGTTCTCGCTGACGATGTTCGTGAAGATGCCCTTGAGCGCCGCCAGCCGGTAAACGCTGACGTCGTACGCCGCCAGCTCGCCGCGCACCTCGATGTCGAGGCTCGTCAGCGCACCGTGTGCGATGCCGGCGAAGAACTGCCCGAGCATCTCGACCAGCGCGATGCCCGGACGCACGAACGGGTCGATGACGCCGCCGGCGACGTTCACGGCGTCGGGGACCAGGTCGCCCTCGAGGGCGAGCTTGACCGACTTCGCCACCGAGATGCCGGCCTTCTCCTGCGCCTCGTCGGTCGAGGCGCCCAGGTGCGGCGTGACGACGACGTTGGGAAGGCTCAGCAGCTCGACCGCCGTACCGCCCTCCTTGGGGGGCTCGCTGGTGAAGACGTCGAGTCCCGCGCCCGCGATCTCGCCCGTCTCGAGCGCGACCTTCAGGGCGGCTTCGTCGATGAGGCCGCCGCGCGCGACGTTGACGACGTAGGCCGTCGACTTCATCGCGCGGAACTGCTCGGCGCCGATCATGCCGGTCGTCTCGGCGGTCTTGGGCATGTGCACGGAGACGAAGTCGCTCTGGGCCAGCACCTCGTCGAGTGAGAGCAGCTCGACGCCCAGCTGCTGCGCACGGGCGGGCGTGACATACGGGTCGTACCCGACGACGCGCACGCCGAAGGCGCGCAGGCGCTCGGCGATGAGACCTCCGATGCGTCCGACGCCGACGATGCCGACCGTCTTCTCGAACAGCTCGGTCCCGGTGAACGAGCTGCGCTTCCACTCGCCCTTCGCCAGCGACGCGTGGGCGGCGGGGATGTGCCGGGCGAGGTTGAGGATGTGACCGACGGTCAGCTCGGCGGCCGAGATGATGTTCGACGTCGGCGCGTTCACGACCATGACGCCGGCGGTGGTGGCGGCCTTGATGTCGACGTTGTCGAGGCCGACACCGGCGCGGGCGATGACCTTCAGGACGGGCGCCGCGGCGATCGCCTCGGTGTCCATCTTGGTGGCCGAGCGGATGAGCACCGCGTTGGCCTCGGCCAGGGCGGCCAGCAGCGCCGGCCGATCTGCGCCGTCGACGTGGCGGACGTCGAAGTCGGGTCCGAGTGCATCGATCGTGGCGGGAGAGAGCTGTTCGGCGATCAGAACGACGGGCTTCGTCACGGGAGTTCCTTCGAGGCGTGGCGCGACGGCGCGGTGCAGTGCGGGATGCCGCGCCCGCACGTGTTCGGGGGCGCGGCCTCAGCCAGCCTATCGCGGCGCGCGCGACCCGCCGGACCGTGTGACGACGCGCGTCAGCCGAGCATGCCGGCGCCGAACACGGCCGCGTAGGCGACGATGTCCAGCCAGAACACGGCCGTGAGGGCGAGGCCGGCCAGCAGCGAGACGCCGAGCTCCCAGGCCCGACGACGCAGGCCGATCGCGAAGGCCCCTGCGAAGGCGAGGACCGGGAACACGACGGCCGCCAGCAGGACGAACCAGCCGTAGCCGTTGATGCCCAGGGCCCCGGTCGCCTGGCTGATGAGGAACGCCAGCGCGTTCCAGACGAAGTAGGCGTAGAGCAGCCCGAATCCGCCGGCGACCGTGGCGACCAGCCACGTCGGGGTGCGGGACACCGATCCGGTCGTCGTCTCGCTCATGAGCCCACCGTCCCCGTCATCACGAAGGGCCACGGGATGAGCAGCACGACTCCGGCGACCAGCCACGACACGCGCACCCAGGCCTTCGACCGGCGCGTCAGCGCCCACACGGCGCCGAACCAGAGCGCGGGTGCCAGCGCCGCCAGCCACAGACTCGGGATGTAGGCGGCAGGCGAGACGAGGAACTCGGCCGTTCCCTGAAGACGCAGGCCGCCGATGACCCATCCGATCGTCCACATCGCCGCGATGCCGGCCAGGACGCCGACCGTGACGAGCATGGCGCTGCCGGTGTGTTCCGGCTGCGCATCGGCACCCTCCGCGGATTCGCCCTCGACGTCCGGCGCCTCGGCGTCCGGCGCCTCGGCGTCCGATTCCCCGTCCGCGCGCTCGGTCCCGGGCTCGTCGCCCGCGGGCGCTGCCGCATCGTCGTCCTCGTCGACCTCGGCCGCACCCTTGCCCACCGGCGTGAATCCCCGGGGCAGCTTCGCGCGCGGGGCGGGGGCGTCGAGAGTGGGGTCCGTGTCGCCGTCCCACCGGAAGGCGTCGTCATCCCTGTCGCTGGTCACGTCGCCAGCGTAGCGGGAGACGCACCGCGAACGCCGGGCGCACGCCGGCCCGCCCGCCCGCGGGTGCGTGGGCGGGCGGATGGCTGGCTGCACAACCGGCCGGTCGTCAGTCGAACGGCTGGAGGGTGAGACTGTGCCACGTGTTCGGGCCGACCACACCGTCCACGGCGAGCCCGAAGCTCGCCTGATACGCGCGCACCGCGGCATCCGTGGCGGGTCCGAAAGCGCCGTCGGCGGTGATCGCCTGACCGTTCGCGATCAACAGGTGCTGCACCGCCGCCACGGCGTCTCCCGAGACGCCCAGGTGCACGGTCGTGATCAGTGCGGGCCAGTCGAGCTGGCCGACGGTGGTGCTGATGTAGAGGGCGCGCAGCGTCTGCTGGAAGGTCCTGATCGCCTCGCCGCTGAGCGGGCCGAAGATCCCGTCTGCGGCGATGGCGGCGCCGTGCTCGCGCAGCAGGTGCTGGGCGGCGACCACCCGCCAGTTGTGCGCCTGCGTCGCGCCGACCTTCACCAGCGGCCATGGGCGCTGCGGACTCGGGAACAGCGTGCTCAGGAACGACCATGTCTCGGGCCCTGCGATGCCGTCCACGGTCAGGCCCCACGCCCGCTGGAACATGCGCACGCACTCGGCGGTGATCGGCCCGTAGATGCCGTCGACGACCAGCGGATCCGCTCCCGGAATCCCGCGCAGCCCGAACTGCTGGACCGCCCTGACCGCGTCTCCGCTGCTCCCCTGACGGGTCGTGACCACCAGTTGCGACCAGGTGGCCGGGCCGCACACGCCGTCCGGCGCGACGCCGACCGATGACTGGAAGGCCGTGAGAGCCGCGACGGCCGCCGGATCCAGCATGATCGGATTCACCGACAGCGCGTGGCCGCGGGCCTTCAGCAGGTACTGGATGCCGGCGCCGACGGTCCACGCGTGGCCGCCGTGCACCGTGCTCCAAGGCATGACGTTCATGGGTGCGTTCCTCTTCTCTCGCCTTTCTCAGGTCCCTCGGCACGAGGGACCGGGACCCGGCGGGCGCCGGGAGGATGGGATCCGTCGCTCACTCGTACAGGCGCAGCGTGAGCACGTGCCACGTGACCGGGCCCACGATGCCGTCGACGGTCAGCCCGAGCATCTGCTGGTAGTCGCGAACGGCCGCGTCCGTCTGGGGCCCGAAGACGCCGTCGACGGCGAGCGACCCGAACATGGTCTGCACCGCACGCACCGCCTCGCCGTTGTCGCCGGCCTTGACGGTGACGATCAGATGCGGCCAGTCGAGCTGGCCGATCGTGGTGCTGATCTCATCGGTGCGCAGCGTCTGCTGGAAGGCCGAGACCGCTGCACCGCTGAGCGGGCCGAAGATGCCGTCGGCGACGATGCCCGAGCCGTGTTCGCGCAGCAGGTGCTGGGCGGCGAGCACGCGCCAGTTGGTGGCCTGCGTGGCACCCACCTTGACGAGCGGCCACGTCGTGCTGCCGGGGGTCGCGGCGCTGAGGAACGACCACGTCTCCTGCCCGGCGATGCCGTCCTGCGTGAGCCCCCACGACTCCTGATAGAAGCGCACGTGCCCGGCGGTGGTCGGCCCGTAGATGCCGTCGACCACGAGCGGCGGAACGCCCGGCGAAGGCGACAGACCGAACGCCTGGACGGCGCGGACGGCATCGCCCGTGCTTCCCTGCTTGGTCGTGACGACCAGCTTGGACCAGGTCTGCGGCCCGACGATCCCGTCGACGGCGATCCCGGCCGACGACTGGAAGGCCTTGACGGCGGCCTCCGTCGCGGGTCCGAAGAGCCCGTCGACGAGCACCGGGTGCCCGTGCTCCTTCAGCAGGTACTGGAATCCCGTGACCGGGAACCAGTCGTGGCCCGGTGAGATCGTGCTCCATGGCTTTACGTTCATCGCATGCTCCTCAGCATCGTGTTCCTGTCAGTGTGAGAGCACCCTGACAGACCGCTGATACATCCGCACGCGATCGCGGATGCGGAGATCCGCGACGAACCGTCTCACTCCCCCGGTGCGCCGATCTCGCGCTCGAGGCGGTCGGCGGTCATCCCCCGCAGATCCGCCGCGACCTGACGGCGCCGCTCCAGCTCGGTGCGGATGATCCGCTCCGCGCGGTCCGCCGGCGCCTGCGGGTCGACGTAGACGGGCCGCTGGAGGATCGTCACCGATTCCGACTCGTCCACCTGCAGCCACCGCGATCCGCTGACCGATGCCGCGCCGCCCGCCTGGCCGATCGCCGCGGCGGCCGCGGGGGCGGCGAATCCCACGACCGTCGCGAGCGCCAGGACGAGGAGGGTCCCACCCCGTCGGCCCGACGGTGTCGTGCTCTGCGTGTCCATGATCTGCTCCTTCTCGGCGACGCTCTGCCGCCCTGTTCACAGCGTCACGACCGGCGATATCCAGACGGGATCGGGGCATATCCGTCCGATATCCGTCGTCGCCCGCACGGTTGACCCGCCGCGTGGGGTCGATGAGACTGCCACCATGACCGTGCGGATCCTGGGGCCGCTGGACATCGGCGGGCCCGAGCTGAGCCCTCGCGAGCGCACCGTGCTCGCGACCCTCATCGTGCGGCGCGGAAGCGTGGTCACCAGCGCCGAACTCGCCGATGCCCTGTGGCACGACGAGTTCCCCGCGACATGGCCTCAGCAGGTGCGCAACGCCGTCGCGCGCATCCGCTCGCGCTTGGGTGCCGAGGCGATCACGACCGTCGGCGACGGCTATGTGCTCGGCATCGACGCGGACGCGATCGACGCGGTGGTCTTCGAGCGGCTGGTGGCGGAGGGCCGCCGCTTCGGTCTCGAGGGATCGCACGAGCGCGCGGTCGCGTCATTCCGGCGGGCTCTGGCGCTGTGGCGGGGCACACCCCTCCCCGACGTCGCATCGTGGCCACCGGGCGAGATCGAGGCCCTTCGCCTGAGCGAGGTGCGCGCGAGCGTCGAGGACGAGCTGCTCGATGCGCGGCTGCGCAGTGGCGAGCAGGCGAGCGTCATCGCGGACGCGGAGCGGCTCGTGCGCGAGGACCCCCTGCGTGAACGGCGGTGGGGGCTGCTGGCGCTGGCGAACTACCGCGCCGACCGTCAGGCGGAGGCCATGGCCGTCCTCCGCGCCGCGAGGACACGTCTCGCCGAGGACCTCGGCGTCGACCCGAGCCGCGGACTCGTCGAGCTGGAGACCGCGATCCTGCGCCACGACGCCTCGCTCGACGCCCCCGCCCACGATCTGACCTCGCAGACGGATGCCGCGGCTGCAGCGTGTCCGTGGCGCGGACTCGCCGCCTACGACGAGACGGACGACTCCCTGTTCTTCGGGCGGGATGAGGACGTCCGGGCCGTTCTCGCGCGGTGCCGTCCGCGCTCGATCGTCACGATCGTGGGCCCCAGCGGCTCGGGGAAGTCGTCACTGATGCGCGCCGGCGTGGTTCCCCGGCTTCGTGAGCAGGGTCGCGGTGTGAAGATGGTCGCTCCCGACGGCGCGTCCTCCGCTGTCTTCGACGATCGGGCATCGGTCATCGGGATCGACCAGGCGGAGGAGCTGCTCGCCCTCCCGCCGGAGAACATGCGCGAGCTCAGCGCGCGCGCCGCGACGTGGGTGGAGCGGGGCGGATGCCTCATCCTGACGCTGCGGTCCGACGTGCTCGACCGAGCGACCGCGCTCCCCGACGTCGGCGCCGAGCTGGGACGGGGCGTGTACGCCCTCTCGCCCCTCGACACCGCGATGCTCCACGAAGCGGTCACCGGGCCGGCCGCGGCGACCGGCCTGCGGCTGGAGCCCGGACTGCTCGAGGTCGTCCTTCGCGACGCCGGCGAGCGTGCCGGGATCCTGCCCGCCCTGTCGCATGCGCTCACCGCGACGTGGGCGCGGCGCGAGGGTTCCACGCTGACGCTGGACGGCTACGAGGCCGCCGGCGGCATCGCCGGCGCGATCGCCCAGTCGGCTGAGCACGTTTACGCCAGCTTTTCCGCTCAGGGGCGCGACGTCTGCCGCTCTCTCATGATGCGCCTGATAGAGCGAACGCCCGAGGGCGTGACGGTCCGGCGGCGGGTGCCGCTGTCGACGCTGACGGCGGATCCGCTGCGCAGGTCTGTGGTCGAGCGCCTCGTGACGGCGCGCCTGGTCACGGTCGACGGCGACGCGGCCATGATCGCGCACGAGGCGGTCGGTCGCACGTGGCCTCGGCTGGACGGCTGGCTCACCGAGGACGCCGCCAATGCGCGGATCCTGCGGGGCATCGAACAAGCCGCGGCCGCCTGGAACGCGGCGGGAGGACCCGAGGAGGATCTGCTGCGAGGCGGTCGCCTGCATGCCGCCCTGGAGTGGCGGGAGGACTCGTCGCCCGATCTGACCGAGGTCGAGGCGGCGTTCCTCGACGCCGCCGCCGAGCGGCAGCAGAACGAAGTGCGGGAGCTCGCCGCCCGCGCGACACGCGAGCGCGCGAACAACCGGCGCCTTCGACTGTCGCTGGCGGCCGCTGCTGTGCTCCTGGTCGCCGCCCTCGTGGCGACCGGGATCGCTGCGCTCCGGGGCGCGGAGGCACAGGCCTCGGCGTCGGATGCGCGTATCGAGGCGCTCGCGGCGACGTCCCTGAGCATCCGCGACAGCGACCGCGATGTCGCGGCGCTCCTGGCCGCAGAGCTGTATCGCCGCCACCCCGACGACCCCCGCGCGCGCTCGGCGCTGCTGGGGAGCCTCACCGGCGGCGGTGGGCTGATGCGGACGATCCGGTTCGACGCGGGATCCCTCGCGAGCGCACGTCTGATACCGGGCACCGACACGGCACTCGTGGTGACCGACGCGCCCCCAGGATCGCGGGACGGCGGCGACACAATGACCGCGGTCGTCGACCTCGACACCGGCGCCGTGATCGAGGAGCTGGATGTTCCCCTTCCCGCGGCGGACTTCCAGATCTGGCGAGACATCGTCATCAGCGAGGACGCCTCCACGGCCTTCATCCAGACGGGCGCCCTCCGGCCGGAGGGAACCTGCTGCGCGAACCACATGACGGCGATCGACCTGGCCTCCGGCACGCTCAACTTCGACACGGTCCTCGTCGACGCCCGCACAGGACAGAAGCCGGCGATCTCGCCGGACGGGTCGCGCGCGTACGTCGCGCACTGGATCACGGGCGCTCCTTCTCTGATCGATCTGACCACCGGAGAGGTCTTCGCGTCGCGAGAGCACGATCCGGAGGAGTTCGAGAACATCCCGGGCCGCTACAACGGACTCGCGCTGATCGACGGGCGGCTCTACGTCGGCATGGACGACCACATCGCCGTCTACGACCCGGACTCGCTGCGGCCGGTCGACACGATCGAGCTGCCGGGCGAATCGCTGACCGAGATCCTGATCATGGACGACGCTTCGGGGGGGCTCATCGCCGTCGGGGACTCGGGTGCCGTGCGCGTGGACCTCGCGACGTCAGAGGTGCTGTGGCGTCAGGGGGCCGCGCTCCGCTGCGTCAGCGGCGTCGCCGTTCCTCCCTCGAGCTTCCTCTGCGCCACCGGCATCGGACTCGTCAAGGAGCACGACCTGGAGACCGGACAGGAGACGGGCCGCAACTTCGACACACTGTCAGAGGACAACTACACCGTCGACGTCCTTCCGGGCGGCGATGAGTTCGTCACGGTGGTCCCCTTCAACCCTCCATCGCTGCAGCGGTGGCGGATCGACGGCGCCCCCGCGATCACGCGGCCGGTGGCTGAGGGATTCGACCTCACGGATGGCTTCGGGGCGTCCGGTTCGATGGCCATCATCCGTCCCCGCGCCGACGTCGTGATGGGTCTCCTGCCCAGCGGCACCGTTCTCGATACCGATCCGGAACTGGAGTACATGAGGCTGTGGGACCTCGAGGCGGACGCGCCGGTCGGCGAGCCGGCGTTCGGGATGATCTGGCTGAGCGACACGGTCGTCGCCCGGCTCGACCGCGGTGTCACCTGGACTCTCGAAGACGTCGCTTCGGGCGATCGCCATCCGGTGACCGCGATCGCCGAATCCGACGAGGCGTGGCTGTTGCCGGGCGGACCGGGCGGTCACGCGTGGGCGATCACGTCGGACAGCCTGATCGCCTTCGATCCCGAGACCGGCGAGGCGTCCGCCGACCCGATCGCGCTCCCCTTCGACGGTGCGCGCGAGCATCTCGCGGTCAGTGAGATCCCCGGCACCGGACGCGTTCTGGTGACGTGGCGCAGCAGGACGGAGGGCGTCGACCGGACGGCCGTCTTCGACATCGGGACCGGCGAGGAGCTCGCCCGCGGACTCGAGCACGACAGCATCGCCATCGCCCTGCCCGATGGCACGATTCTGAGCGCGAACGCCGAGCGCATGCTGCGCAGCGATGCGGACCTCTCGCCGCTGGAGGCGCTCGCCAAAGCAGGGACGGCACCCATGCACATGACCGTGAGCGGCGACGGCAGGCTGCTGCTGACCGCGAGCTTCGACCAGCGCATGGCCCTGTACGACCTCACCGACGGACGGCGGCTCGGCGACGAGATCATCGGAGCGTTCGACCCCGACAACTTCTGGCCGGTCGGCTTCCTGCGCGACGACGGGCAGGCGATGGTGACGTCGTCCGACGACGGTGTGCTCGTGTGGGACCTCAGGCCCGATGCGCTGCGGGATGCCGTGTGCACGATGGTCAGTCGCGAACTCACGGATCTCGAGTGGCGCACCTATCTCGGCGACGAACGCGACGCGCAGACGTGTCCCGCCCAGGCGACGTCCGTCGCCGCCGGGTGATGCGGTCGCGCGGGGCGCCGTGCGGTGTCTTGACGCGCCTGCGCGGCAGGAGTGTGATGGGCCCATGGCGAGAGCCGAAGAGGTCGACGTCGACTATCTGGTCGTGGGTGCCGGCGCCATGGGGATGGCGTTCGCCGACGCGCTGGTCGATCACGCCGACGTGACCGTCGCGATCGTCGATCGGCGGCACGCAGCGGGCGGGCACTGGCTCGACGCGTACCCGTTCGTGCGGCTGCATCAGGCATCCGCCTTCTACGGGGTGGCGTCCACGCTGCTCGGCGGCGGCCGGCTGCAGACCCGCGGCCCCGAGAAGGGCCTGCAGGAGCGCGCGACCGCACCCGAGGTGTGCGCGTACTACGGACGCATCATGGACAAGCTCGAGGCGACCGGCCGTGTGACGTTCTTCCCCGGCTGCGAATACGACGGCGACGGGATGTTCCACTCGCGCATCAGCGGTGTGCGCTATGCGGCACCGCGAGCGCGGATCGTCGACGCGGCCTACCTGTCGGGCGAGATCCCGGCCACCTCTCCTCCGCCGTTCGTCGTCGAAGACCTCGCCGATGTGATCGCGGTGAACGACCTGGTGCACCTGGTGGAGGGGCCGGAGCAGTTCGTCATCGTGGGAGCGGGCAAGACCGCCATGGATGCCTGCGTGTGGCTCCAGCAGCAGGGAGTCGACCCCGCGGCGATCTGCTGGGTGCGTCCCCGCGACCCCTGGATCCTCAACCGCGCCGTCGTGCAGCCCGACCCGGCGATCTTCCTCGGGATGGCGGCCGACACGATGGAGGCCGTGCGCGACGCGGACTCGGCCGACGACATCTTCGCCCGGCTGGAAGATCGCGACATCATGCTGCGCATCGATCGCTCGGTGACGCCGAGGATGGCCAAGACACCCACCATCGCGACGTGGGAGCTCGACCTGCTGCGTCGCGTCGACGACGTCGTGCGGCGCGGGCATGTGCGGTCGGTGGGGCGCGGCCGACTCACCTTCGACGACGGAGACGTCGCGATCTCGGAGGATGCGGTGATCGTGCACTGCGCCGCCGCCGGTCTGCCGTCACAGCCGCTCGTGCCCATCTGGGAACCCGACGCGATCCGGCCGCGCACCGTGCGTGTGGGCTTCCCGTGCTTCGGCGCGGCGCTGACCGGGTACGTGGAGGCCACGCGGTCGACCGATGAGGAGCGCAACGACGTCTGCCGCCCGTCGCCGTACTCCGACACGCCCGAGGATTGGGTGACGATGCAGATCGTCGGCGGCGATGCGTCGCAGGGGATGTCACGCCAAGCGGACATCCGGGCTTGGGCGAACACGACGACGCTCAATCCCGCGCGCATCCCCGAGGACCGGACCGACGATCCCGCCGTGCACGACGCCGTCGCCCGCCTCAAGGCCAGCATCGGGGCCGGCCGCGCGAGGCTGGGCGAACTCGCCATGTCCCTCGGCTGAGCCGCGCCGCCCGGAGAGGGGCCGGGCAGCGCACCGGATACCGGATCTCCGCGACGGATAGCGGACGGATAGCGGCCCGCGTCAGCCTCTGGACATCAGAGGGGGACGACGTCACACCTCCTCCTCCAGGACACAGAGAGGAAAGATGTCATGTACGCGACCACCGTCCATCCCCGCGGCGCGGCGCGTCTGCGTCTCGCCAGCCTCGCCGCGACCCTGCTCCTGCTCACCGGCTGCACCGCGGAGGCGTCGAGCCCCGATCCGGAGATCACGACGTGGCAGGAGGCGTTCGACGAGGCATGGGGCGAGGACTGGGAGAACCTCACCGAGATCGACGGCGTCGCCGAGGACTTCCCCGCGGAGATCCCGCTTCCGGAGGGAGAGCTGGTTCACTCGATGGCGGGACCCGGCGTCTGGGACATGATCTTCGAGACCGACCAGTCCGAGGAGCAGGCGCAGCAGCTTCTCGAGGCGCTTGGACGGATCGCGGGTCCGGCTGAAGAACAGCCCCCTGACCCCGAGGCGCAAGGCGGGTCGCTGTGGACCTTCTTCGACGACAGCTACGCGATCATCGTTCAGATGCAGCCCGGGCCGTGGCCCCCGCCCATGGTGGCCATCGGCGTCGTCCAGCGATGACGTGCCCTTGACGCGTCTGCGCCCCCGACCCACACTGCCACCATGACCGTGCGCGTCCTCGGTCCGCTCCAGAATGACGGGCCGGCACTCAGCCCCAGGGAGCGAACGATCCTGTCCGCGCTCGTCCTCCGGCGAGCGCGATCCGTGTCACCGGGCGAATTGGCGGATGCATGCTGGGGAGAGAACCGGCCGCAGACGTGGGCGCAGCAGATCCAGAACTCGATCGCCAAGATCAGGTCATCTCTCGGCAGGGAAGCCGTGCGCACCGTCGGCTCGGGGTACTGCCTCGGCATCCCTGACGACGCTGTCGACGCGGTGCAGTTCGAGCGGGAGCTGTCGCGTGCCCGCCACCACGGGCTGACAGGCTCCCACGACCGTGCCGTCGCTGCGTACCGCCACGCACTCGACCTGTGGCGCGGCGATCCCTACGCGGACGTCTCCGACTGGTCGCCCGCGCAGACCGAGGCGATGCGACTGGGCGAGCTCCGCGCGGACGCGGAGGAAGAGCTCCTCGACGCGCGGCTCCGGCTGGGCGAGGATGCGACGGTCGTTCCGGACGCGGAGCGGATGGTGCGCGAAGCCCCGCTGCGCGAGCATCGGTGGGCGTCCCTCGCCCTCGCGAACTACCGTGCCGGGCGCCAGGCGGAGGCGATCGCCGTCGTGAGGTCCGCGCGCGGCCGGATCGCAGATGAGCTCGGGCTGGACCTCGGGCGGGAGCTGCGCGACCTCGAGGTCGGCATCCTCCGCCAGGACCCGGCGCTCGATCCTCCTGCGCCGCCGTCCGGCGCGCAGGCGCGCGGAGGCGTCTCGGAGTGCCCGTACCGTGGGCTCGCCGCCTACGACGTCGAGGACTCGGCGATGTTCTTCGGTCGTGATGCCGACGTCCGAGCCCTCCTCCCCCGTACCGGAGCCCGATCGGTCGTGACGATCGTCGGGCCGAGCGGGTCGGGCAAGTCATCGGTGCTGCGCGCCGGTCTCGTTCCCCGCCTGCGCGAGCACGGACGTCGTGTGGCGGTGATCACCCCGGACGCGGAGGGTGTGGTCGAACTGCGGGAAGCGCTGGCCGACGGCACCGCGACGATCGCGGTGGACCAGGCCGAGGAGCTCCTGTCCCTGCCCGGCGATGAGCTGAGCGAGCTGGGCGAGCTCGTCCGGTCGTGGCTGGATCGCGACGGAACCCTCATCCTCGCCCTTCGCTCCGACTTCCTCGATCGGGCGACGGCGTTCCCGGCGATCGGAACCGCGATCGGACAGAACGTATACGCCCTCTCCCCCATGGACGACGACCGCCTCAGCCGTGTCATCGTCGGCCCGGCGGAGACCGCCGGCCTTGCACTCGAGACCGGCTTGGTCGAGATCATGCTCCGTGACGCGGGCGAGCGGACAGCGATCCTTCCGGCGCTGTCCCACGCGCTGGCGACCACCTGGTCGCACCGGGAGGGTGCGACCTTGACTCTGGCCGGATACGAAGCCACGGGAGGGATCGCGGGCGCGATCGCCCAGTCCGCCGAACGGGTGTATCAGGCGCTCAGTGAGCACGGCCAGGAGGTGTGCCGGGCGTTGATGATGAGACTCGTCGAGCGGACGCCTGATGGCGCGAACGTGCGCCGCCGCGTCCCGCTGGAAGCGCTGATCGCCGGGGCGACTCGCCGCGACGTCCTCGAGTCGCTGGTGGCCGCCCGGCTGGTGACGATCGATCGCGATTCGGCGACGATCGCGCACGAGGCGGTCGGCCGGACCTGGCCGCGGCTGGACGCATGGCTGGCCGATGACGCGGGAGACGCCGAGACCCTCCACCGGACCGAAGCATCCGCTGCCGCCTGGGACGCCGCCGGGCGCCCCGACGATGATCTGATGCGCGGCGCCCGGCTCCAGACGGTCGTCGAGTGGCGGGAGCGGACTGCGCCCATGCTCACGGACACGGAGTCCGACTATCTCGAGGCATCGACGGCCGCGCATCGAGACGAGTTGCGGGAACTGGAGGCGCGCGCCGCACATGAGCGGGCGGACAACCGCCGGCTGCGCGTCGCGCTCACCGCCGCTGCGAGTCTGCTGGTCGCCGCGATCCTCGCCTCGGGCCTGGCGATCCTGCGAAGCGCGGACGCGCAGGCGGCTGCCGAGGATGCCCGCATCGAAGCACTGACGACGGCGGTTCTGAGCACGGCGACCGGCCGGGAGACGGCCGCGCTGCTCGCGGCCGAGGTCTACCGCCGCTGGCCCGAGGACCCACGGGCCCTCACCGCCCTGGAAGGCGCCCTCGCCCAGGCAGCGGGCTTGGTGCGCACCGTGAGGTTCCCCGAGGACGCGGTCGTGGCGGGCGCGATGATTCCCGGACGACGCAGTGTGCTCGTCGTCGTCGACACCCCCGAGTCCCGGACAGCCGGCCCATCCGGATACGCCGTTCAGATGATCGACCTCACCAGCGGCAAGGTCGTCCGTGAACTGGACGTCGATCTGCCGTCGCTCATCATCGATCCCGACCGCAACATCCGGGCCGAGGCGCCGCATCGCGAGGTGATCGTCAGCGGGGACGGGGCGACCGCCCTCATCCTCACCGAGGTCTCCTCGTCGGCGGACCCCGGCACCTGCTGTGAGCGCCGGCTCACGGCGGTGCCGCTGCAGCCCGGCGGCGCCTCCCTCGCCACCATCCCCCTCGACGGGGAGCTCGCCGATCGGCCTGCGCTTTCTGCGGACGGCAGCACCGCGTACGTGGTCTACAGATATGCTGCCTCGCCGGTCATGATCGACCTTCGCACCGGCCGCATCGTCGTCTCCCCCGACCACCTTGCGACGGGCGATGACAGCGACGCGCAGCGATTGGCTTTCCTCGACACCGGACTCCAGCAGTCCGCCCTCATCGAGGACCACCTTTACGTCGGCGCCCGCGACCACATTCGCGTCTACGATGCCTCGACGCTCGCCCTCGTCGACCGGCTCGATCTGCCGACCCGCCGGGCTGTCTCGTTGACGTCGCTGCACGTCGGCCCCGATGGCGACGGCGGGCTGCTGTCGATCTCGACCGTCAAGGGAGTTCGCCTCGGCCTCCCCGATGGTGAGGTGATCTGGGAGGTGAAGGACTTGGACTGTGCATCGGCCCTGGCCGTGTCCCCGTCGATGTTCCTCTGCGCACGCGAGGACGGCGTGTGGTCGCACAGTCTCGACACGGGCGAAGCCCTCCGTCGCATCCTCGAACCCCTGCCCAGCGACAGCACGACGATGGAGTGGTTCAGGGGCGTGTCCGAGATCGCAGCGATGACGACCGAGAGCCCCGCCGTGCTGCAGCGGTGGCGGCCGAGCGGCGAGTTCTCAGTCCGGAACGCCGATCAGATGCGCGATGCCGCGTGCGCCGTCGCGTCACGTCAGTTGACGCGGGAGGAATGGGACCGGTTCTTCTCCGGTGAGCCCTACCAGCGCACCTGTCCGGATGTTGCATGAGTCGGCGTCTCGCCTTCCAGAACTCGTCGGCTTGGTCGAGGTGATCGTCGCCCGGCGGCACGTCCGCCGCTCAGCGGCTCCCACGGCTTGGTCGGCCTGTCGCCGGTCTCATTGATTCGCCGCGGAAGACGCGGAACACTGGCGCCATGACCATGCGGGTTCTGGGGCCGCTGGACACCGGCGGCGGGTCGCTCAGCCCGAGAGAGCGAACGATCCTCGAGGCACTCATCGTCCGGCGCGGCAGCGCCGTCACGCCGGACGAGCTCGCCGCCGCCTGCTGGGGCGAAGCTCCTCCGCAGACCTGGCCCCAGCAGATCCGGAATGCGGTCGCGAAGATCCGTGCACAGTTGGGCGCCGATGTCATCCGGACCGTCGGCGAGAACTACCGTCTGGCGGTCGCGGATTCGTCGCTGGATTCGGTCGAGTTCGAGACGCGCATCGCCGAGGCCCGTCACCGGGACCTCGAGGGCGCGCACGACCGGGCTGTCGCCGCATATCGACGGGCTCTGGACCTGTGGCGGGGCGACCCGCTGGCGGATGTCGCATCCTGGCCACCCGGCGCGAGCGAGGCGATGCGCCTGCTCGAGCTGCGCAAGACTGCCGAGGAGGAACTCGAGGACTGTCGCCTCCGTGCCGGCGAATCCACGGCGGTCATCCCGGATGCCGAGCAGCTCGTTCGCGCCGAGCCGCTGCGTGAGCGCCGGTGGGCGACGCTCGCCCTGGCGAACTACCGCGCCGATCGCCAGGCCGAGGCCATCGCCGTCCTCCGCTCTGCTCGCAGCCGCCTGGTCGAGGAGCTCGGGATCGACCCCAGCAGATCCCTCGTCGACCTCGAAGCAGCCATCCTGCGCCAGGACCCGACGCTCGCCGCGCCGACTGACGACTCGTCCTCACCACTGGTGTCGGGCGAGTGCCCCTACCGCGGTCTCGCGGCATTCGGCGTCGAGGACCGCGATCTGTTCTTCGGACGCGACTCAGACGCATCGGCCCTGGCCGCACGGTGTGTGCGTCGCGCCGTCGTCGCGGTCGTCGGCCCCAGCGGGTCGGGCAAGTCCTCGCTCGTGCGCGCGGGCCTGGTGCCGCTTCTCCAAGACCGCGGCGCTCGGGTGACGGTTGTCACCCCGAGCGAGCTCGGCGCTTCGCTCGACCGGAGTGTGTTCGACTCTGAGACCGGCGTGGTCGTCCTCGACCAGGCGGAAGAGCTGCTCGGAGCCTCACGGGACGCCGTCGACGCACTCGCGTCCGAGGCCGACTCCTGGCTCCAGGCCGGCGGCTGTCTCGTGCTGACCCTCCGGTCGGACTTCCTCGACCGCGCCACGGCCCTGCCCCGCATCGGGGTGGCGATCGGGCGCGGCACCTACGCACTCTCGCCGCTCGACGAAGCGGGAATCCGACGGGCGATCACCGGCCCCGCAGAAGATGCGGGCCTGAAGGTCGAACCCGGTCTCGAGGAAGTCATCCTGCACGACGCCGGCGACCGACCAGGGATCCTCCCCGCGCTGTCGCACGCGCTCGTCGCGACGTGGACGCATCGCGAGGGCAACACGCTCACCATCGCCGGATATGAATCGAGCGGCGGCATCGCAGGCGCGATCGCACAGTCCGCCGACCAGGTGTACCGCGACCTGCCTCCCGAAGCCCAGGAAGCGTGCCGATCGGTGATGATGCGCATGGTCGAGCGCTCCGCCGAGGCCTCGACACTGCGCCGAAGGGTCGCACTGGGAACACTCACCGAGGACGCGACCCGTCGCTCGGTGGTCGAGAGGCTGGTGGCTGCCCGTCTGGTCACGATCGACGGCGACTCCGCTGTGATCGCGCATGAGGCCGTGGCGCACACGTGGCCGCGACTGGACGCCTGGCTCACCGAGGACGAGGAGAACGCGCGCATGCTGCGCCAGATCGAGGCCGCCGCCGCGGCATGGGACTCCGCAGGGCGGCCCGATGACGATCTGCTCCGCGGCGGTCGGCTCCACGCGGCGCTCGAATGGCGTGAGAGCACGTCACCGGACGTGACCGCCACCGAGGCGGCGTTCCTCGAAGCCGCGGCGGAACGTCATGCGCACGAGATTCGCAGCCTCGAGCAGCGCGCCGCGCACGAGAAGCGTCGCAACCGCACCCTGCGTATCGCGCTGGCCGCCGCGGGCGTCCTGCTCGTGACCGCGGTCGCGGCGACCGGCATCGCGGTCCTCCGCAGTGCCGAAGCGCTCGCCGCGGCCGACCTGGCACGTCTCGACGCGCTGGTGGCGACATCCGCGAACCTGCGCGATGACAACGTCACGGTTGCCGCGCTCTTGGCCGCCGAGGCGGGACATCGCTGGCCGGATGACACACGTGTCCACGACGCGATGACGTCCGTCATCGCGGGCACCGGCCTGGTCGACACCATTGTGTTTCCCCACGACGCGCGCATCTCGGGAGCGCTGATTCCCGGCACGCGGACCGCGCTCGTGGCCGTCGGGACGCTCGTTGATGATGTCGTCACCGATTCAGCGCTCCACGTGGTCGACCTGGAGACCAAGGACCTCGGGGAACCGCTCGATGCCGACCTGCCCGACGGGTACTGGGGGCACTATCTCGAGGTCAGTCCCGACGGATCGACCGCGTACATCCAGACCTCTGCGGGTCGCGAGACGAGCGACGGCGGCCTGGACTGCTGCGTCAATTTCTTCACCATCGTCGACCTGGTCACCGGGCGCAAGACGACCGACACGGTCCTCGTCGACGCGCGGACGAGCGCGGCCATGGCGGTGACCGACGACGGCAGCCGAGCGTACTTCATCCACTCCGTCACCGCTTCGCCGTCGTGGATCGAGCGGGACACGGGCACCGTCATGTCCCTGCGTGCGCATGAGCCCGAGGACTTCGTGGGCGAACCGGGGATCCTCGATGGTGTCGTGCTGGTGGGCGACGATCTGTATGTGAGCGCGGATGATCGCATCCTCGTGCACGATGCCGAATCGCTCGAAGTGACACGGACCATTCCACTGTCGGCATCGGGGCTGAGCTTTGCCCTCGCCTCCGACGGGGCGGGCGGCCTCCTCTCGTTCGGCGGCAACGGAAGCGTTCGTGTGGACCTCACCACGACCGAGGAAACATGGCGCCAGCCGCGCGAAGTCGTGGAATGCCCGTACCCCCTCGCGATGACCCCGGACGGGTTCATGTGCGGCAGCAGTCTTTCTGTGTTCTCAGAACACGAGGTGCTCACCGGGGAGCACACCGGTGTCACCTTCACCGGACTCCCTCCTGCGGCCTTCGTGGTCGACGCGCTCCCCGGGGGTGACGAGGTTGTGATCTTCGTCGACCAGATTGAGCCGGCCATCACGCGATGGCGGCTCGGGGCGACCGACAACATCTACATCCTGCCCACGGCGGAGCTGCATGACCGGCTCTGCGCCATGGCGGGACGTCAGCTGACCGAGGACGAATGGAGGACGTATCTCGGCGACGAACCCTATGAGCCCACGTGCCCCGAGTCGCCGTGATCTCATCGAGGAGGCCGACCGGTTCAACTGCCGTGACGGCTCCTGGCCTCCGGACGGTCGCGGTCCGCGCTGTGCCGACCTACGGCCAGAACTCGTCGAGCTCGTCGAGGTGATCATCACCAGGCGGCAGGTCTGCTGCCGGTGGAATCCCCAGCCATGGCGGTCGCACCGAAAGCATCCCGATGACGGCCACCATGACGGCGACGGCGATCGCCGTGCCTGCGACGTCTTCCATGTGCACCCCCTCGGTCTGGGACTCCCCGATCGTGCACCACAGCGTGACAGACGCAGGTATCAGCCGGGTGTCCGAGCCGTTACGGCCGCGGTACGGCCGGAGCCACTCCTGTGGAGCCACCACACCGATCAGCGGATCTCCATGTGCCAGGTGCGCGACTCACGCTGCTGGAAGTACCGCGCGCGGGTCTGCGAGAGACCGGCCTGCTGCTCGCCCTCGCCGCTCTCGGACCGATCGCGTTCGGCCATCGCCTCGAGACGGTCCGCGGGCGGATGCGGTGGGCCCTCGCCCGTCGACGCGGTGTCCTGCGCATCGGTCATGCAGACCGCAGCGACCGCCCTTTCACCCACGGGTGCTTCCGGGTAGGCATCCACCGGGAGCACCAGCGCGACCGAGAGAACGGCCGCACCACCTCCCAGGACCGATCCCCACGCGGACGCGATTCGCGTTCTCATGGTCCACCTCGTTTCCCATTCCGGCGCCGCCGGGATCCGCGCCGACAGCGGACACCGGCACGTCGGGGGCGTCCGCACGGACCTGGCGCGGGCGCGTCGACACGCTCATGTCAGCGGCGGCCAGAGCCCCTGCTCGTCGGTGCAGCTGAGAATCGACTTGCCATCCCAGAGCACGATCCGCGCGCACTCCTCCTCGACCGATCCGTGGGGCGACGGGCGCGCATCGGCTGCGGCGGCCCCGGCGACCACGCCGAGGCCGATGAGGGCGGTCACGCCCACCGTCCGCAGCAACCCGCGCACCACGTCGGTGCCATGGTGTGTTCTCGACATCGGAATCTCCCTTCGATCTGCCATGACCGTCACACCGCCCGGTATCAGCCCGGTATCCGTTCGTTGCAGCCCGCGCGGGCGGCAGCCGTCATGCCGGTGCGGGAAGCACCCGCGCACCGTGACGGTGCTCACACTCGGAAAGGCCGGAAGGGGTGCCGGCTCGTCCGCGAGGGACGGCGATGGGACGGCGACCGTCGTCGGTCGGATCGGGACGCCTCGGCGACCTCTGCCATGGCGGTGGGGAGTTCCGCCTCGCTCTCGTGACGGCGACCGCCCGGCGACTTCGGGATACGAAAAAGGCCCCCGCCCCCTTGGTGCGGGGGGCGGGAGCCGGTGAAGCCGAGCGTTATGGGCCGGCGGTCAGTGGGGAGGGGTCAGCGCGCGGCCGAGCCCTCGGTGTAGTCGGAGTCCTGCTGCTTCCAGGCGAACAGGCCGCGCAGCTCCTTGCCGGTCTTCTCGATCGGGTGCTGCGCCTCCTTCTCGCGGAGGGCCTGGAACTCGGGGGCACCGGCATCCTGGTCGGCGATGAAGCGCTGCGCGAACGCGCCCGACTGGATGTCGGCGAGCACGCCCTGCATGTTCTCCTTGACGCTGGGGTCGATGACCCGCGGGCCCGACACGTAATCGCCGTACTCGGCGGTGTCAGAGATCGACCAGCGCTGCTTGGCGATGCCGCCCTCCCACATGAGGTCGACGATGAGCTTCAGCTCGTGGAGCACCTCGAAGTAGGCGATCTCGGGCTGGTAGCCCGCCTCGGTCAGCGTCTCGAAGCCGTACTGCACCAGGTGCGACATGCCACCGCACAGGACGGCCTGCTCGCCGAACAGGTCGGTCTCGGTCTCTTCGGTGAAGGTCGTCTTGATGACGCCGGCGCGCGTGCCTCCGATCGCCTTGGCGTAAGACTTCGCGACGTCCCAGGCCTCGCCCGACGCGTCCTTCTCGACGGCGATGATGTCGGGGATGCCGCGGCCGGCGACGTACTCGCGGCGCACGGTGTGGCCGGGGGCCTTGGGGGCGACGAGGATGACGTCGACGCCTTCGGGAGCCTCGATGTAGCCGAAGCGGATGTTGAACCCGTGCGCGAAGGCGAGGGTCTTGCCCGGCTTCAGCTTGTCCTTGATGCTGTCGCTGAAGATGGAGCGCTGGTGCTGGTCGGGCGCGAGGATCATGATCAGGTCGGCCCACTCGGCGGCATCCGCCACGTTCTTGACCTCGAAGCCGTCTTCCTGAGCCTTCGCGGTGGACTTCGAACCGTCCTTGAGCGCGATGACGACCTCGACGCCCGAGTCGCGCAGGTTCTGGGCGTGGGCGTGGCCCTGCGAGCCGTAGCCGACGATGGCGACCTTCTTGCCCTGGATGAGCGAGAGGTCGGCGTCCTCGTCGTAGAACATCTCTGCCATGGTGTTTCTCCTTGTTGTGGTCGTTGTCGTTCCGGTGCGGCCGCGCACGATCGGCGGCCGGTGATCTGGTGTCAGCCGCGCAGCACGCGCTCGGTGATGCTCTTGCCGCCACGGCCGATGGCGAGGAGGCCGGACTGAGCGAGCTCCTTGATGCCGAACGGCTCGATGGCTCGCAGGAACGCGTCCACCTTGCCCTTGTCGCCGGTGATCTCGACGACCAGCGCGTCGGTGGCGTAGTCGACGACCGACGCGCGGAAGAGGTTCACCACTTCGAGCACGTTCGACCGGCTCTGGTTGTCGGCGCGCACCTTCACCAGCATGTGCTCACGCTGGACGGAGGCTGCGGGCTCGAGCTCGACGATCTTGATGACGTTCACGAGCTTGTTCAGCTGCTTGGTCACCTGCTCGAGGGGCAGTCCCTCGACGTCGACGACGACGGTGATGCGCGACAGGCCCGGGACCTCGGTGACGCCCACCGCGAGCGACTCGATGTTGAAGCCGCGACGGGCGAAGAGACCGGCGACACGGGTCAGCAGACCCGGCTTGTCCTCGACGAGGAGGCTCAGCACGTGGCTCGACATGGCTCAGTCTCCCTGCTCGTTGAAGGCGGGCGAGTGGTCGCGCGCGTACTGGACGTAGCTGTTGCTGACGCCCTGGGGAACCATCGGCCACACCATCGCGTCGGCACTCACGACGAAGTCGATCACCACGGGGCGGTCGTTCGTCTCGAGCGCGGTCTTGATCGCGGCGTCCACGTCCTCCTCCTTCTCGACGCGCAGCGCGAGGCAGCCGTAGGCCTCGGCGAGCTTGACGAAGTCGGGGATGCGGACCGTGCCGTGCCCGGTGTTCAGGTCGGTGTTCGAGTGCCGCCCCTCGAGGAACAGCGTCTGCCACTGACGGACCATGCCCAGCGACGAGTTGTTGATGATCGCGACCTTGATCGGGATGTTGTTGATGACGCAGGTCGCGAGCTCCTGGTTCGTCATCTGGAAGCATCCGTCGCCGTCGATCGCCCACACCACGCGGTCGGGATCGGCCACCTTCGCGCCCATCGCGGCGGGGACCGCGTAGCCCATCGTGCCGGCGCCGCCGGAGTTGAGCCACGCGTTGGGGCGCTCGTACGAGATGAACTGCGCCGCCCACATCTGGTGCTGCCCGACACCGGCCGCGTAGATCGCGTCCGGTCCGGTCAGCTCGCCGATGCGCTTGATGACGTACTGCGGAGCGAGCAGGCCGTCCTCGGTCGGGGAGTATCCGAGCGGGAACTCGTTGCGCAGTCCGTCGAGGAACGCCCACCACCCATCGAGGTCGGCACGGCCCTGTTCGGCCGCACTGGAGAACGCGGTGGCGAGGTCCACCAGGACGTCCTTCAGGTCGCCCACGATCGGCACGTCGGCGGAGCGGATCTTCGAGATCTCCGCCGGGTCGATGTCGACGTGCACGACCTTCGCGTTCGGCGCGAAGTGCTCGGACTTGCCGGTCACGCGGTCGTCGAAGCGCGCGCCGAGGGCGACGATGAGGTCGGACTCCTGCAGCGCCAGCACGGCCGGGACGGTCCCGTGCATGCCGGGCATGCCCAGATGCTGGGTGTGGGAGTCGGGGAACGCGCCACGCGCCATGAGCGTGGTCACGACCGGTGCACCCGTCGCTTCGGCGAGGGCGCGCAACTCGTCCGAGGCGTTCGCGCGGATGACGCCGCCGCCGACGTAGAGCACCGGCTTCTGCGCCGAGGCGAGCAGCTGCGCGGCCGCGTGGATCTGCTTGCCGTGCGCCTTCGTGACCGGCCGGTAGCCCGGGAGGTCGATCTTCGGGGGCCACACGAAGGGGCTCGACGCCTGCTGGGCGTCCTTGGTGATGTCGACCAGCACCGGGCCGGGGCGCCCCGTGCTCGCGATCTCGAAGGCGGCGGCGATCGCGCCCGGGATCTCGTCGGCGGTCTTGACCAGGAACGAGTGCTTGGTCACGGGCATCGTGATGCCGACGATGTCGGCCTCCTGGAAGGCGTCCGTGCCCATCAGGTGACTGAAGACCTGACCGGTGATGCACACCAGGGGCACGGAGTCCATGTACGCGTCGGCGATCGCGGTGACGAGGTTGGTCGCGCCCGGGCCCGACGTCGCGATCGCGACGCCGGTGCGCCCGGTCGCCGCGGCGTAGCCCTCGGCGGCGTGGCCGGCGCCCTGCTCGTGTCGCACGAGGATGTGGCGCACCGCCGGGTCGTCCAGCAGCGGATCGTAGACGGGCATGATGGCGCCGCCGGGGATGCCGAACACGTCGGTCACCCCCAGCAGCTCGAGCGAGCGGACGACCGCCTGGGCTCCCGTGAGCACGGGCGCGGACGCGGTGCGAGCGGGAGGCCGGGGCACGGCCGTCATCGGTTCGGCAGGCATGGTGAGGATCCTCGAGATAGGTCGCAGGTGTGTTTCGGGGAAGGCCGTCAGCCCGTGACGGCGCCCTGGGCTGCAGAGCGCACGAGACGGGAGTACTTGGCCAGGACGCCACGGGTATAGCGCGGAGGAAGGGGCTCCCAGCCGTCCCGGCGGGAGCTCAGCTCTGCGTCGTCGACGAGTAGGTCGAGAGTGCGAGCCGCGATATCGACCCGTATCAGATCACCATCGCGCACGAAGGCGATCGGACCTGCGTCCACCGCTTCGGGTGCTATGTGGCCGATGCACAGGCCGGTTGTGCCGCCTGAGAATCTGCCGTCCGTCAAGAGTAGTACATCTTTTCCGAGACCAGCGCCCTTGATGGCGGCCGTGATCGCGAGCATCTCGCGCATGCCCGGGCCGCCCTTGGGCCCCTCGTACCGGATGACGACGACGCTGCCGGCCTCGATCTCACCGGCGGCGAGGGCGTCGAGGGCGCCACGCTCGCGCTCGAAGACGCGCGCAGGACCCTCGAAGACGCTGGCGTCGAAGCCCGCGGTCTTCACGACGGCGCCCTCGGGGGCGAGCGAGCCGTGAAGGATCGTCAGGCCGCCGGTGGCGTGGATCGGGTCGTCGAGCGTGTGGACGACCTCTCCGTCGATCGGATCCGGGTCGAGCTCGGCCAGGTTCTCGGCGAGCGTCTTGCCGGTGACCGTCAGCGCATCACCGTGCAGCAGCCCCTCGTCGAGCATCGCCTTCATGATGACCGGGATGCCGCCGTGACGGTCGACGTCGTTCATGACGTACTTTCCGAAGGGCTTCATGTCGGCGATGTGGGGAACCTTGTCGCCGATGCGGTTGAAGTCGTGCAGGCTCAGCTCGACGTCGGCCTCGTGCGCGATGGCGAGGAGGTGCAGCACGACGTTCGTCGACCCGCCGAGCGCCATGGCCAGCGCAATGGCGTTCTCGAACGCCTCCTTGGTGAGGATGTCGCGCGTCGTGATCCCCTGGCGCAGCAGGTTGACGACCGCTTCGCCCGAGCGGTGCGCGAAGTAGTCGCGGCGGCGATCCGCCGAGGGCGGAGCCGCAGAGCCCGGAAGGCTGAGCCCGAGCGCCTCGGCGACGGAGGCCATCGTGTTCGCGGTGTACATGCCGCCGCAGGCACCCTCGCCGGGCGCGAACGAGCATTCGATGCGCTTGAGGTCCTCTTCGCTCATGCGACCGGCCAGGCACGCGCCGACGCCCTCGAAGGAGTCGATGATCGTGATGTCCTTCTCGGTTCCGTCCGACAGCTTGACGAAACCGGGCGCGATGGAGCCGGCGTAGAGGAACACGCTCGACAGGTCCAGGCGCGCCGAGGCCATCAGCATGCCGGGGATCGACTTGTCGCAGCCGGCCAGCAGCACCGTGCCGTCCAGACGCTCGGCCATGACGACGGTCTCGACGGAGTCGGCGATGACCTCGCGCGAGACCAGCGAGAAGTGCATGCCCTCGTGCCCCATCGAGATGCCGTCGGAGACCGAGACGGTGCCGAACTGCAGCGGATAGCCGCCGCCGGAGTGGACGCCCTCCTTCGCGCCCTGCGCCAGGCGGTCCAGGCTCAGGTTGCAGGGGGTGATCTCGTTCCAGCTGGACGCGATGCCGATCTGGGGCTTGTCCCAGTCCTCGTCGCCCATGCCGACCGCGCGGAGCATTCCGCGGGACGTGGTCGCCTCGATCCCGTCGGTGACGACGCGACTGCGGGGCTTGATGTCGATGGTGCTGTCGGACTCAGGCATTCTCGAAGTCTATTCCCGTCACGCGTCCGAGACCTGCTGTGTGACCCGCGCGCGCGCAAGTGCGGACAGCATGTCCGCGAACGCCGGGATGTCGGGCACCGTGACGGTGGCCGCGGTGTCGGCGCGCGAGCCGACGTGCACGCCCACGTCGCCGGGGCCGAGGCTGCGCAGCGCATCCTCGTCGGTCACGTCGTCGCCGGCGAAGAGCGCCGCGTCGGCATCGGTCATGCCGCGCAGGTCCGCCACCGCAGAGTCCTTGCCCTCGTGGCGGAACGCGTACTCGACGATGTTGTGCCCGGTGCGCCGGCGCCAGTGGGGCGCCTCGTCGGCGATGATCGCATCGACCGCCTCACCCGCCGCGCGGGCCGTCGCGGCATCCGCCAAGCGCATGTGGACGCCGAAGCCGAACGACTTGGGCTCGATCCACACCCCGTCCATCGCCGACGTGACCTCTTCGGCGTGGGTGCGCAGCGCGTCGCGGAGCCGCACGTGCTCGTCGTCGTCGAGCACGCCGACGGGCCCCTCGCCCGGCACCCACAGCTCGGCCCCGTGGGAGCCGGCCAGATAGATGCCCGAATCGTCGCGGTGCTCGGCGATGACGCGAAGATCGTGCAGGCTGCGACCCGACACGAGCGCGACGACCGTGCCCGGCGCCTCGACGAGGGCGTCGACGGCACGCCGGGACTCCGGAAGCATGCGCGCCGTCATCGGCTCGTCCACGAGCGGCGACAGGGTGCCGTCGAAATCGAGTGCGACCAGCAGCCTGGGCACGGCGGCGAGAAGGGCCACGGCGCCCGCGGGGGTGTCGGCGCTCATGCCGTCCCACGCTCCCGCAGCTTCGCCTCGCGCGCCTGGTGCAAGGCGTCCAGGAAGTCCCGCGACCAGCGGGCGACGTCGTTCTCGAGCACCTTCTTGCGCATCGCCCGCATTCGCCGGCCCTGTTCGCCGGCCGGCATCTCGAGGGCGCGGACGATGGCGTCCTTCATGCCGTCGATGTCGTGCGGGTTGATGCGCACCGCGCTGGCGAGCTCGTCGGCGGCTCCGGCGAACTCGCTCAGGACGAGGACGCCCCGGTTGTCCAGGCGCGCCGCGACATACTCCTTGGCGACGAGGTTCATGCCGTCTCGCAGCGCCGTGACGAGCATCACGTCGGCAGCCAGGAACAGGGCGACCATCTCTTCGCGGGGATACGACTGATGCAGATATCGGATCGCGGTGTGGTTCATCGTGTCGTACTGGCCGTTGATGCGCCCCACCGTCAGCTCGATCTCGTCGCGGAGGTGGGCGTAGGACTCCACCCGCTCGCGGCTGGGGCTCGCCACCTGCACGAGCGTGACGTCCCCCACCTCGACGCGTCCGTCCTCGAGGAGTTCGCCGAAGGCCTTCATGCGGTGGCGGATGCCCTTGGTGTAGTCGAGCCGGTCGACGCCCAGCAGGATCTTCTTGGGGTTCCCCAGGCTCTCGCGGATCTCGGACGCGCGCGCCTGGATGTCGGGACGCTGGGCCAGTTCGATGTAGCCCTCGGAGTCGATCGAGATCGGGAACGCCTTGGCGAGCGCGACGCGGTGCCCGCCGCCCTCGAGCGGCACCGAGATCCCCGACGCCTTGGTCGTGTAGTGATGGATGCGGCGCACCGCGCGCGCGAAGTTGCCCGCGTCCGCCACCCGCTGGAAGCCGATGACGTCGGCGCCCAGGAGGCCGTCGATCACCTGGCGCCGCCAGGGCAGCTGCGAATAGAGGCCGTATGCGGGGAACGGAATGTGGTGGAAGTAGCCGATCGTGAGGTCGGGGCGCATCTCGCGCAGCATCCGCGGCACCAGCTGCAGCTGGTAGTCCTGGACCCACACCGTCGCACCGTCGCCCGCGGCGGCAGCGGCAGCCTCCGCGAAGCGGCGGTTCACGCGCACGTAGCTGTCCCACCACACGCGCCGATAGCGGGGGGCGGCGATGACGTCGTGGTAGAGCGGCCAGATCGTGTCGTTCGAGAAGCCCTCGTAGTACATCTCGATGTCGTCGGCCGTCAGCGACACCGGCACGAGGAGCGTGCCGTCGAAATCGAAGGGTTCCACCTCGAGGTCGGCGCGCCCCGGCCAGCCGACCCACGCACCGTCCACCTTCTTCATCACCTGCTCGAGGGCGGTGACGAGCCCTCCCGGCGAACGGCGCCAGCCCTCGCCTCCGGGTCCGGTCACGCGATCGACGGGCAGTCGATTGGCGACGACGACGAAATCTGCTGTGGTCACGGGACCTCCCGGATCGAGCTTTCCGTCTGCCAGGCTAACAGCGCGCCGCGGCCGGACGGCGCCGAGTTCGGTAGCGTTGGGTCATGCGCAACTACCTCTTCTCGACAGGCCTGTTCAGCGCCATCACCAGCGGCAGGACCTTGCTGCACGGTCTGCGTGAGGAGGAGTTCACCTGGCGCTCGGCGCTGGCGTGGATCAGCTGGGGCATCACCGTGGCGCTCGTCGTCGGCGCCGTCGTCGACGTCCGGCGGGCGCGCCGGGGCGAGCTCGTGCCCGCGGACTCACCCATCCACGGGCACGAGGCGAAGATCTTCCGCCAGGCGCAGAAGCGCTGATCAGCGTGTGAGGATGAGCGCGTCGCCCTGGCCGCCGCCGCCGCACAGCGAGACCGCGGCCGTGCCGCCGCCGCGCCGCACGAGTTCGTGAACGGCGTGGACGACGAGACGGTTGCCCGACGCGCCGATCGGGTGTCCGATCGCGATGCCGCCGCCGTGCGGGTTGACCACGTCGTCCGACAGGCCGAGCTCCCGCTGCGAGCGAGCCACGACCGCTCCGAACGCCTCGTTGATCTCGACGTGGTCGAGATCCGCCGGCGCGATCCCCTGCTTGGCGCAGGCCTTCTCGATGGCGCGCGCGGGCTGGGCGTGCAGCGAGTTGTCCGGGCCGGCCACCTGGCCGGAGGCTCCGACGACCGCGAGGACGTCCCAGCCGTTCTCGTCGGCGTGCGATCGCGTCGTGAGAACGACGGCTGAGGCGCCGTCCGAGATCTGCGACGAATTGCCCGCCGTGATCGAGCCGTTCCCGGCGAACGCCGGGCGCAGCCCCGCGAGCGTCTCGACCGTGGTCGACGGGCGGATCCCCTCGTCCCGCGTCACGAGGAGCGGATCGCCCTTGCGCTGCGGGATCTCCACCGGCACGATCTCGGCCTCGAACACGCCGGCCTCGGTGGCCGCGGCGGCGCGCTGGTGCGACCGGGCGGCGACGGCGTCCTGATCGGCGCGCGTGACCTCGAGCCGCTCGTTGTGGCGCTCGGTCGACGCGCCCATGCTCTCGCAGTCATACGCATCCGTGAGCCCGTCGTACGCCATGTGGTCGAGGACCTCGACCGTTCCGTAGGACCAGCCCTCGCGCGATCCCATGAGCAGGTGTGGGGCGCGGGTCATCGACTCCATGCCCGCAGCGACGACCACCGTCGCGTCGCCCACCGCGAGCATGCGCGCGGCGTCGATGACGGCGGTGAGCCCGGACAGGCACACCTTGTTGACCGAGCCGGCGTGGACGTTCCAGCCGATGCCCGCACCGATCGCAGCCTGCCTCGCCGGGTTCTGGCCGGCACCTGCCGGGAGGACCTGCCCGACGAGCACCGCGTCGACCGCGTCGGCCGGGATGCCGCCCTTCTCGAGCGCACCGCGGATGGCGGCGCTGCCGAGCTGCACCGAGGTGAGTGACGCCAGTTGGCCCTTCAGCCGCCCCTGGGGCGTGCGGGCCGCGGCGACGATGACGATGTCGTCGGTGATGTTCATGATGCCTCCACCTTGAGTGCGTCCGAGACGGTCAGCTCGGGCTCGGTCGCGGCGATGACGTCGTCCACCGAGACGCCCGGGGCGACCTCGACGAGCACGAGGCCGTCCGTCGTGACGTCGATGACCGCGAGATCGGTGATGATGCGGTCGACGACGCCGCGGCCGGTCAGCGGCAGCGAGCATGTGTCCACGATCTTGGCCGAGCCGTCCTTGGCGACGTGCTCCATCAGCACGATGACCTTTCCGGCGCCGTGGACGAGGTCCATCGCGCCGCCGGGTCCCTTGACCATCTTCCCGGGGATCATCCAGTTCGCGAGGTCTCCCGTCGCCGACACCTGCATGGCGCCGAGGATGGCCGCGTCGATCTTGCCGCCGCGGATCATGCCGAAGCTCGTGGCCGAATCGAAGTAGGCGGCGCCCGGGAGAACGGTCACCGTCTCCTTGCCGGCGTTGATGAGGTCGGGGTCGACGTTCTCCTCGGTGGGGTACGGGCCGACGCCGAGGATGCCGTTCTCGGACTGCAGCACGACCGTGACGCCCGGGGGCACGTGGTTCGGTACGAGCGTGGGCAGGCCGATGCCGAGGTTCACATACGCTCCGTCGGCGAGCTCGGCCGCCGCGCGCGCTGCCATCTCGTTGCGGGTGAGTGCCATGTCAGGCTCCTTCCGGGCGCGCGGCCGAGACCGTGCGGCGCTCGATGCGCTTCTCGATGCCGGTGCCGACCTCGACGACGCGGTGGACGTAGATGCCGGGCAGGTGGATGGTGTCGGGGTCGAGCTCTCCCGGCTCGACGAGTTCCTCGACCTGGGCGATGCACACGCGGCCGGCCATCGCCGCGAGAGGGTTGAAGTTGCGGGCCGCCTTGTTGAACACGAGGTTGCCGTGACGGTCGCCGCGCAGGGCGTGCACGAGGGCGAAGTCGGTCACGATCGCCTCTTCGAGCACGTAGTCGCGGTCGCGCCCGCTCACGCCGAACGTGCGGACGTCCTTGACCGGAGATGCGACGGCGATGCCGCCGTCGGGGCTGTAGCGGCGCGGAAGGCCGCCCTCTGCCACCTGTGTCCCGACACCGGTCTGGGTGTAGAACGCCGCGATGCCCGAGCCGCCCGCACGGAGCTTCTCGGCGAGCGTGCCCTGGGGGGTCAGTTCGAGTTCGAGCTCGCCCGAGAGGAACTGGCGCTCGAACTCCTTGTTCTCGCCGACATAGGACGAGGTCATCTTGCGGATCCGCTTGGCGTTCAGCAGCACGCCCAGTCCCCAGTCGTCCACACCGCAGTTGTTGCTGACGATGCTGAGGTCGCTCGTGCCCTGCGCGAGCAGCGCCTCGATGAGGGCGATGGGATTGCCGGACAGTCCGAACCCGCCGACGGCGAGCGAGGCTCCGTCGGGGATGTCCGCGACGGCGTCCGCCGCCGAGGCCCAGGTCTTGTCGATCACGTGTGCTCCTTTGCTCAAACGCGCGCGGTGATTCAGGTCCCATCCTCACCTTCTCCCCCACGCACCGCATCCCGGCGTTTGCCATGTGGAGGATCTGATCGCTAGTGTCCATATCGTGGACACCACGGATGCGACACGCTCGGTTCCCGGCGCCCAGTCGGTGGCGCGGGCCGCGCGCCTGCTGCGGCTGGTGACCGCTGCCGGAGACGCCGGCAGCAGCGTGGCCGAACTCGCCCGCCAGGCGGACCTGACACGGCCGACCGCGCACCGCCTGCTCTCGGCCCTGCGCAACGAGGGCCTCGTCGACCAGGACGAGGCGAGCGGCCGGTGGATGCCGGGGCCCGAGCTGTACCTCATGGGAAGCGTCGCCGCATCCCGCTACGACATCACGGGCGTGGCGCGCGACATCGTGCGCTCGCTCGCCGTGCGCACCGAAGAGAGCGCGTTCCTCTCGGTGCGGCGGGGCGACGAGACGGTGTGCCTGGTGCGCGAGGAGGGCAGCTTTCCGATCCGTTCCTTCGTGCTCTCGGAGGGCGTGCGGTTCCCGCTCGGTGTCGCCTCGGCGGGCCTGGCCATCCTCGCGTTCCTACCGCCTCACGATGTGGACAGCTACTTCGCGCGGCACCCCGAGCTCAGCGACGCGTACGGCACGGCGCACAGCGAGACGCGGCTCCGCGCGCGCCTGCGCGAGACGCAGTCGCGCGGCTTCGCCGTGAACCCCGGCCTCATCGTCGAGGGCAGCTGGGGCATGGGTGCCGCCGTCTTCACCCGCGAGGGCCACCCGCAGTGGGCGCTGAGCCTCACCGGCGCCGAGTTCCGCTTCCCGCCCGAGCGCGTGGCCGAGCTCGGGCGGACGCTCCTCGCGCACGCGCACCAGCTGACCACGCGCGTGGCCTCGGCGCGCTGACGCCGCGGCCGCACCGCTCCCGCGTTCGGGTCAGGCGGTCGCGACGGCGGCGGCGTGCGCGATCTCGTCGAGGATGGCCGGAGCGACCACGGCGGCTCCCGCCTCCGAGATCACGATCGTGTAGTGGTTCAGGCCCTCGTCCACGCGCTCGTGACGGATGGACGGGAACGCTGCCAGCATCCGCTCCAGATGCTCCGGGGCGTACAGACCGGGGGGCTCGTTCTGAAGACCACGCGGCACGGTGATGAGGCGGACCGGGTGAGCGATGCCGGCGAGGGCGTCGGGCAGCGCAGAGCCGGTGTTCATGTCCACGGTGTCGTCCGCGGTCGTCTGATAGCTCGTGGCCGGGCGGTACGCCCCTTCGCCGTCGTCGACGAGGTCGTACGCGAAGTAGCGCTCGAGGTCCTCCGACCAGGCGTCGCCGAAGGCGGGGTGGACGCGCCAGAAGTCGAGGTACTCCCCCAGGTCGGCGAATCGCATCGACAGCCGCTTGGCGGTGGGGCCGAGGATGCCGGCCACCATCGTGTCGGTGTCCAGACCCTCGGGCACGTCCAACGGCAGACCGCCGTCGACCAGCAGGACCCGCGAGACGCGCTCGGGATGCCGATGCGCGAACACCAGCGAGACGAACCCGCCCATCGAGTGTCCGACGACGACGGTCCGGTCGATGCCGGTCGCGTCCAGAAGCGCCGCGAGGTCATCCGCGTGCGCCGCCATGCCCGCTGCACCCTCGACGGCGTTGCTGCGGCCGCGACCGCGCAGGTCGGGTGCGATCACCCGGACTCCGGGAAGGCTGCGGACCACGTGGCTCCAGGCCAGGTGGGACGAGGTGATGCCATGGACCAGGAGCACGGTCGGCGTGCCCTGCGCGGGCGACACCGGCTCCCAGACGCCGGCGCGCAGAAGCCCGCCGTCGACCGGAACCTCGATCTCGCGATACTCGTGGGCCGTCATCGCGCCGTCCACCCGCCGTCCATCGTGTAGGACGCACCGGTCACCATGCCGGCCTTGTCCGACACCAGCCAGCCGGCGAGCGAGGCGACCTCGTCGGCCTCGACGAGGCGCTTGACGGCGGTCTCGGTGAGCATGATCTTCTCGACGACCTCGCTCTCGGGGATGCCGTGCACCTTGGCCTGATCCGCGATCTGCTTCTCGACGAGCGGAGTGCGCACGTACGCCGGGTTGATGCAGTTGCTCGTGACACCGTGCGCGCCGCCCTCGAGCGCCGTGACCTTCGACAGCCCCTCGAGCCCGTGCTTCGCCGACACGTAGGCGGACTTGTATGCCGAGGCCCGCAGCCCGTGGGCACTCGAGATGTTGATCACGCGACCCCAGCCGCGCTCGTACATCGTCGGCAGGGCCGCGCGGATGAGCAGGAAGGGCGATTCGAGCATCAGTCGCAGAATGAGGCGGAAGGCCTCGGGGTCGAACTCCTCGATCGGGCTCACGCGCTGGATGCCGGCGTTGTTGACCAGGATGTCGACGTCGAGCTCGAGGCTGTCCAGCGACGCCGTGTCGGACAGGTCCGCCACCCACGCCTCGCCGCCGACCTGGGCGGCGACTGCCGTGGCGGCTTCCTCGTTGAAGTCCGCGATGATCACGTGGGCGCCGCGGGCGGCGAACTCCTCGGCGCACGCGAGGCCGATGCCGCTCGCGCCTCCGGTGACGAGTGCCCGCTTGCCGGCGAGATCCTGTTCGGTCATCACTGATCCTCCTGTGGTGCTCGCGGAGCGAGTGCGTTGTCGATGAAGCGGGAGACGGCGTCGAAGACGGCCGGATCGAGTTCGGCGGGCGGGCGGCCCTGCGCGTCGCGCTCCCACAGCAGGAAGCGCATCCCGATGAGCTCGCCCATGCCCATGAGAGCCCACGCGGTCGTCGTCGGGTCGAGCCCCGGATCGACGTCGCCGACCTCCTGGGCGTCGCGCAGTCCGGCTTCGTATCCCTCGACGATGCGCGTGTAGTGCAGGCGCAGCACCTCGGGCGAGACGAACTCGGCCTCGCGCACCACGCGGTACAGCGCAGGGTGCTCGGCGGTGAAGCGGAAGAAGCCGGCGAATCCCGCGCGTTCGGCCTCGACGCGCGACGTCGCGCCGTCCATCGCCTCGGACATCGAATGGCGCACGCGTCTGTTGAGGTCGATCACGAGGGCCTCGAAGATCGACTGCTTGGAGTCGAAGTAGAGGTAGAAGGTTCCCAGGCCGATCCCGGCGCGCTCGGTGATCTTGACGATCGAGGCCTCGTGGTAGCCCTGCTCGGCGAAGACGATCTCGGCGGCCTCGAGCAGACGCCGCCGCGTGGCCTCGCCGCGTTTGGTGAGCGGGCGGCCGGTCGCCGGCGAGATCAGCGCTTCGGCGTCTTCGGCGATGTCATCGGGACGGCTCATGCGGGGCCCCCTCCATCAGTCGGCGCGCGGCGTCGCGCAGCCGGGATCTCGCGATCTTCTCGATCGATGAACGCGGCAGGTCGGTGACGAACTCCACGCGCACCGGAACCTTGAACGCGGCGAGGTTCCGCCGCGCATGGGCGATCACCTCGTCCGACGAGAGCACGGCCGAGGATGCCGGCACCACGAAGGCGACGCCTCGCTCACCCCACACCGGGTCGGGGACGCCGACGACGGCGGCCTGGTCGATGAGCGGATGCAGGCGCAGTGCGTGCTCGACCTCGGCGGGTGCGACGTTCTCGCCGCCCGAGATGAAGATGTCCTTGAGCCGGTCGACGATGCGGTATGTGCCCGTCGCGTCGCGGTGGACGAGGTCACCCGTGCGCAGCCAGCCGTCGGCGAAGGCGGCGGCTGTCGCGTCGGGATCGCCGAGATACTCGGCGAAGACACTGGGGCCGCGCACCCACAGCTCACCGGTCGCCTCGCCGTCGAGCACGAGTCCGGTCTCGGGGTCCGCCAGCACGGTCGACACATGGGCGTAGGGTCGCCCGACCGCCCCCGGGTGATCGGCGGCCTCGCCCGCGGGCAGGTGCAGCACGTTGGGCGCGGCCTCGGTGAGTCCGTAGCCCTGGGTCAGCGCGACACCCCTGTCCGCCCATTCCTGCCGAACGGCTTCCGACATCGTCGATCCGCCGACGAGCGCCGTGCGCAGCGACGACACGTCGGCGCTCTCCCAGCTCGCGTCGCGGCCGAGCAGCGTGTACTGCGTCGGGACCCCCATCATCGAGGTCACGCCGCGGTCGGCGATCAGGCGCAGGGCGCGCTCCGGCTGGAAGGAGCGCTCGAGCACGACGGTCGCCCCGACCCACCATGCCAGCAGCGGCTGGCAGTTCCAGGCGGCGACGTGGAACTGCGGCAGCATGGCCAGGACGACGTCGTCCTGCGTGAGCGGCAGCGCCTGAGCGAGAGCCAGATTGGTCCAGAAGCAGTTGGCGTGGGTGAGGACGACGCCCTTGGGCGCCGCTTCGCTGCCGGAGGTGAAGATGATCAGCAGCGGATCGTCGTCTCGCACGGGCCGAAGGATCGCCCGCTCGGCCGCGTCGGGCACGGATGCCTCGACACCGGTTGTTCCGAGCGCCACCATGAGCGGCGGCTCGGACATCGCCCGCAGCGACGCATCCGCAAGCGAACGGTACTCTTCCTCGACCAGCAGCAGCGCGGGGTCGGTGCGCCCGATCACGTCGGCGAGCTCGCGGGGCGTGAGGCGCCATGACAGCGGCACGAAGGCGACACCCGCCAGGGCGCATGCGAAGAACACGACGACGTGGTCGCTGGAGTTGCCCGACAGCGTCGCGAACCGGTCTCCGGGACCGTATCCGGCGGCGCGCAGGCGATCGGCCAGCCCGGTGGCGCGGCCGGCGAGCGTGGCGTAGTCCATCGACACGCCCCGGTCGTCGATCGCCACGTGCCGGGGCGAGGCGGCGGCGCGGTCGATCAGCCAGCGGCCGATCGTGTGCGCACCGTCGTCCAGGCCGTCCACCCACGTCATACGCGGGCCTCCTCCCGCATGAACTCCTCTTCGGCGTCGTCGAGCGTGTGCAGGGTCGACCGGGTGCGCTCGCCGCGGCGACGCCGCGCGAGCTTGTCGACCGTGCCGGCGATGCCGCCGGGGAGGAACATGACGACGAGGATGAACAGCGTCCCCAGCAGGAAGAGGGGCTCCGACAGCGGGATGCGCAGGATCTCGGGCAGCGACTCGATCGCCTCGGATCCCGCCAGCACGGTCAGGCGCTGGTCGAGCAGCGTGTACAGCACGCCTCCCACGATGGCACCCCAACGGAAGCCCACGCCACCGAGGACGACCATCACGAGGATCGTGATCGTCAGGTCCGCCGACACCGAGCGGGGAACGGTCCCGGACTGCAGCAGCATGTACGCCACGCCCGCGAGGCTCGCCATCAGCGCCGCGATCACGAAGACGACCAGTCGCACGCCGTAGGGGCGCAGCCCGAGCACGCGCACGCGCTGCTCGTTCTCGCGTGTGGCCCGCACGAGGTGGCCGAGGCGCGAGGTGTCGACCCACACGGCGACGAGGTAGACGATCACGAGCACCGCGAGGGTCAGCCAGTAGAGATTGCGCGTGTTGATGACGCCGACCAGCATGTCGGGCACGCCGTCGGTGTTCAGGCTCAGGCCCTCTTCACCGCCCGTGACGTCGGAGTTGCGGCGGACCAGCACGGATCCTGCCTGGGCGAACGCGAGCGTGACCATGGCGAACGGGATGCCCGAGACCCGCATCGAGACGGCACCGGTGGCCAGGGCGATGACCATGCCGCCCAGCAGAGCGATGAACACTCCCGGCCACAGCGGCACTCCGAAGTGCTCGAGGGCGATGCCGAGGCCATATGCTCCGGCACCGAAGTACAGGGCGTGTCCGAAGGACAGCATGCCGGCCGACCCCAGGAGCAGGTTGTACGACAGCGCGAGGGCTGCGAACACCATGCACAGCGACAGCAGGGCCAGCGCGCCGGGCTGGTACGTCGGGGTCGGCAGGATGCCGGGGAGCGAGAGGTTCAGCAGCGGGAGCACCGCCATGAACGTCACGAGGACGATGCCGACCGCGACGGGGATGTACCGGCGCCATCCCTCGGCGGTGCGAGGGATCACGATGGAGCTGGTGGTGGTCATGCCTTCCTCCCGAGAAGTCCGGTCGGGCGTGCCAGCAGCACGACCGCCAGCAGGATCACGACGATGAAGTCACCGGTCCCGCCCAGATACGTGTTCGCCACCTGCTGGAGCACTGCGACCAGCACCGACGCGATCGCCGCGCCGGTGAGCGAACCGAGCCCGCCGACGACGGTGACGATGAACGCGAAGATCAGCAGCGTCGCCCCCATATGGGCCGAGACGTAGCTCGTGTAGTGCATCGCCAGGACCCCGCCGATGCCGGCGGCCGCGCCGCCGATCGCGAACACGAGGGTGAAGGACTTGCGCACGTCGATGCCGAGGGCGGTCACCATCGAGCGGTTCTCGACGCCGGCGCGGATGATCATGCCGTAGCGGGTCTTCTGCAGGAAGATCACCAGCGCTGCCAGCACGATGACCGCCGCGAGGATCAGGATCCAGTACTTGTTCGGGATGCGGGCGCCGAGGATCGAGGTCGTCTGCGTGAGCCACGGGGGTCCCGCGATGTTGATGGCGTCCGAGCCCCACAGCCCTTCGAACAGGGCCACGGCCGCAAGTGAGAGCCCGACCGTGACGAGCACCTGTTCGATATGCCGTTCGTACAGCGGCCGGATCAGAACGAGTTCGGTGAGAGTCGCGAACACCGCTCCGACGACCGCGCCGACGAGGATCGACAGCAGGAACGAGCCCCACGATGCGGTGCCGAGGGCCTGGGCCACGAACCAGCCCATGAATGCGCTCAGGGTGAGGAACGCGCCGTGGGCGAAGTTCAGCACGTGCATGAGGCCGTAGATCAGGCTCAGGCCGCTCGCGACGAGGAAGTAGAGGGCGCCGAGGCCGACGCCGGTGACGAGGGTGAGGACGAGGGTGCTCATGCGTGGCTCTCCGCGTGGACGCCCAGCAGCCGCTGGGTGAGCTCGGGGTCGTCGAGGATCTCGAGGGCGGGCGCGGTGTGCACAACGCGGCCGCCGCTGATGACGATCGCGTCGGTGGCGAGGCGCCGCACGACCTCGAGGTTCTGCTCGACGAGGAGGATGGGGACGGTCTTGGCCGCTTCGGCGAGGGCGTCGGCGACCTCCGTGACGATCTTCGGCGCGAGGCCCTTCGTGGGCTCGTCGACGAGCAGCAGCTTGTTGTCGTTCATGAGCGCTCGCGCCACAGAGACCATCTGCTGCTGTCCGCCCGAGAGCGTGCCGGCGGGCTGGTCCTTGCGGCCGACCAGGTCGGGGAACAGCTCGGCGACGAACTCGCGGCGCGGGTTGCGCTGCCGCTCGGCGAGCGCGAGGTTCTCGGCGACGCTGAGCTTGGCGAACACCTCGCGGTCCTCGGGCACGTAGCCGACGCCGCGCTGGACGATCTTGTGGGTGGGGAGGCCGTCGATGCGCTCGCCGGCGAGCCGCACTTCGCCGCGCCGGTGGATGAGGCCGAGGATGCCGCGCAGCGTCGAGGTCTTCCCGACGCCGTTGCGGCCGAGGACCGCGGTGATGCCGGTGGCCGGGACCGAGAAGGTGACCTTCTCGACGACCTGCTGTCCGGCGATCGAGCACTTGAGGTCGGTGACCTCCAGGATGCTGCCGGCGCTCATGCCGCCGACCCCAGGTAGGCGCTCTGCACGATCGGATCCTCCATGATCTTCTCCGGCGTGTCGAAGGCGATGATGCTGCCGAAGTACATCACCGCGACCTTGTCGACGAGGCCCATGAGCACGTCGATGTGGTGTTCGACCATGAGCACGGTGCAGTTCTTCTCACGCTGCATGTCGCGGATGTTCTCGACGAGGCCGGGGACGTCGCCGGAGCCGACGCCGGCCATCGGCTCGTCGAGGAGCACGAGCGACGAGTCGGTCACCAGCAGCACGGCGATCTCGAGCTTGCGCTTGTCGCCGTGCGAGATGTCTCCCGAGTAGGCATCAGCCTTGTGCGCGAGCCCGACGGTCTCGAGCGTGTCGAGGGCGCGCTGCGACGCGGCGTCCGACCGTCGCGGGAATCGGAAGAGGGAGCCTGAGCCGCCCAGCGAGACCTGTGCGGCCAGCCGCACGTTCTCGAGGACGGTCAGGCGGGGGAACAGACTCGAGGTCTGGAATGTGCGCCCCAGTCCCGCCCGCGACCGCGCCGCGACGGACTGCGAGGTGACGTCATGGCCGTTCATCAGGATGCGGCCGGCCGTGGGGGTCATCAGGCCCGAGACCACGTTGAAGAGCGTGGTCTTGCCTGCGCCGTTGGGGCCGATGACGCCCACGAGCGAACCCGCGGGGACGTCGAGGTCGACATCCTTCAGGATGGTCGCACCGCCGATCTGGAGGCCGAGGCCTTCGACGCGGAGTGCGGACGGGACTGAGGTGCTCATTGCTGTGGTGCCTGCCTTGCTTACTCGGCCTCGGCCGGGGCGACCTCGTCGGCCGGGACCGTCGCGATCAGCTCGGCGGCGTAGCCGTCGCCGTCCGCGACGAGGCTGACCTGGTACATGTCCTGGATCAGCGCGTGGTCACCGGCGCGGATCGTCATGGTGCCCTTCGGGCCCTCGAACTCCCAGCCCTCGAGCGAGGCGATCATCGCGTCGACGTCGCCCTGGCCCTCTTCGATCGCGTGGACGATCATGAGCGCGGCGTTGAAGCCGTCGGGGCTGAAGAGGTCGGGGGTGCCGCCCTCGGCCTCGATGAACTCGACCATGGCGTCGTTCACGTCGTTGCTCGGGGCGCCCGGGAAGTAGTGGTTCAGGAACGAGATCTGCTCCGAGGCCTCGCCGTACGCGCCGAAGGTCGCGGAGTCGCCGAGACCGGTGACGACCGGGATCTCCTCGAAGACGCCCTGCTGGGTCATCGCCTGCCACATCGCCGTCGAGGTCGCACCGGCCCACGCCACGAACACGAGGTCGGGCGAGGCATCGAGCACCTGCTGCGCGAACGGCGTGAACTCGGTGATGTCCTCGGCGACGAGGATCGAGTCGACCTCGGCGCCCTTGGCTCCGAGGATCGCCTGGACCGCGGCGAGGTTGCCCTGGCCGAACGCGGTGTCCTGCGCGAAGACCGTGATCTTCTTGCCCTCGATGTCGTCGAGGAACGTACCGGCCGTGGCGACGTCCTGAGCGCTCTGGCGTCCCGAGCGGAAGGTGTACTCGTTGATGCCCGTGATCGCGTCGGCTGCCGCCGGACCCGAGATGTAGAGCACCTGGTTCTGGTCGGCCTGCTCGGCGACCGCGAGCGCGACGCCCGACGACACCGTGCCGCCGATGATGTTGACGCCGGAGCCGATGAGCTCCTTGACGGCCGTGACGGCCTTGTCCGCGTCGCCGCCGTCGTCGCGATACTCGACGTTGATCGTCGTGCCGTTGATCTCGCCCGTACCGTCGGTGGCGTAGTCGAGACCGGCCTTGAAGCCGTCGAGGTACTGCTCGCCGTAGCTGGCCAGTGCACCCGACTCGCTCGTGACGATGCCGACCGTGACCTCGGCCATGGCGTCGTCAGTGGTTTCGGAGCCCGGGTCGGCCGACGGCGCGCACGCCGCAAGGACGAGCGCTGTCGCGGCAACCGCGGAGCCCAGGAGGAACTTCTTCGTAACCCGCATGTGCGTGCCTTTCACCATTGGAAGGGGTTCAACCTGAAATCCGATTCAGGTTGTGGCAAATGTAGACAGAAACGCGCCGACCGGTCAAGCCGAGACCCCGCTCGGCGTGTCTGTCGTTACCGATTCGCGACCTTTCGTCCCCGCTGCCGACGACGAAAGACCCCCGCTGGATCGAGCGATCCGGCGGGGGTCTTTCGGTGTGGTGCGCCCCCAGGGACTTGAACCCTGAACCCACTGATTAAGAGTCAGTTGCTCTGCCGATTGAGCTAGAGGCGCGTCGTCCGCCTCGCGGCGAACCGAGGAATTACATTACCAGTCCGCCGTCCGCATGTGAAATCGAGACGACCCTCACCCAGGTATCCTTGAGCTTGTGCCCCCAGCGCCTTCCTCCGCAGACTTCGACGCGCCGTTCGACGGCGATCTCTCCGGCGATCTCGAACTGGCGCTGCGCCTGGCCGACGCGGCGGATGCGGCTTCCATGGCCCGGTTCGACGCAAGCGACCTCGACGTCAGCCTGAAGGCCGACGCGACCCATGTCAGCGAGGCCGACCTCGCCACCGAGCGCGCGATCCGTGCGCTGCTGGCCGCCGAGCGTCCCGCAGACGGCGTGTTCGGAGAAGAGTTCGGCATCTCGGGCGACTCGAGCAGGCAGTGGATCATCGATCCGATCGACGGCACCGCCAACTACGTCAAGGGCATTCCCATGTGGGCGACGCTGATCGCCCTCGTGATCGACGGCGTCCCCCGCGTCGGCGTCGTGAGCCAGCCGTCCATCACGCGACGCTGGTGGGCGGCGACCGGCCTCGGCGCCTGGACCCGCTCGGCGGGCGGGGATGTGCGCCGCATCCACGTCTCGGACGTCGACACCCTCGCCGACGCGAGCGTGAGCTTCCAGAGCATCGAGCAGTGGGACGACGCCGGTCACCTCGACGCCCTCGTCCGACTGTCGCGGTCGGTGTGGCGAGACCGCGGGTACGGCGACGCGTGGCCCTACATGCTGCTGGCCGAAGGCCGCCTGGAGTTCGTCGCGGAGTTCGGCGTCAAGGAGTATGACATCGCCGCGCTCGTGCCGGTCGTGCACGAGGCCGGCGGTCGCTTCACGTCGTTCGACGGCGATGACACCCTGGCCGCCCGCTCGTCGTTCGCCACCAACCGCGTGCTGCACCAGACCATCCTCGACCTCGTCCACTCACCAGACTGACCGCTGCTCTCCCGACCCCCCTCCCGGAGCCCATCGATGTCCTTCCCCCTCCGCCGCTACGGCGCTGCCGTCCTCGTCATCGGCACCATGCTCGCCGTGACCGCCTGCACCGCCGCCGACGACCCCCAAGCCGAGCCGACGGTCGAGGCGTCCGAGACGCCGATCGCCGTCGCCGACGAGCCCGAAGCCTCGCCCGAGCCCGCACCCGCCGGTGAGACCGAAGACGTCACGTGCGAGACGATGATCCCCGCGTCCACCGTCGAGGACTTCGCCAGCATCGGCTGGTCCTACCAGGAGCAGCCGTTCTACGCCGGCGACGTCGAGCTCGCCGACGGCCTGCGGTGCGTGTGGGCGGACTACGAGGCGCAGGCGGGCGACCACCTGCAGATGTTCGGCTGGTCGCCCATCGACCCGGGCACCGCCACGGTCGCCCAGGACAGCCTGGTCACGCAGGGCTGGCTCCGCGAGGACGCCGCCGAGGGCGTGTACATCACCGAGAACCCGCAGACGGCCATCGTCACGGACGACGAGGGGTACGGCATGACCTACCTGTTCGGCGACGGATGGGTGAAGATGGCCGACACCAAGCAGGGTCTGGTCCTCATCGACTGATCGGACCTTCGCGCTCACGCGCCCGGCCGCGCCGCCTTCCCGGCGGGCGCGGCCGCGACGGCGTGGACCAGATCGGTCCAGAACAGATCGAGTCGGTGGATCCACGGCCGCGCGAAGAGCTTCTCACGGCGGCGTCGATCGACCTCGTCGAGGCTGACCCACTCGGCGAAAGCCACCTCCTCGGGCTGAGGGACGGGCTCGACGGGCGCGTCGAGGTGGACGACGTAGATGTCGACGAGTTCGATGCGCTCGCGCGAACGGCCCACCGGCACGAGACGGCCGGGATGAATCCTGATGCCGGCCTCCTCCCCGAGTTCCCGAGCGGCGGCCACGCGGCTCGACTCCCCCGCGAGCGCGCTACCGGCGGGGAACTCCCACTGCAGGGGGTACGTCTTGTTCGCCGCTCGCTGTGCGACCAGGACCGCGCCGTCGGGGCGCACGGCCCACGTCGCCGCGACGACGTGGAAGGCGCCTGCGGGCAGGTTCGGATCGGAGCGCGCGTGGGTCATTCCCAGGCGATTGCCCTCGGCGTCCGTGAGATCCCAGAACTCCCCCGACTCCGCGGACATCGCGTCACCCGCCGCGAAGGATCGAGGTCATCTTCTTGCCGCGGGCGACTTCGTCGACGAGCTTGTCCATGTAGCGGATCTTCTGCATGAGCGGATCGTCGATCTCTTCCACGCGCATGCCGCAGATCACGCCGGTGATCTGCTCCGCGTTCGGATTCATGCCCGGAGCCTGCGCGAAGAAGGTCCGAAGATCCACCTCGCTGTCGATCGCCTCGCGCAATCCCTCGTCGTCGTAGCCCGTGAGCCACGTGATCACCTGGTCGACCTCGTCCCGGGTGTGCGCCTTGCGCTCGACCTTGTTGACGTAGAGCGGATAGATGCTCGCGAAGCTCATTCCGAAGATGCGATGCTCGGCCACGGTGCTCCGTTCCCTCCTGCTGTGCGGAATCGACCCTTTCAGCGTACGAGACGGGTCGGACGAGATCGCATGGTCGGATGCTCCGCGGATCTGGCGTCATGCGGGACCTCGCCGCGCTGCCCGCGGTCTTCGACGCACCGGCGCCGTGCAGCTCGCGCGACTAGCATGGCACCGCGAGGAGGACGATGAGACGGATTCAGGCGGCCCTCGGAGCGCTCGTCCTCGCGCTCGGGCTGAGCGCGTGTGCACAGGGAGCGACGATGCCCGATCCTTCCGCGACCCCCGGCTCGACCGGTCGTCCGCAGCCGGCCGCGTCCGCAGGCGCGGTGCCCACCGGATACCCGGTGGCGCTGCCCGCCGCCTATCGGGACGCGCTGGAGGCGGATCTGGCCGCGCGCGGCATCGAGGGAACTCTTGTGATCGTCTCGTCCGAGGCCGTGACATGGGGCGACGGATCGCTCGGCTGCCCCGAACCGGGGATGGCCTACACCCAGGCGCTCGAAGAGGGGATGCGGGTGATCGTCGAGGTGAACGGCGTCTCCTACGACTACCGGTTCGGCTCGCGGCCCGTCCCGCGGCTCTGCGAGAGCTGACCGCCGGCATCCCTGGCGGGAGTGCGCCCGAATCCCGCGTAGGCTCGGAAGCTATGGCCGCCGGCGCAACGATGCACACCTTCGCGATCCAATTGGCCGACGTGGACCGCGGTGTGTACGAGGATCTCTCGCTGCGCGTCGCGAGGCATCCGTCCGAGACCGACGCGTTCATGCTCACGCGCGTCCTCGCCTACTGCCTCGAGTACGAGGACGGCATCGAGTTCAGCGACGGCATCTCCGCGACGGACGAGCCGGCCGTGCGGGTCCGCGATCTGACCGGAAAGCTCATGGCGTGGATCGAGGTCGGGGCGCCGGACGCCGAGAAGCTGCACTCGGGCAGCATGCAGTCCGAGCGGGTTGCGATCTACACCCACCGCGACCCCGCGAAGGTCGTCCTGCCGTGGGAGGGCAAGCGGATCCACCGGGCGGCGGACATCCCACTGTACAGCTTCGACCGCGGCTTCATCGCCGACGCGGCCGCGCACATCGAACGGCGCAGCTCCCTCACCCTCTCGATCACGGAGCGCCGGATCTACATCGAGCTGAACGGCACGTCGCTCGAGTCCGAGATCCACGAGCAGCGCGTCGGCTGAGCCGGACGCGAGAGGCCAGAGCATGGAACGGTTCGACACCATCATCATCGGCGCCGGCGTGGCCGGGCTGACCGCCGCACGGCTCCTGAGCGCCGCCGGCAGCCGCGTGGTCGTGCTCGAAGCACGCGACCGCGTCGGAGGACGCGTGTGGACCGATCGCACCGGCGGGCACGTCACCGACCGCGGGGCCTCCTGGATCCACGGCGTCACCGGCTGCCCCGTCGCGGCGGCCGTCGACGAGCTCGGCATGCCCACCGTCGAGTTCACCGTCGGCGCCTACCAGCCCGACAGCCGTCCGATCGCCTACTACGGGCCCGACGGCCGGCGCCTGTCGGATGCCGCCGCGCGCGCGTTCGCGGCCGACGTCCACGCTCTCGACACCGACCTCGTGCCGGTGATCGCCGCCTCTGAAGCGGATGCCTCGTACCGCGACGTGACCGAGGCGGCCCTGGCCGCCCGGGGATGGGATGCCGACCGCACGCAGCGCGTGCGCGAGTTCCTGGAGCACCGGACCGAGGAGCAGTACGGCGCGTGGATCGACGATCTCGCGGCGCACGCCCTGGACGACGATCTCGTCGAGGGCGACGAGGTCGTGTTCCCCGATGGATACGACCGGCTCCCCGCCCACCTCGCCGAGGGGATCGACGTCCGGCTCGAACACGTCGTCTCGCGCGTGCAGTGGGCCTCGGGCGGGGCGACGGTCACGAGCGACCGCGGAGTGTTCTCGGCCGGCACGGTGGTGGTGACGGTTCCCGTCGGCATCCTGAAGTCCGACGACTTCGTGATCGAGCCGACCCTCCCCGAGCCCGTGTCGGGTGCCCTTGCGCGCATGGAGATGAACGCCTTCGAGAAGGTGTTCCTGTCCTTCCCGACGAAGTTCTGGGACGACGGCGTCTACGCCGTCCGGCAGCAGGGGCCCGAAAGCCGCTGGTGGCACTCCTGGTACGACCTGACCACACTCGACGGCACGCCGACACTGCTGACCTTCGCCGCCGGGCCCGCCGCACGCGGGACGCGCGAATGGACTGAGGAACGCGTCGTGGACTCCGTGATGGCGCAGCTGCGCCGGCTCTTCGGGGAGGACGTGCCGCGGCCCACCCGCGTCCTCATGACCGCATGGCAGGACGACCCCTTCGCACGCGGATCGTACGCGTACACGACGGTGGGCGGCGCGACCGCAGACCACGACGCCCTCGCGACGCCGGTGGGCGGTGTGCTCCACATCGCCGGTGAGGCGACCTGGACCGACGATCCGGCGACGGTTCCGGCGGCGATGCACTCCGGTCACCGAGCCGCGGAGAACATCCTGGGTGGCCCGATCGCGATCGAGAGGGCGTGGCGCGGCCGCTGAGCCCTCAGGGCAGCTGCGGAACGCGGAAGCGCGGCATCACCGCCGACATCACCCAGCGCGGCATGCGGACCATCGGTCGGTTCCGGCCGAGCGCGTCGATGGCCGACATCTGAAGATCGGTGAGGGCGAAGTCGTCGATGTCGATGTTCGAGGCGATGTGGGCGGGGTTGGTCGACTTGGGGATCGCGACGAAGCCCCGCTGCCGGTGCCAGCGGAGGATGACCTGGACGGGCGACCTGCCGTGCGCAGCGGCCGCCGCGCGGATCGCCGGCTCGCTCAGAAGCTTCTTCGACCCGTGCCCCAGCGGGTACCAGGCCTGAGGAACGATCTCGTGCTCGGCGAGATAGGGAAGCAGCGCCGGCGCCTGCCAGTACGGATGCAGCTCGATCTGGTCGACGACCGGCCGGATGCGCGCAGACGCGAGCAGCCGCTCGAGGTCGGCGATCTCGAAGTTGCTCACGCCGATCGAGCGCACCGCGCCGCTCTCCACCGCGTCCTCCATGGCCTTCCAGGCCCCGAGCACGTCGCCGACCGGCTGGTGCAGCAGCAGAAGATCGATGTGACCGCTGTCGAGGCGTTCGACCGCTCCACGGATCGCGTCGCGCGACGCGCGGACGCCGTAGTCGCCGGGCCAGAGCTTGGTGGTGAGGAAGATCTGCTCCCGGTCGACGCCGGATTCGCGGATGGCGCGCCCGACCGCACGCTCGTTGCGGTATGCGTTGGCGGTGTCGATCAGCCGGTACCCGGCATCCAGCGCCGCCGCCACGCTGGACTCGCACTCGGCGACATCCGTCACCAGGAAGACCCCGAGTCCGATCCTCGGGATCTCGGCGCCGTTGTTCAGGACGATGTTCGGTGTCATCGACAGCCCTCCCGGCGGCTCGACCGCCCGATCGTGGATCGCCTCGCCACACTACGCGGCTCCGCTCGCGCTCGCGCACGGTCGGCCGCGCCGCCGCACGCCCCGTCGATCACTCGGGTGTCGGGATCGTGCCCAGCACCACCGGCCGCGACACGTCGCCTTCCTCGAAATCGACCCACACTGCGGTGCCGGGCTCGGGCGGGCGATGGCGCCGCGCACCGAAGGGGATGACGGGGAGGGCCCAGACCGAGGTGATCCCGACACTCGGCACGTCGACCGACAGGCGGCCGAGGCCGAGAGGATCCACGGAGTCTGCGACGGTGGCGCGATGCACTGGCATGCCCTCAGTATCGCCACGCGGTGTGCCGGGGCGCGAGCCCGGGCACGGAGGATCGTCGCCGCCTGCCGACATGACGAAGGCCCCGGGACCGTGGATCTCCACGGCTCGGGGCCTTCACTCCTGTGACAGCGGCTGGTGGAGATGGGGGGAATCGAACCCCCGTCCATCGTCGAGTCTCTGCGGTTTCTCCGGGCGCAGTCTGTAGAGGCGTTCTGCTCGGCTCCGACCTTTGTCACAGACACCTAAGTCGACGAGCCCAGCCTGGGAAGAGTCCCGCGCGGCGTCCAGGCGCCACCGCGCAGCAAGATCCCTAGATGACGCCAGGAGCCGTGTCGGGATCACCCACGGTCTGACGGACTATCGGGCTCGCTTACGCAGCGAGGGCGAAGTCGTTCTGCTTGGATTCGGCAGATATTGGTTTGCAGGGAGCGTTCACGAGATAACCCTGCATCCTCGGCCCGCTGCACGCAGATCGGCAAACGATGTCGAAACCGATCATCCCCGTGCTCCTCCGAATGGCGGTGGGCCGCTGTCACACTGTGGAGTTGTCAAGCCGGATGCCGAGGCACCCGAGCATCCCAGACTACAACGGATGGGACGATTGGGGAATTCCAAGACGCGCGGCATAGTGTCGAGCGCATGTCGACCTGGCGCCTCTGGATGGTCAGCGCGGGAGCCGTCGGCGTCGTCGGAGTCATCGTGCTGGTGCTGCTCCTGACGACCGACTCCGGCGCACCCGAGGCGTCCGCCGAGCCGTCGGCGACGCCGACCGCGACCGTGCCCGGCCCTGCTCCCACACCGACCCCGAGCCCCGTCCCCACACCCTCGCCCACCGCGCATCCCCTCGTGGACGCCACGTGCCAGGACGTGCTCACGGAGGACTACCTCGCCGAGGTCGCCGCGAGCGGCCGACAGGTGTGGGACTCGAGCGTCCTGACGATCGGCGTGAGGCCCTTCGACAACTTCCCCGCGGGCGCGCCGCTCCTCCAGCTGGTCTGCCGGGCCGGCGCGGACCCCGACCTGGCGACCGATGACGTCCAGGATCATGCGTGGGCCCGCATCCACTCCGAGTCCGCGGTGGCCGCCATGCAGCAGCTGGAGGCGGACGGCTACCGACGGTCCGACACGACGGAGGGCGTGTACCTGTCTCGGGTCGCAGAGGCGGGGCGCGGCGACGCCGACGGCTGGGGCGAGACCTACCTCTTCACGCCGACGGACGTCCGGTGGGCGCACACTCGAGCGGACCTGTCGGCGATCCGGCCGGCCGACGAGCTGCTCTGAAGCCCCGCCGGACGTCTCACGCGAAGTCGAGCTCGCCCCGCACGATCGAGTCGCCCGAATGGGCGGGATCACCGTCCAGCGGCTCCTGCGACACGTCCACGAGCACGTACTCGTGGATGTCGATGCCGTCGGGCACGACGAACTCGCCTTCGCGACCTTCGAGGACGCCGAGGCTGACCAGCGCGGACGCGTCGGCGGTGATGAGCCACACCTCGCGGAACCCGTCGTCGGCCTCGTCGGTGTCGAGTTCGACCCGCACGAGCTGCTCGCCGTCGTTCTCCTCGATGACGATCGCCGAGCCTTCGGCGTCCGGGTGATCGGGGAACGCCGCGAGCGTCGCGGCGGCGACCTCGACGACCTGCGCCGGGCGGACGAGCGACCACACGCCGACGAGCGCCAGGATCACCGCGGTGCCCGCGGCGAGGCCGAACAGAGCCCGCGTCAGCACGCGTCCACGCCCCCGAGCCTGTTCCGGTGCGGGAGCCGCCGTCGCGGGTTCCGCCACGGAGCCGTCCGACGGCGACGTCGCGGCGTCCAGCGGCTCTGCTTCCTCAGCGTCCGATTCCTCGGTGGCCTCGGGAAGTCCGGCGATCTCGGCGGCGATGCGGTCCCACACGCGGTCGGGCGGCGACTCGAGGTCGTCCATGTCGATCGTGGAGCGACCGACGATCACGGTGCGTCGCAGCTCGAACAGGTCGATGGTGCAGTCGTCGCACTGCTCGACGTGCGTCGACTCGTCGACGCTCATCGGCTCGCCGAGGGCGACCAGGGCGATGCGGTCGGGGTCAATGTGCGACATGGCTCACCTCCAATCGGCTGCGCAGTCTCGACAGACTTCGTCTGATGTGGCTCTTCACGGTTCCCAGCGGCATCGCGAGCCGCTCCGCGATCTGCTGGTGGGTCAGGTCGTCGTAGAACGCCAAGCGCACGACGTCCAGCGCGTCGGGCTCGAGTCGTTCGAGTTCGTCCGCGAGCAGCAGCCGGTCGGCGAGGTCGACTTCGGACTGCACCATCTCGTCGGGATCCGAGAACCGCACGAGTTCGTCCTGCAGCTTGCGAACCCTGGCGCGAGCCTCGTGCATGTCCGCGATCCGGCGCCGGGCGATGCTGACGAGCCACGTCGCCAGCTTCGCCTTGGCCGGATCGTACGAGGCCCGCGATGTCCACGCCGAGACGAACGTCTTCTGCGTCACGTCCTCGGCATCGCCCCGGTCTCCGAGCGAGCGGAGAGCGAGGGTGAACACCAGCGCCGACCAGCGACGGTACACGGCCTCGAGAGCGCGATCGTCGCCGCGGCGGAACCGCTCGACGAGCTCCTGCTCATCCAGGTCTTCCACGCGGGTTCCTCTCGTCGCGAGTGTCGTCGCCATCGTCACGCTACCGGAGTCGCGACCGCGACGACATTGTCGGCATACCGGCCGGTCGTTCGGTCGAAGTCTCCCCCGCACGTGATCACGACCAGCGAGTCGCTGCCTTCGCGAGCGAACAGCCCGTCGACCGGAAGATCCTGCTTGGGGTAGTACGTGACGCTCTCGACGCGATACGTGTGCGAGACGCCCTCGGCGTCCGCCACCGTGATGGTCTCGCCGCCGCTCAGGTCGCGAAGCCTGCTGAGCGGGCCGATGGGGCGGTCCGGCGCGTCCACGTGTGCCGAGACGACGATGTTGCCGTCGTCGCTCTGCGGATCGGACCCGAAACGGTACCAGCCGGCGACGGCCGGGTCTGCGGGCAGCTCCATGAATCCTCCCGGCTCCACGCCCACCGGCTCGACCGGCATGTCGACGCCGATCGCCTCGATGGTCAGGCGCACCGGCGGCACGCTCACACGCGCGGGCGCGGGGGTCGCCGCGGTGACGGGCACATCCACGACCGGCGTGGGGCGCGGCGCCGACACGGCCGCCTCGACGGTGGGCGCGGCCGTCCGGGCGGCGTCCTCGCTCGGCGGGCCCGAGCACGCGGACAGGGCGAGGACGACCAGCCCGGCGGCAAGCGCCCGGATGATCGTCCTCGCCGTAGCCATGAGGGTCAGCGCTCCGCCCGGCTGCGAGCCACGACCACGCCGGTCACGGACGCTGCGGCGACCGCGAAGACGCCGATCATGAGGAGCGCCTGCATCAGCGCGTCGCGCTCGGCGAGCTGGCCGCCGGTGCCGGAGTTGACGCCGTGCGGAGCCGAGTGCAGTCCGTCGATGGTCTGCGTCGCGAGCGCGAGGTTGCCGTCCTCGAGGCTGCCCCACGCGTACACGATCGTGAGGACGCCCTCCTGGACCTCGACGTCTGCAGGGCCGAGGACCGGGTCGGTCGTTCCCGCGGCGGCCACGGAGGCCGAGACGGTGCCGGCCGCGAGGTCGAGCGTCGCCTCGTCGGGGTTCGCGAGACCCTCGATCACGGCGGTGTCGCCGGCGAGCACGTCGACGGCGGGCGCGGCGGCGGTGTGGCGGACCGTCAGGCGGCCCTCGCCGGCGGCGGTCTCGGAGATGTCGTTGACGAACGCGGTCACGGTCGGCGCGCCGCCCTCGTCGAGGTGGGCGACGGCGGTGTAGCTCGTGGCGGCCTCGAGCGTCAGGGTGATCGGGCCGAGGATCGGCGAGCTCGCGTCAGCCGCGTCGGAGGCGGTGATCGCGACCTCGTAGTCACCAGCCGGCAGGTCCAGCGGACCGGCGAGATCGCTCGGTGCGAAGTCGTCGAGGGTCAGATCGCCGTTGACGTAGACGTCGACAGTGGTGTCGGGGATGCCGTGCAGCACCGACAGGTCGGCGCTCGAGTCGGAGATGGCGTGGGCGGGGGCGATCGCGCCCAGAGCCAGCACGGCTCCGGCGGCGGCGCCCATGAGGGTCTTACGCATGAGAGTCCTCTCGGTTCTGGGCGACCGTTTGTCGCCCGTCGATATGTGTGTTCCGGGAGCACTCTCGATTCGGATGCACGTGAATGGAAATTTTCTTTTCGCGTCGCTGCCGCGGCGTAGAGTCGCAGTCATGGCAGACGTCGTGATCACTGTCCGCGGTAGACACGAGACGCGCATCGCACCCGAGCGCGCCAGCGCGCACCTCAGCGTGCGGGCCGAGAGCCGCGACCGCGGAGCGGTCGTCGAGCGGATCGCGGCGCTGGCCGAGCCGGTCCGGGCGGACCTCGGCGCCCGCAAGGAGGCCGGTTCCGTCGTGGAATGGGCCAGTCAGCGGGTGTCACTGTGGACCGACCGCCCGTGGGGGCCCGACGGCAAGCGGCAGGCACCCGTCCACCACGCCTCGGTCGACGTCGTCGCGACGTTCTCGGACTTCGCCGCGATGTCATGGTGGGTCGGCGACGTGCTCGATCGCGACGGCGTCGAGCTGAGCCGCATCGACTGGCAGCTGACGCCCGCCACGCGCGCCCGCGTCGAGCAGGAGGTCGCCACAGAGGCCGTCGGCGTCGCCGTCGCCCGCGCCACGGCCTACGCCACGGCGCTCGGCCTGGCATCCGTCGTTCCCGTGGAGATCGCCGATCTGGGCCTCCTCGCCGATCATCCCCCCGAGGGCCCGCAGCCCGCCATGGCCCGCGCCGTCGCCCTGGCCGCGGCGCCCGGAGGCGGCCCGGTGACCGCGTTCGAGCCCGAGGACATCGTCGTGGAGGCCGGCGTCGAGGCGCGTTTCACGGCGCACTGACGCACTGCGGTCGGACAGGGCGCCGGCATCGGAACCGGCGGATGCCGGGCATCCGCCGGCTGCTACTCCCCGAGCCGGTTGCGCGTGCGCATGGCGCGCTCGGCCTCGCGCTTGTCCTGGCGCTCGCGCAGCGCCTGTCGCTTGTCGTACTCGGCCTTGCCCTTGGCCACGCCGATCTCGACCTTCGCGCGGCCGTCCGAGAAGTAGAGCTTCAGCGGGATGAGCGTGTACCCACCGGCCGAGATCGCGTGGCTGAGCTTGATGATCTCGTCCTTGTGCAGGAGCAGCTTGCGCGTGCGCTTGGCGGAGTGGTTCGTCCAGTGCCCCTGCGAGTACTCGGGGATGTGCACGGCGTCGAGGAACGCCTCGCCGCCGTCGATGTACGCGTAGCCGTCCGACAGGTTCGCGCGGCCTTGACGCAGCGACTTCACCTCGGTGCCGGTGAGCACCAGACCCGCTTCGTAGGTCTTCTCGATGCTGTACTCGTGGCGCGCGCGACGGTTGGTCGCGATGACCGTCTCACCGCGTTCCCTGGGCATGGCGAACTCCTCGGACTCTCGCCGTGCGGGCGCACGGCAGCCTGTCAGTCTAGCAACGCCGGGACGGATGCCGCCCGACGCGGCGCGGTGCGCTACTCGCGCAGCCAGCGGCGGATCGCGAACCCGGCCGAGAACGCCGCCAGCACCACACCGATGCCGACCAGGATCGGCACGACGATCCAGGCGTCCCCCACCCCCACCCAGGTCGTGACGAAGTCGACGCGGCGGCGCAGGTACCCCTCGACGCCGAACTGCACACCCGCGAGGACGGCGCCGCTCGCCAGGGCGGCCCCCAGCAGGGCCGCGAAGACGCCCTCGAGGATGAACGGCGTCTGGATGAACGGGTTCGACGCGCCCACCAGACGCATGATCCGCAGTTCGCGGCGGCGCGCATAGGCCGACAATCGGATCGTGGTGGCGATGAGGAGCACCGCGGCGATCAGCATGAGCACCGCTATGCCGACGGCGATGTACGTCGCCACCGTCAGGGCCTGGAACAGCGGCTCGAGGTACTGCAGCTGATCCTCGACGCCCTCGACGCCGTCGAGCGATGTGAACGCCTCGATGATGACGTCCGACTGGCGCTGATCGACGAGATTGATCCAGAACGTCTGATTCAGCTGCTCGGGTGTGATGACGCTGGCGTATTCCTCGCCGAGCAGATCGATGATGTTCTGGTAGGCCTGGTCCTGGTCCTCGAACCGCACGTCGCGGATGAGCGGAGACAGCGCCGGCCCATCGAGCCTGTCCTGCACGTCGGCGATCTGATCGGGCGTCGCGGCGCCGTCGAGACACGTCGGCTCCTGCGAGATGTCGGTGCACATGAAGACGGCGACCTGCGCGCGGTCCACCCAGTAGTCGCGCATGGTCCCGATCTGCATCTGCATGAGGATCGCGGCGCCCACGAACGTCAGCGACACGAACGTGACGAGCACGACCGAGATCACCATGGAGAGGTTGCGCCGCAGGCCGGTGAACGCCTCGGACAGGACCAGCCCCGCCCTCACGACGTGGGCCCCACTTCGTCCTCGTCGTCGGCCAGTCCCAAGCGGTCGGCGAGGCCCAGCTCCTCGACCTCGACCTCGGGGCGGTCGGCCACCGGGATCGGCTGGGTCGTCTTCGCGGTGACCGGCACGGCAGGCTCGGCATCCGTCTGCTCGGCCTCGACTGCGGGAGGCGGCTCGTCGGCCTGCGGAGCCGGTGACCCGGCGGCGGGCGCGGCGGATGCGTCGTCGGACTCGGCGGCCCGGCCGGATGCGGCGAGCGCCGCTTCGCGCTGAACCTCGAGCACGGCGCTCAGGGCCGCCACGGCGGCGGCTCCGCGCTGCGGCTGGGGCGCGAGGCTCGGCAGCTGCGACGTGTCGCCGTAGCCGCCGTGCCGCTCGTCGCGGATCAGCTCGCCCTCGCGCAGCTCGATGACGCGGCGCTGCATCTGGTCGACGAAGCCCTTCTCGTGGGTCGCCATCACGACGGTCGTGCCGCCGGCGTTGATCCGCGCCAGCAGCTGCATGATGTCCACCGACGTCGCGGGGTCGAGGTTGCCCGTGGGCTCGTCGGCCAGGAGCACCTGCGGACGGTTGACCAGGGCGCGCGCGATCGCGACGCGCTGCTGCTCACCGCCCGAGAGTTCGTGCGGCAGGCGCTTCTCCTTGCCGTTCAGGCCCACCAGGGCGAGCACCTCGGGCACGGCCTGCTTGACGAAGCCGCGTGAGGACCCGATCACCTGCAGCGTGAAGGCCACGTTCTGGAAGACGGTCTTGTCGGGCAGCAGCCGGAAGTCCTGGAAGACCGCGCCGATGTGGCGTCGGAAGTAGGGGATCTTGCGGCTCGCGAGCGTGCGCAGATCGCGGCCCAGGACGACGACACGGCCTTCGCTCGGCGTGTCCTCGCGCAGGATCAACCGCAGGCACGAGGACTTTCCCGAGCCGGATGCGCCGACGAGGAAGACGAACTCGCCGCGGAGCACCTCGAAATCGACGTTGCTCAGCGCCGGGTTCGCGGTGCCGCGGAAGCGCTTCGTGACGTTCTCGAACCGGATCATGGCGCATCGAGCCTAAGCGCCATCACGGGCGGCGCCGAGAGCGACACCCGCGCCACGGGCATCCGCGGTTCAGTCGTCGTCGTCCTTGCGCTTGCGCCAGCGGATGCCGGCCGAGATGAGACCGTCGAGATCGCCGTCGAAAACCGTGGCGGGGTTGCCGACCTCGTAGCCGGTGCGGAGGTCCTTGACCAACTGCTGGCCGTAGAGGAAGTACGAGCGCATCTGGTCACCCCAGCTGGCGGTGATGACGCCGGCGAGCTCCTTCTTCTTCGCGGCCTCTTCTTCCTTCTTCAGCAGCAGGAGGCGGGTCTGGAGCACGCGCATGGCTGCGGCGCGGTTCTGGATCTGCGACTTCTCGTTCTGCATCGAGACCACGATGCCGGTCGGGAGGTGCGTGATGCGCACGGCGGAGTCCGTCGTGTTGACCGACTGACCGCCGGGCCCCGACGAGCGGAACACGTCCACGCGGATGTCGCCCTCGGGGATGTCGACCTCGACGGCCTCTTCCATCACCGGGATGACCTCGACGGCGGCGAAGCTCGTCTGCCGCTTGTCGGCGGACCCGAACGGGCTGATGCGGGCGAGGCGGTGGGTGCCGGCTTCGACCGACAGCGTGCCGTAGGCGTACGGGGCGTCGACCTGGAACGTCGCGGACTTGATGCCCGCGCCCTCGGCGTAGGAGGTGTCCATGACCTTGACCGGGTACTTGTGGCGCTCGGCCCAGCGCAGGTACATGCGCATCAGCATCTCGGCGAAGTCGGTGGCGTCGTCGCCGCCCGCACCCGAGCGGATCGTCACGACCGCGGAGCGCTCGTCGTACTCGCCGTCCAGCAGCGTCTGCACCTCGAGTTGGCCGATGACGTCCTCGAGCTCGGCGAGCTCGTGGCGGGCCTCTTCGGCGGAGTCCTCGTCGTCCATCTCCTGCGCGAGCTCGACGAGGACCTCGAGGTCGTCGAGGCGCTGGCCGACGTCGGAGACGCGCTTGAGCTCCGCCTGACGGTGGCTGAGGGCGCTGGTGACCTTCTGCGCCTTCTCGACGTCGTCCCAGAGGTCGGGGGCGGCGGCCTCGTCGCTCAGCCGGGCGATCTCAGCGGTGAGCGCGTCGACGTCCACCACCGCCTGGATGTCGGCGTAGGTGGAGCGGAGGGCCTGGATATCGGCGGAGAGATCGAGCTCGAGCATGACACTCCAGACTAACGTGGTTGAACGTGTCAGACCGCGCAGATTCCGTCGGAGCACGGGATGTCCTGTTGCGGTTCGGCCCGATGGTCTATCTGCCGACGCTGCTGTTCGCGCTCGGCGAGGGCGCGGTCATCCCCCTCATCCCCGTCATCGCTGCGCAGCTCGGAGCGGATGTGGCGACAGCGGCGCTGGCGGCATCTGCTCTGGTCGTCGGACAGCTCTCGGGCAACATCCCGGCGGGATGGGCGGTCGCGCGCATCGGCGAGCGCCGCACGATGGCCGCCGCCGGCACCATCTCGCTCGCCGGCGTGGCGGGCATGGTGTTCGCTCCGGTGCTGGGTCTGTTCGCCCTGTCGGTGTTCCTCATCGGGTTCTGCGCTGCCGCGTTCGGGCTCGCGCGGCATTCGTTCATGACGACGCGCGTTCCACTGGCGTTCCGCGCGCGAGCGCTGTCGCTGCTGGGCGGCTCATTCCGACTCGGCATGTTCGTCGGCCCGTTCGTGGCGGCGGCTCTGCTGGCCGTCTTCAGCGATGAGCGCGCGGCCATCTGGTTCTTCGGCGTGTGCCTGGCGGCGACCGTACTGCTGGTGCTGCTGGGGCCCGACCCCGAGGAGGAGTTCGCGCCCGCCGTCACGCGCGTCTCCCCCGCCGAGACGGTCGCCGAGCAGGTGGCCGACGACTCCGGCGAGGCCGTCACCGGGTCGATCGCGGTACCCAGGCGCGCCGGGGTCTTCCCCACGATGTGGCGCAACCGGTCAGTGCTGGCACGGCTCGGGCTCGCGGCGTCGTCGCTGTCGGCGGTTCGTTCGGCTCGGCAGGTCGTGCTGCCGCTGTGGGGTGTGTCGATCGGGCTGGACGCGCAGACCATCGCCCTCGTGGTCGGGGTCTCGGGAGCCATCGACTTCGCGCTGTTCTACGCCAGCGGGCAGGTCATGGACCGGTTCGGCAGGCTGTGGGCGGCGCTGCCGGCGATGCTGCTGATGGGCACGGGATTCATCGCGCTGGCGTTCACGCACGATCTGCCGGACGCCGCGATGTGGTTCGCGCTGTTCGCGGCGGTGCTCGGCGTCGGCAACGGGCTCTCGAGCGGCATCCTGCTCACCCTCGGCGCCGACGTCGCCCCCAAGGACGACCCGGCGCCGTTCCTCGGCTCGTGGCGGACGCTCACGGATGCGGGCGGCGCGGCGTCCCCGCTGCTGGTGTCGGCGATCGCCGCCGTGTCGTCGCTGTCGATCGCGACCGGCGCGGTCGGCGCGGTGGGACTGCTCGGTGCGATGGCCTTCCTGCGCTTCGTGCCGCGGTTCGTGCCGCGGAGCCGACCGTGACGTCGGACGTCGTGCGCTTCTGCCGCAGCCGCAATGAGGGCAGGCGCTGCACCCGGACTCTTGATCACGCGGGACTGCATCGTCACCGCACGATCATGTGGACGGATGCCGGGGCCGACCCGGCGCGTTGCCCGGGGTCGGGAGCGTCAGGCGCCCCCGCAGCGCCCCTCGCCGACGGGTGGCCGCACGGTCGCGCGCTGTGCGGCGTCTGCCATCGGTTCGTCGAGCTCGACGCGGGCGGCGCGGTGACGGAGCATGACACGTTCGACCCGGGTGAGCCGGCGGACGCGGACGCGCGCCGCCGGGAGTGGCTCAACACGTTCGGGTGGTGAGGGCTCGGCCCACGTCGTCCGCAAGCGCACCGAGGACCCCGGCTCTCGCCGGGGTCCTCGGGGTGGCTGACGCCTCAGGTCAGTCCGTGTTGTCGTTGTCGATCGTCAGAGTCGACACCTCCACGCACGTGGCGCTGATGGGATCCTGCGCCGCGTTCGTGCTGGCGTAGCTGGTCTCCCACGAGAACGAACCGCTGGCCGTCTGGGCCGTGGTGTTCGACGTGGAGACCTGCTGCGGCGATGCACCCGAGACCGCAACGGTCTCTTCGTAGATCGCCGTGCCTGTGCACGTGCTGTTGTCGAACAGCTTGAACGTCACCGAACCGGCGAGGTCACCGCCCGCGCTGGCCGAGACCGTCGCGGTGTCGTTCGGCACCCAGCTCTGCGCCGTCGTCATCGTGGACGGCACGGTGCTGACCACAACGGTCTCGTTCGAGTCGTTGCACGAAGTGTTGTGGTCGGTGCTGTTGTTGTTCGGCGAGTTCCCGCTGTACTCGGCCACCCAGTGGTAGGTGCCGGCCGAGGTCGGCTCGTACTGGGGGTCCGGCGTGCCGTAGTCGCCGTTGCCGCTGACCGTGACCGCCGACGAGGTGTACACGAGGTTGCCCGCGTCGCAGGTGCCCTTGTACAGCTTGAAGGTGATGGTGCCGCCTGCTGCCGCACCGGCGGTGCCGTCGTCGTTGATCACGGGTGAGGCCGGCTGCGTCGCCAGGCCACTGATCGACGCGGTGTCGCTCACGGTGTTGCCGAGAAGGACATCACTGCTCGCAGTGGTGCTCAGGCTCGGTGTCACCGGGCTCACCGTGAAGCACTCGGACGCCGACGAGTCGCTGGATCCCGGGATCCCGTTCGCCGAGTCCCCGCTGAACACGGCGCGCCAGCAGTACCGGCCCGCCGAGGTCACGTAGGCGCTCGGTGAGAGAACGGTGTCGGGGTAGGACCCGCCGCTCAGGCCCGTCGAGCCGACGCTCGTCCCGCCGCTGGTGCAGAGGTCCGGAGCATCCAGCTTGCAGAGGTAGAACGCGACCGAGCCGGCCGGGGTGGATGTGCCGCCCTGGATGTCGACCACCGCCGAGTCCTTCACCTCGACCACGCCGGAACCGATCGAGAGCGCGCCGGTGATGGCGCTGCCGTCGCCCTTCTTGGGCGTCGTCACCGTCGTCGACGTGCAGTTGCTGATCGGGGGTGCCGTCTGCAGGATGGTGTCCTTGTAGTCAGCCGTGTCGGAGTTGCCCGTCACCGTGCTGGGGATGGTGTTCGCGAACGACAGGCACGCAGTCGAACCGCCGAAGATGGTGTCGGTCAGATTCACCGCGGCCTCGCCGAAGAATCCGTCGGCGCTGTACGCCGCCGCCGAGACAGTGGCGTCCAGCTGCGTCGCGGCGCCGAGGATGAGCCCACCAGCCCCGTCGTCCTCCCAGATCCTCAGGAACAGATCCAGGCTGCCGCCCTGCTGGTCCCACAGGATCATGAAGTCGTCGGCCTGGCGGTTCGCCCACGGGTTGCAGCTCGCCTCGAGCTCCTCGATGGTCGCCGTGTCGTAGTCGCACGCCGCCGGCACCGGGTCCTGCATGAATTCGTAGGCGATGAATCCGCTGCCGGTGTTCTTGTCGCGCTCCCACGCGAAATAGAGCCAGTCGTCGCCGTCGGTGTCCTGGTCGGTGTCGAGCCACGCGCGACGCAGGTCGACCTGCGCGTTGGGGTTGGTCTCGTTGAGGGTCGGCGGGGCATCGTCGTGGATGTAGATGACCTTGGTGGTGTTGTTGTTGAGCGGGCCGAGCTCCTTGACGTTGCCGTACAGGTCGTCGAGAACGGCGAAGTTCGCGTCGTCCGGCACGATCCCGTCGATCGTGTACGGACCGTCGTCGGCCGCAGCGGTCGGCGCCGTCAGCGCGGCGGCCGCCAGCACGAGAGCCGATACCGCGGCTATTCGCGGGACATTCCTCCTGCGAGGCTTCTCCTCCGGAGGACACTCCGGGGAGGCGTGGTCGTACATGGTGTGCCCCTTCCTCTTGCACAGGTCGAGGCATACGCTAGAAGTGGCGCGACGAAGCGACCATCGGGTCTCTCCCCTGGGAAATGGGAGAACCTCCCTAGGGCGTTTCAGAACCCGCGCGCCTCAGCGGGGAGGACCCGTGGAGACCGATGACCTTTATGTCCTGCTGGTCGCCGGAGACCACATCAGGAACGACTACCTAGACCTGCTGCGCCGTCTGGAGTTGCCGATCTCGGCGTGGGCGGACTGCAGCGATGCCGTGCGGAACATGCCTCCCTCTCCCCCGGTGGTCGCGGTGCTCGAGGTGGAGCACGGCGGATGCAGCCTGCTGCGCGACCTGCGCGACCACTACAGCCAGGAGGTGCCGGTCGTGCTCGTCTCGGCGAATCGCACGATGCCCGCCGACGTCGTCGCCGGACTGCTGCTCGGTGCCGACGACTACGCCGCCGAGACGATGGATTCCGAGGAGTTCCTGGCACGTGTCCGGCGGCTGATGGACCGCGTCCACACGACGGAGGTCGCGACGCCCGATCTGCTGCGCCTTGCGTCGCTGACCGCGCGGGAGCGGGAGATCCTCGCCCTCACCTCGGAAGGACTCACTCAGAAGCAGGTCGCCTCGGCTCTCGGCATCAGCATCAAGACCGTCGGCGCACACATCCAGTCGCTGCTGCAGAAGCTGGGCGTCCACTCGCGCGTCGAGGCGGTCGCCCTCGCCGTGCGCGCGGGCGAGGTCGGTGGCGTCGAGCCCGAGAAGGCGACGCATCGGGAGCCGTCACGCGTGTCGCGGCCCATGCCGTCGCGCCCGGCCGGCGCGTCAGGCGGTGACGGAGTGCCGGCTCGTCGACCGGCACCCCGGACGACTAGTCGGTGACGATGTCGAGACCGGTCGCCTTGGACGCGTTCGAGACGCCACCGGCATCCGTCACGTCTTCGAACCCGGCCTGGTCCATGTAGGACACCGCCTGCGACGAGCGGTTGCCCGACTGGCAGTAGACGACGTACTCGCCGTCGAGCGAGTACTCCAGGATGTCCTCCTGGAACGTCGGCGACTGCAGGTTGACGTTGACGGCGCCCTCGAGGTGACCCGAGGCGTACTCGCCCGGCGTGCGGACGTCGATCACGACGGTCTCGTCCGTCACCTCGATCGAGGGCGAGCTGGAACAGGCGGTCAGAGCGGCCGCAGCGGCGGCGAGCGCGACGGTGAACGTCACGGCGCGACGAAAGCGCATGGGTGATTCCTTTCGGTGATTGCGACTCGATTATACCCCCAGGGGTATCTTGCGCTAGACTCTACCCATGAGCACACGTGAGATCACCATGGAGAACATCACGCAGACCATCGAGGACAGCGACATCGTCCTCCTCGACTTCTGGGCTGCGTGGTGCGGTCCGTGCCGCATGTTCGCTCCCGTCTTCGAGAAGGCGTCCGAGGAGCACCCCGACATCGTCTTCGGCAAGGTCGACACCGAGGCCGAGCAGCAGCTGGCCGGCGGCTTCCGCATCACCAGCATCCCGACCCTCATGGCCTTCCGCGAGGGCATCCTCGTCTTCGCGCAGCCCGGCGCCCTCGCGGCCCCGCAGCTGCAGCAGGTCATCGACGCCGTGAAGGGCCTCGACATGAACGAGGTTCGCGCGCAGGTCGAGGCCGCCAAGGCCGAGCAGGCGCAGACCGAGGCCGCACAGGCGTGACCGCGCCGCGCTCTCGCCGACGGTGGCTCCGCGTGTGCGCGGTGACACCCGGCGAGCGCGTCGTGCGCGCAGTGCTGGCGGTCTTCATGGTCGCCCTCGCGTTCAGCTTCGGCGACAACCTGATCATCGCCGTTCCGGCGGGCGCGGTGGCGGCCTACTTCGTCGTCGTGGCGATCACCGGATGGTGCCCGTCGATGCCGACGTTCACGCGCGAGCCCGAACCCGAGCAGAACTCGCTCGGCATCCCCGAGGCGCGTCAGCACATCGACGCGTAGTCCGTCACTTCGGATTCGGATCGCGGCTCCGGCCGGCGGTCGGCACCGGCCTCACGCCGGCGCTTGCGCTCCCCCGCGCGCAGGAACAGCGTGAGCATGATCGCCGCGGTCACGAGATAGAACATGTGCAGGATCCAGATCGGCCCCATCGGCAGGCTCAGCACGTACAGCGTGTAGGTCGCGTTCCCGACGTTGACCAGCACGAGGTTGCCCAGGCTGTACGAGTGCACGTCGCGCGTGCGCATGGCCTTGACGAGCATCGGCATGTGACTGGCCGCGAACAGCAAGGTCGCTGCCAGCCCGGCGAGATCCGTGATGCCCATGATGCTCCGATGATCTGATCTCGAGAGACCCGTTCGGGCCCTCTCACCAGGGAGGAGACCGAGCGCGCTCCCCCGATACATCGGCCCCCCGCCCGCCGACCCGGCATCACCGCAGTGCTGTGCGGCTCGTCGCCGTGGCCTCGAGCGCGACGCCGTCCGGGACGACGATGGTCAGGATCGGCGGACGCCACACCCCCGCCACCGTCACGCGTGCGGACACGCCGTCCGGCGTGCTCGCGCGCACCAGCGACGCCGACGGATCCGCCGCTTGCACCAGAGCGCCCGCGTGCACCTTGACGTCGTCGGCCTCGAGACGCGCCACCGGTGCGCCGTTCTCGACCGTCAGCGTGAAGGCATCCGCTGCGGCGAGCGCCGCCGCATCCGCAATCGCATCCAGACGGCGCTGCGCCAGATACAGGCTCGTCGCATCGACGCAGACCAGGATCACGGCGAGCGCGAGCATCGCATAGCCGATCGTGAGGATCATGGTGCTCCCGACGTCATCGTGCCCGGCCGGCGCTCGGCGCGCGGCGATCACGGGCGTCCCCAGAAACGCGAGACCGTCTGCACGGCGGTCGCCTCGACAGGGATCGATGCGAGCCGTTCCAGGCCGAGCACGGGCGGCACCAGCGGGAGCATCACACGTCCCGTGACGGTCACCACGAGCGTCCTGCCCGCGGACGGGCACACGGCCGCCGCCGGTCGGCAGTCCATCTCGACGACGACGTGCTCGGCATCGATGCCGTACTCCCGCGCCACCGCGCCGAGCACGGCAGCCGCCCGCGCACGCGCGTCATCCGCATCCGCCGACGTCGCGATCGCGCGCGCCATGTGTCGCGCCCCGGTCTCCACCCCGAGCGCCTGTCCCTGGATCGCGCCGAGGGTGACCATCAGGTACACCAGCGGGACGAGCATCACCAGCCCCGCGAAGATGAACTCGATCGGCGCGGACCCGCGGTCGCGGGCGGTATCAGTCGAGCGACTCTTGCGGCGCATGAGCCGTCACCTCCATCGCACGGGGCGCCCCCAGCAGTCCCGCCACCGGCAGCGGCGCACGCACGATCACCACGACGAACGCGCCTCGAGCGTCCACCGCGGTCTGCGCCGACACGTCCGCGGCGTACGCGGCGCCGACCGTCCTCGCGATGATCTCCCGCGTCCGCTCGGCGCCCTCCTGTGGGGTGGTGTCGGCGAGCGCGCCGTGGAACGCGCCCTCGACCGCGGCATCGTGCACGATGTTGCGGACGTAGATCGCGAGACCGAGCTGCAGGACTCCGAGCGTGAGGACGGTCAGCATGAGCCCCACCAGCACGAACTCGACGGGGCTCGACCCGCGGTCGTCACCGATCTCGCGCGTCCACCGCAGGCACGGCGCGCGCACCGCTCAGAATCCCGACACGCGACTGATCGCCTGCTCGAACAGTGTCGCGAGGGCCGGGCCCGCCAGTGCCCAGATCACGACGACGAGTCCCGCGGTCATGAGCGTGATCAGCACCCAGCCCGGAACGTCGCCGCGCTCATCGTCCGTCAGATCGCGCAGGGACCTCCGCCAGCGCTCCCGTGCCCGTCGCGGGCGTTCACGTGTCAGCCGCATCCGTTCTCCTTTTGTGTGTGGATCATCCGAGGCCGAGGCGGAGCATGAAGATCCCGGGGTAGATCGCGAACAGCACGCTCAGCGGCAGAATCGCGAAGACCAGAGGCAGGAGCATCCAGATCTCCTTGCGGCCGGCACGCTCGATGAGCGCCTGCTTCGCGCCTTCCCGCGCGTCGGCGGCATGGCTGTGGAGCACCTGAGCGAGCGGCGCTCCGCGCTCCAGCGCCGACACCAGCTGCTCGGTCGCGCGTGAGAGTGCAGGGACCTCGAGGTCCGCGGCCAGCCGGCGGAGCGCGCTCGGCAGCGGAATGCCCGTGCCGACATCCACGACGAGTCCGCGCAGCTCGTCCGTGAGCGCGCCGGAGCCGACCGCGCTCACGCGCCGCAGGGCGTCGAGGATCCCCTCGCCGGCCGACAGGCACAGTGCCAGGAACTCCAGCACCGTGGGCAGCTCCTCTTCGATGCGGTTCACGCGCTCCGACGCAGCCCGGGCGAGACGCATGTCGCACAGGAACACGCCACCTGCGGCGCCGAGGGCCGGCAGCACCCACACCGCGGGAGCCACCGCCCCGATGAGGGCGAACAGGACCGTCAGGAGACCGCCCGAGATGAATCCGGCAAGGCCCCACCCGATCTGCCGGGCACGGAACTGCGCGGGCTCCAGAACGCTTCCGGCCTGTCGCAGGCGCCGCGCCACGGCATGCGATCCCGACAGCATCCCGCCGGCCCGCGTCAGCACGGCGCGCACCGTGGCGCGCACGTCGACGCCGCCGAACCCGACGGCCTGGTCGATGCCGGTGCCGTGCGGATCCGTGACGTCCCGGATGTAGGGTGCGATCCGGCGGGACAGCGACGGCGCTCCCCACCGTGGCACGCGCGACACGACGAGCACGATGCCCGAAGCCAGAGCCGCCCCCAGGACCACCGACGCGAGCCACGCGTCGATCACCGGATTCATCCGAAGCACCTCCGCGGCTCGGGAAGCCGCCCCATGCGCAGCATCAGCCGGTAGGCGACCACCGACACGACCGCACCGCTCAGCACAAGGACGATGCCTTCGGGGCTCGCGTAGGCGCGCGCTCCTTCGGGTCGCAGCGACAGCAGGATGAGGATCACCCAGGGCGCACTCACTCCGAGCACCGCCGCCGCTCGCGTCCAGGACTGCCGCGATTCCACGTCGCCCCGCAGGACGGCATCGGCGCGCACCGAATCCGACAGGGCACGCAGCACCGTGGTGAGTTCGGTGCCGCCCACCTGGCGGGCCATCCGCAGTGTCTCGATGATGCGGTCGGCGGTCGGATCGGCCAGGCGCTGCTTGAGCATGCGGACGGCGGAGTCGAAGTGCCCGGAGGCTGCGAGATCGCTGCGGAAGGCGCGGAAGGCCGGGCGCAGCGAGTCCGGCGCTGAGTCGGCGAGCGCCGCGACGGCATCGGGCAATGACATTCCCGCTCGAACAGAGCCGATCAGGAGGTCGCAGACATCCGGCCACAGCGTGCGTCTCGTGCGCCGCAGACGAGAGGCCCGGGCACGCAGCCAGACGAACGGCGATGTCGCCGCAGACACGGCCGCGATGACGACGAGAACCGGGATCCCGATCACGAGCCACGCGGCGAGGGCTGCCACGGCGCCCGCGCCGATCGCCGACATCAGCAGGGAGTTCGGCTGCGCGCCTGCCAGGCCGGCCTCGGCGAGCATCGTCGCGAGCGCTCTGTTCCGGACAGGCCGCTCCCCCGGCGCCCGTCGGGGCCATAGCCACGGTGAGACGGCGAGCAGCAGCCCGGCGCCCAGCACAGCTCCCCAGACCAGCGTCATGCCGCCTCCGCGCGGTACAGCGTGCGTGCAGTCACGGCGGAGTCCACGACCCCCTGAGGCTCGACGATCTCAGCGACGCGCCTCCTACCGTCTCCACGGCGCTCGCAGTGGACGACGAGGTCCACGGACGCCGCGACCGCGGGCAGCACGAAGCCGGCGTCGATGTTGCGGCCCGCCAGGAGCGGCAGCGCCGCGAGCTTCCCGAGCGCCTCGCGCGCCGAGTTGGCGTGGACGGTGGCAGCGCCGGGCACCCCGGTGTTGAGGGCGAGGAGGAGGTCCAGGGCCTCGGCATCGCGCACTTCGCCGACGACGAGGCGATCGGGTCGCATGCGCAGCGCCTCCTTGACGAGTCGGCGCAGCGTCACCTCCCCCGTCCCCTCCAAGCTCGGCTGGCGCCCCTGCAGAGCCACCAGATCGGGTGCGCGCACGGCGAGCTCGAACGTCTCCTCGACCGTGACGATCCGCTGCTCGGGCGGGCATGAGGCGATCAAGGCGGCGAGCAGTGTGGTCTTGCCCGCGTGAGTGGCTCCTGAGACCAGGATGCTGCGCCCGTCCGCCATCGCGTTCGCGAGCAGCTGCGCGACCGCGGGCGTCAGCGAGCCCGCCTCGACGAGCCTGTCGAGGTCCCGGTACGCGGGCAGGAACTTGCGGACGTTCACGGCCCAGTGGCGGCGCGTGATGTCGGGGATCACCACGTGCAGGCGGCTCCCGTCCGGCAGCGAGGCGTCGACGAACGGCTGGCTCATGTCGACGCGGCGGCCGGTGGCGTGCAGCATCCGCTCCACCAGGTCCCGGACCGCAGACTCGGTCAGCGACAGCGGAACGCGCTCGGGGATCCCGTCTCGCGCGACGAAGATGCGGTCCGGGGCGTTGATCCACAGCTCTTCGACACTCGGGTCGTCCAGATACACCTGGAGCGGCCCGTAGCCGCCGAGCGCGGCGAGCACCTCGCGGATGCAGGCGGCCTCGTCGTCGATGGTCGCGGCTCCGCGTGCCAGGGCGAAGTCGTTGTGCCGCCGAACCTCGCTGCGCGCCATGTGCGCCGCCAGTTCCGGATCACTCGTCGGATCGGCACGCTCGGCGCGCAGACGATCGCGCACGCGCTCGACGATCGCGCGCACCGGATCGGCGGCGGCGGGAACGGCGGCGAGGCTCACGCGATGATCCTCGCAAGATCGCTTCGGAGGCCGACGGACTTATCCACAGGTGACGAACGCGCGCGACTGGGGCAGGATGGGCGGAGGCGGAAGGAGCCGCGATGACCGACGTGGACGAGCAGCAGCCGAGCCCCGAAGAGCAGGCCGGGACGAAGACCAAGAAGAAGCAGAAGAGCGTCGCGGCGAGCATCCTGTCGATCCCGTTCGCGATCCTGCAGTTCGCCTACATGTTCCTGGCGTTCTGGGACCTCTACAACCGTCCCGCCGAGGACGTGAAGGGCCCGAAGCCGGTGTGGATCCCGGTGATCCTGATGAACTGGGTGGGTCCGACCAGCTACTTCATGTTCGGCATCCGCCGCTGATCCGCCCGGTCGCGCGATTGGCGACCGTCCGCAGCGCCCAGCCGGGCCGCACTCGACGGCCCTGACCGGAGGCCTGCGCGGTGGTCGCCGTGCCGTGTAGGCCGTCCACGCGGTCTCCCCGCTTTGGTCAGGCCGCTGACCACGCACGCGGCGGCCGGCGCCGGTGTTCAACCCACGCGCTGGTCCGCGTCACGTATCACGCGCCGCACGGCCCCGCTCTTCTCCGTCACAGGTCGCGACCGGCGGCTTGGTGACCGGACAGCGAGGTGACGTCATGAGCGAGAACACAACCACCACCCAGTCGGGTGCGAAGCAGCAGCATGAGCGCAGGAAGGGGCGCGCCGTCGTCAAGTTCGTGGGGCGACCGCGGGTCACCGTGGATGAGAACGGAGCGCACGTGACGTTCGACCTCGTCAATCGCGGGCCGGTTTCGCTCGACGTCGGCTTCGACGTCAAGATCGACGGCCAGACCGTGGTCGTCCAGGATCCGAGCCTCTCGCTGGGCGTTGGCTCGGGGAACCAGTCGGTGACGCTCGATCTGCCGGTCGGCGCCGAGTTCGGGCAGAGCCCGCAGGTGGCGGTGTCGGTGACGGGAGCGTCGGGTCAGACTCTCGCCGTCGGCTCGAGCGGACTGGCCATCGTCTCGGCACCGGTGATCATCGGGGGCGTCGTCGCGGTCGGCGCGGTCGCCGGGATCGGCTGGGCGGTCACGCAGCCGAGCGGGCCCGCGCTGGGAACCGGCGACGTGCAGGTGACGCTCGAGTGGACGTCGCCGGCCGACCTCGATCTGCACGTGATCGACCCGTCGGGCGAGCACATCTCCTTCGAGAATCTGAGTTCGGCCAGCGGCGGAGAACTGGACGTCGATGCGTGCTTCGAGGGCTGCGCCGGCCCGGGGCAGCACGTCGAGAACGTCTACTGGCCGGACGGCGAGGCGCCGGACGGCGAGTACGAGGTCGTCGTGCACCACTACGACCATGGCGTCGTCGATGTGGAACCCGCATCGTTCGAGGTCGTCATCCGCGTCGACGGGCAGCCCGATCAGCAGTACACCGGCGCGCTGGGGCCGGGTGACTTGTCTGACACGTACCTCTTCGAGCGCTGAGCCCGGCGTTCGACCGCTTCACCGAGGCGGACACCTCCGGAGCCGACGTGAAGGGGGCCCCGCGCTGTGAACTGGCGCGGGGCCCCCTTGCCGGATGCGGGGTCAGCGCACCGCGCTGCTGCCGCGGAACTCGGCGTCGAGCTTGTCGTGGCCGTTCGCCTTGCCCTTGCCGGTGCCGTTGACGGCCGAGGTCGTCTCGGCGAACGTCAGGGTCGCGTGGGCGATGGCGTCAGACATGAGGTCGAGCGTGTCGTCGCTGTTGTTGTCGTACGTGTCGCACGCCAGGTGGTAGCACGGGTCGTACTGCTCCCCCGCGACACCGCCGAACAGCGCCGCCTGCTCCTCGGACTTGATGCCCTCGGCTCCGGTGAACAGCCCGCCGGCGGGAATTCCGGCGTCGATGAAGCCGAGGTAGTCGCTGCGGCCGTCGAAAGCCGTCGCCTCGGTCGGAACGCCCTGCTCGTCGAAGTAGTCCAGGAAGACGTCCTCGATCACGTTCGAGCCGTTCGGGCCCGTGAACCCGAACGCGCTGCCGTCGCCGTCGTAGACGAAGTTCACCGCGTTCGGCGAGCCCACCATGTCGAAGTTGAGGTTCAGGGCGATCTGCTTGAGCTCGGACTTCGACAGGTTCGCCACGTAGTACGACGAGCCGAGCAGGCCGTCCTCCTCGCCGCTCCAGAACGCGAAGCGCACGCGGTTCTCGAGGTCCATGTCCGCCATCTGAACCGCGGTCTCGAGAATGGCCGCGGTGCCCGAGCCGTTGTCGTTGATGCCGGGGCCCTCGCCGACCGAGTCGAGGTGACCGCCCACGACCACCGTGCGGTCGGCACGGCCGGTGGGCGAATCGGCGAGCAGGTTCATCGTCTCGACCGGGTCGATGGTCATCTCGACGCCCAGGCGCACCGTGGTGGTGGCGGCCGCGAGCGAGGCGCCGATGTCGAAGGTCGTGCTCACCACGGGGATGCCCGCGAACGTGTCTCCGAGTGTGCCGTAGAACATGCCGGAGCGGTCCTCCGTGGGGGCATCGCCCTGGTTGAAGATGATGACACCGCTCGCACCGGCATCCATCGCATTGATCGTCTTCTGTTCGAAGGAGCAGGCGCCGCGCTGGATCAGAGCGATGTCGCCGGAGGGAAACCCGTCGAAGTCCTCCGCCTCGCATCCGCTGGTGGAGAGGGTCGGGTCGCCGAGAGCGAGGTCGACGCCCGCGAGCGAGGCATCGACGACGGCGGCGTTGCTCTCCATCGGGTAGTACTCGTCGAAGAGGGCGTAGGACGTCGGCGCCGGGCTGAGCTGCTCGAAGACGGAGCTGACGAGGGTCTCGCGATCGTACGTGAACGGCTGGATCGTCGTCGCGTAGCCGGCATCCTCCAGCACCGTCTGAACGTACTCGACCGAGTCGGCGTGGCCCGGGGTCCCCGCCTGGCGGGTGCCGCCGTTGGCGTCGGCGATCGCCTGGAATGCCGCCTGGTGCGCGCGGACGCCGTCGAGCGTGACGGCGTCGCGCAGCTCCTCGGTGTCGATCGCGACAGCGGCCTGCGCAGGCGCGGCCAGGGCGAACGAGGCGCACACCGCGGCGGTGGCCGCGAATGCACCTGCTCGGATTCGGACTCTGGATCGGTCGTTCACAGTGCGTCCCTTCGTCGGGCGGATGAGGAGCACCCCGGGGTTCGGGGGCTCGCCGGTTGCGGCTGACAGTAGTGGCGTCCGTATACCCCGACCAGACCCTTGCGCGAATGGGTCCAGCACGGGCAGAATCAGGCTCGATCGTCGCCTCCCGGTCGTCGAGGTCTGCAGGAGGTCGCCTCGGATCACCCCCAGCAGATCCGGAGGACTCCCCGGAGATACCGTCCTCGCGCGTCAGTAGACTGAGTCGGACTCGCGGGAGTGGTGAAATCGGCAGACACGCAGGATTTAGGTTCCTGTGCCTTCGGGCGTGTGGGTTCAAGTCCCACCTTCCGCACGTTGCGGCCCAGGCCGCGACCGGCCCAGCCGAAACCATGCCACCGACGGGAATCCCGCCTTGCAGCCCATAGCGCTCATCCCCTGGCTCGACCCCGAGACGATCATCGCGGCCGCCGGACCCTGGGCGCTGGTGGTCGTGTGCTTCATCGTGTTCGCGGAGACCGGCCTGCTCGTCGGCTTCCTCCTCCCCGGCGACACCCTGCTCATCATCGCCGGACTCCTCTCGCACGCGCAGCCGTTCGCCCCCCAGGGGGTGTTCGGCATCAACGTGTGGTGGGTGGCGCTGCTCATCGGGGTGTCGGCGTTCCTCGGAGGCGAGGTCGGCTACCTCATCGGGCACAAGGGCGGGCCGGCGGTGTTCGAGCGCAAGGAGTCGGGCCTGTTCAGCCGGCGCAACGTCGAGCGCACGAACGCGTTCTTCGAGCGGTACGGCGGGCTGACGATCATCCTGGCGCGGTTCGTACCCATCGTGCGCACCTTCGCCCCCGTCGCCGCGGGCGTCGGGCACATGCACAAGGGCAAGTACACGCTCTACAACCTCATCGGCGCGGTGCTGTGGGGCTTCGGCCTGACGATGTTCGGCTACCTCATCGGGTTCATCCCGCCCGTGGCCTGGTTCGTGCGTGAGTACATCGACCTCATCCTGCTGGTCGCGGTCGGCGGCACGGCCGTGTTCGTCGCGTGGCACTACTTCGCCGAGAAGCGCAAGATCGCGCAGGAGCAGAGCGCCGGACACGAGCCGGAGCCCGACGCGCCCCCCGCCTCGCCGGGTCGGGTGTTCGAGGACGCCCCCGAGTCCGGTCGCGGCGGCGACGACGAGATGGGCTGACCCCGGCCGGCACATCGGCACAGGAGATCCCGCCGGAACAGGAACGGCGACGCCGAATCTCCTGCATCCGTGAGATCTCCTGTCGCGGTGCGCCCGACGCAGGCGCGAGCAGGATCAGCGATGCTGATCGATGAGGATGCTGTTGCCGTCGGGATCGATCAGCGTGATGTGGCCCGGGCCGGTCGCGCTCTCGTCGATCGGCTCGATCGGCTCGAGGCCCTGCGACAGCAGGCGCGCCTGAATCGCGCGCACATCGTCGAAGGAACCCGGCAGATCCCGTCCGCGTGCATCCCACCCGGGGTTGAAAGTGAGGATGTTCCCCTCGAACATGCCCTGGAACAGCCCGACGACCGCGTCGCCGGCGCGCATCATGAGCCAATTCTGGGCGGCATCGCCTGCGAAGGCGGTGAAGCCGAGCTTCTCGTAGAACTCCCGGGACGCCTCCAGGTCCCGCACCGCGAGGCTGATCGAGAACGCTCCGAGTTCCATGTCTCCCCCGTCAGGACGCCTTGGCGGACTTCTTCTTCTTCGGCTTCTCGGGCTCCGGCGCGGCGTCGTCGCCCCGGGGCTCGGCCGCTTGGTCGCCCGCCCCACCCTCGCGTGCCGCACGCGAACGCTCGACGCTGGCCCGCAGCGCCGCCATCAGGTCGATGACCTCGCCGCCGGACTCCTCCTCACCGCGCTCACCGAACGTCTCGGAGGTGTCGAGCGCGTCACCCTTGTCGAGCTTCGCCTCGATCAGCGTGCGCAGCTCGTCCTGGTACTCATCGGAGTACTCGGACGCGTCGAAGTCGCCCGAGAAGCTCTCGACCAGCGACGCCGACAGCTCCAGCTCCTTCGCCGAGATCTTCACCGGCTCGTCCAGCGACGGGAATGCCGCCTCGCGGACCTCGTCGCCCCACAGCAGCGTCTGGAGTACGAGGACGTCTCCGCGCACCCGGAGAGCCGCCAGCCGCGTCTTCTGCCGCAGCGAGAAGCGCACGATCGCGGTGCGGTCGGTCTGCTCGAGCGTCTTGCGCAGCAGCACGTACGCCTTGGGCGACTGCGAATCGGGTTCGAGGTAGTACGGCTTGTCGAGCGTCAGCAGATCCACCTGCTCGCTCGGCACGAACTGCACGACGTCGATCTCGCGACTGCGCTCGGCCGGCAGCGACGCGAAGTCCTCCTTCGTGAGGATCACCGTGCGCTCGCCGTCGTCGTACGCGCGGTCGATGTCGGCGTACGGGACGACCTCGCCGTCGATCTCGCAGATGCGCTGGTAGCGGATGCGGCCGCCGTCGGCGTTGTGCACCTGATGCAGGGGCACGTCGTGGTCCTCGGTCGCGGAGTACACCTTGACCGGGACGTTCACGAGCCCGAACGTCAGCGCACCCTTCCAGATCGCTCTCACCACACCAGTACACACCCGTCACACCCGTCGCGGCTACCGTCTCTTGGGCGGTCGCCGACGGGTGGCGCCGCTACGGCGCGGCGTAGGCGATCACCATGAGGATGACGAACCCGAGGATGCAGCCGAGGATCGCGACGACCAGCGACACCACCCACAGGCGCTCCTTGCGGACCCCGGCGACGATCGCGAACGCGAGCGCCGCGACCCACGTCACCCAGCCGATGATCGGGATGAGGGTGATCGCGCCGAACACGATCCCGAGCACCGACCACAGGTTGCTGTCGGACTTCTTCGCGGGCTGCGCCGTCGCCGGGCGCACCGGCGGCGATGCCGGATGCGCTGACGCCGCGGTGCCCGGCGGCGGGCCCGTCGGCGCGTCGGCATGCGTGTGCTCGGTCCAATGCGTGCCATCCCAGTAGCGCTTCTGACCGGCCGGGCCGCGGGGGTCGGCGAACCATCCGGGCGGCGTGCTCCGCGAGCCGGACGGCGGCGGCGAGGTCGGTGCGCCCGACGGCGGCGGCGAGGTCCGCGAGCCCGACGCCGGCGGCGACGTCGGATGCGGTGTCGTCGGCGTATGCGGTGCCGTCGTGGCTCCGGCGGCTGAGGCGTCTCCGGTCCTCGACCCCGCAGCCGTCGGCGCCGCCGCGACGGGCGGCTTCCGCGCGGCGGTCCCGGCCGGGGCCTTGGTCGGCGGCGACGTCGGGTTCGGCTCGCGGCGCACCGGCGGCTCGGTCGGTGTCGGCACGATCACCGGCGCGGACGGCGGCGTCACCGCAGCGTCGCGGGACGTCGGTGCGGTAGCGGCCTTCGCGATGAGCTCCTCGATCTCGGCGGTGACGCTGCGACTGGTCTCGGGTCGGTCGCCGAGCGCCCGCAGCAGGCTGAACGCGCTCTCGCGCACCGACTCGTTCCGCTCGCGATCCAGCGCCTCACGGAACTGGCGGATCAGGTCGCGCTGCTCGGCATACGGGATCGGCTCCTTCGCGCGGATGACCGCGCTCAGGCGCAGCAGGTACTCGTACGGGATCGGCGGCGCCTCGGGAAGCGGGTCCGGCAGCGGCCGTCGCGTGCCTTCGAGCTCGCTGATCGCCCGCACCAGCTGGATCGCCGTCTCGGCCGTCGGGTTGCGGTAGTCGATGAGCTGCTCGCGGTAGATGGCGTGGTTGCGTCGCTCCGCGGGCGGCACGTCGCCGATCTCGACCGGAAGGATCGGCAGCCCCAGGGCGCGCGCGTACTCGTACTCGTACTGGCACGGGTCGGATTCGAGCGAGTTCGGCGACAGCGCGAAGACGAAGACCTCGCACCCGCGGATCTGCTCGAGGATCGCCGCCCACCAGACTTCGCCGCCGAGGATCTCGTCGTCGCGCCACACGCTCTTGCCGAACGACTCGAGGTTGCGCTCGAGCGCGCCCACGGCCGCCGTATCGACGCTCGAGTACGAGATGAACAGCGACATCGCATCTCCCGGCAATCCGCTTCATGCCTCTTCGGATGGCCGTGAGCCTAGCCGATCCGCCGGGCGGCGTCACCGGGCCACGCGGCACCGACGCGCCCGAGCGCATCGTGGCAGCCCGGCGCGTGTCGCGCGAGGATGGGCCCATGACCCAGGATTCGCGGCCGCCGGCCGCGCCCGGTCCCCAGACCGTGCGCATCGACGGTCGTCGGCTGCGCCTGACGAACCTCGACAAGGTGCTGTACCCGCAGACCGGGACGACCAAGGGCGAGGTCATCGACTACGTCACGCGTGCCGCGTCCGCGATGATCCCGCACCTGATCGGGCGTCCGGTCACACGCAAGCGCTGGCCGGACGGGGTCGAGGCGCCGTCCTTCTTCGCCAAGGATCTCGAGGCGGGCGCCCCGTCATGGGTGAGGCGGATGCCGATCCCCCACTCGACCGGCACCAAGGAGTACCCGCTCGTCGGCGATGCGCCCACGCTCGTCTACCTCGCCCAGGTGGCGAGCCTCGAGCTGCATGTTCCGCAGTGGCGTTTCACTGCCGACGGGACTCCGGGGCGTCCCGACCGGCTCGTGCTCGATCTCGACCCGGGCCCGGGCACGGGCCTCGCCGAGTGCGCCGAGGTCGCCCGCTGGGCCCGCGAGATCCTGCAGGGCATGGGGCTGGAGCCGCTGCCGGTGACCAGCGGCAGCAAGGGCATCCACCTGTATGCGGCGCTTCCGGGATCGCAGACCGCTGACGAGGTCTCCCTGGTCGCCCGCGAGCTCGCCCGGGCCATCGAGGCCGATCACCCGGATCTCACCGTCAGCCAGATGGCCAGGTCCGAACGGCCAGGCAAGGTCTTCATCGACTGGAGCCAGAACAACGCCGCCAAGACGACCATCGCCCCGTACTCGCTGCGCGGGCGGGCGCAGCCGTGGGTCGCCGCCCCCCGGACGTGGGACGAGCTGGCCGATCCCGGGCTTCGCCATCTGCTCTTCGACGAGGTCCTCGAGCGTCTCGCGTCGATCGGGGACCCGCTCGCACGGCTGGGCTTCCATGCCGGGGCGCGGGACGCGCCGCACGGACCGCTCGCGGCCTACATCGCCAAACGCGATGGGGCGCGCACGCCCGAGCCCGTACCGGTGAACGCCCTGGGCGCGACGACGTCGGTCGGCGACAGACCGCGCTTCGTGATCCAGGAGCACCACGCCTCGCGCCTGCACTGGGACCTGAGGCTCGAGCGGGACGGCGTCATGGTCAGCTGGGCGGTGCCGCGCGGCATCCCGTCCTCCACGGCGCGCAACAACCTCGCCGTGCAGACCGAGGATCACCCGATGGAGTACGCCGAGTTCGAGGGCACCATCCCGCGCGGGCAGTACGGCGCGGGCACGATGACGATCTGGGACGACGGGCGATACGACCTCGAGAAATGGCGCGACGACGAGATCATCTTCACGCTCGAGGGACGGCCCGGCGGGCCTCTCGGCCGCGTGCGGCTGGTCCTGATCCGCACCGACGGCGCCGGCGAGAAGTCGACGTGGCTGCTCCATCGCATGAAGACGGATGCCGCCGGCCGCCCGCAGCCCGAGGGCGACACCGTCGCCGCGAGCGAGCAGGCGGATGAGCACGACGGGTTCCACGTCTCCCCCGCGCAGGCGGCGGAGGCATCGTCGACCCGATCGTCCGCGGAGCGCCGAGACTCGCGGCCCGACGCCGGCACGGGAATCGACGTCCCCCCGGCGGCCCTCCCTCAGCCCGGGAGCGCGGACACCGCCGGCACGATGCCGCCCCCGCCGTCCGAGCTTCGGCCCATGCTCGCCACAGCGGCGACGCCGGGCATCGCGCGCGCGACGGCCCGGCGGTGGGGCGAGCGCGGCGGTCACGCGTGGGCCGAGGTCAAGTGGGACGGCGTGCGCGCGGTCGGCATATGGGACGGCAAGCGGCTCCGCCTGCGGGCCCGCAGCGGCAGCGACATCACCGCCAAGTACCCCGAGCTCACCGAGCACGACCCGGGCTGGGGCTCGACCCCTGCCGTCGTCGACGGCGAGATCGTGGCGCTCGACGAGCGCGGCCGCCCCAGCTTCCCGCTGCTGCAGAACCGCATGAACCTGTCGCGCCCCGAAGAGATCCGGCGAGAGGCGCCGCGCACCCCGGTGCGCTACCACCTGTTCGACCTCCTCGCCCTCGACGGGCGGGATGCGGCGCCGCTCCCGCTCGCGCAGCGCCGTGAGCTGCTCGAAGCGGTCGCCGCGGCGTCCGAGGGCCCGATCGACGTGCCGCCGGTGTTCGATGACACCGACGAGGCCCTGGCGATGAGCGAGCGCTTCGGGCTCGAGGGCATCGTCGTGAAGGACCCGGCCTCGACCTACCGCCGCGGCGAACGCTCCGACCGCTGGCTCAAGGTCAAGCTGACCCGCACGCAGGAGGTCGTGATCGGCGGCATCCGCCCCGGCAGGGGCGGGCGCACCGGGTCGATCGGCTCGCTGCTGGTGGGCATCCCGTCACCGGACGGACTGCGCTACGCCGGCCGCGTGGGCTCCGGTTTCAGCGATGCGACGCTCGCGCGCCTCGAGACGCTCCTCATGCCGCTCCGCACGGACGATCAGCCGTTCACCGACGTGCCCGCAGCCGACGCATCGGATGCGCTGTGGGTGCGGCCCGAGACCGTCGGCGAGGTGGAGTTCGCCGAGTTCACCCCGGGTGGGATCCTTCGCCAGGCACGCTGGCGCGGCCTCCGCACGGACAAGTCGCCGGCCGACGTCCGACGGGAGCCATGACGGCCCGTCAGCCCGTGCGCGCGGGATTCGTCGCCTTGCCGTCGAGCCACAGCACATCGGACGCGTCGCCGTGCGCGCCGCCGCTGCCGACATGCTTCGCACTGATCTGCGGGCCCTTCGTGATCACGTGCACGAGCGCCATGGCGTGCCCGCGACCCAGACCGTAGTCGGCCGCGAGCCACTGCACGATGGGCGTCGCCTTCGTGGATTCGTCGAAGCCGCGTTCGCGGGCGAGCCCGACGAACTGACGCGGCGTCAGGCCGGTCTTGTCCTCAATGGTGTCGAGATATGCCTGGAACGACATGCGCGCCTCGTTTCGGGAACGTCAGGAGTGGGGTTCGTGCTCGACGTGGTCTGCGGGCTCGAGCTGGAAGGTCGAGTGCTCGACATCGAAGTGCTCCGACAGGCATCCTTGCAGCTTCGCGAGGATCCCGGCAGCGCGCCCGTCGCGGAACGCCTCGTCCGAGATCACGACGTGCGCCGTGAAGACCGGCGCGCCGCGAGTGAGCTGCCACACATGGATGTCGTGGACGTCGACGACGCCCGGGCTGTCGAGGATGTGCCGTCGGATCTCCGTGACATGCGTGCCCGCGGGTGCGGACTCGCCGAGCACCGACACGACCTCTCGCAGGAGCGCTATCGCGCGCGGGATGATCATCGCCGCGATCGCCAGAGAGGCCAGCGCGTCCGCCTGGATCCAGCCGGTGAGCGAGATGATGATCGCCGCGATGATGACCATGGCCGATCCGATGAGGTCGCCGAGCACCTCGAGGTAGGCGCCGCGCACGTTGATGCTGCGCCGCTGCGCGGCGCCGAGCAACCACATCGCGACGGCATTGGCCACCAGGCCCACGATCGCCACGCCCAGCATCAGACCGCCGGCCACCTCGGCGTCGCCGGGGTCGATGAGCCGCTGCACGCCCTCGATCGCCACCCAGACCGACAGGGCGATGAGGATGATCGCGTTGACCACGGCGCCGAGCACCTCGGCTCGCTGATAGCCGAAGGTGTTCCGCTCGTTCGCCGGGCGCGCGGCGACCATGCTCGCGATCAGCGCGATCACGAGGGCCGCGGCATCCGTGAACATGTGCGCCGCGTCGGCGAGCAGCGCGAGCGACCCCGACAGGACCGCGCCGACGACCTGCACGACCATCACGACGGTGGTGATCGCGAGCGACATCCCCAGCAGAAGCCGGTTGTCGGCGCCGCGGATGCCGGCGGGGGCGTGGTCGTGCATGCCTCCAGGCTAGGCCCGTCGCCCCCTCCGGCACGGACGATCGGCGCAGTCGGGAATGAGACTGATTCTCAGTCGCGGCCGGTCACAGCGTCGCGAGCAGCGGGACGAGCTCCGTGAACGCGCGGGAACGGTGCGACGCGCCGTTCTTCTCCTCGGCCGACCACTCGCCGACCGTGCGCTCGGCGCCTGCCGGCTGGCCGTCGGGGATGAAGATCGGGTCGTAGCCGAACCCGCCGCCCCCCGACGCCGCGCGCGCGAGGCGGCCGCGCCAGCGTCCCTCGACGACGTGCTCGGCGTCGCCCTCACCCGGCACGACGAGAGCGATGGTGGAGACGAACTGCGCGCCGCGGTGAGGGTCGCCGATGTCCGAGAGCTGATCCAGCAGAAGGTCCAGATTCGCCGCGGCGTCCTTCGCGTGGCCGGCCCAGTACGCCGAGAAGACACCCGGCGCACCGCCGAGCACGTCGACGCAGATGCCCGAGTCGTCGGCCAGCGCCGGCAGCCCGGTGTGCGCTGCCGCTGTCCGCGCCTTCAGCAGCGCGTTGGCGGCGAACGTCACGCCGTCCTCGACCGGTTCGGGTCCGTCGTAGCCGATGACCGTCAGGTCCGGGCGCGCCTGCGCGACGATCGCCTGGAACTCCTCGACCTTGTGCGGATTGTGCGTGGCCAGGACGATCTGCTGAGCCATCGCCGTCACTCTCCCGCGGTCTCGGCCAGCGTGGCGGCCTGAAGGTCGCGCAGCTCGCCGCATCCGTTCACGCCGAGCTCGAGCAGCGCGTCGAGCTCGCGCTTGTCGAACGGCGCCCCCTCGGCGGTGCCCTGCACCTCGACGAACAGACCGCGTCCGGTGACGACGACGTTCATGTCGGTCTCGGCGCGCACGTCCTCGACGTAGGCGAGGTCGAGCATCGGCTCGCCATCGATGATCCCGACCGACACGGCCGCGACGGAGTCGAACAGCACCGTGGACTTCTGGCCGATGAACTTCTTCTTCCGTCCCCACTCGATCGCGTCGGCGAGGGCGACGTAGGCGCCCGTGATCGCCGCGGTGCGGGTTCCGCCGTCGGCCTGCAGCACGTCGCAGTCGATGACGATGGTGTTCTCGCCGAGCGCCTTGGTGTCGACGACGGCGCGCAGGGCCCGGCCGATCAGACGCGAGATCTCGTGCGTGCGCCCGCCGATCTTCCCCTTGACGCTCTCGCGATCGCCGCGGGTGTTGGTGGCCCGGGGAAGCATGGCGTACTCGGCGGTGACCCAGCCCTTGCCCTTGCCGGTGAGCCAGCGCGGCACGCCGTTGGTGAACGAGGCGGTGCACAGCACCTTGGTGCCGCCGAACGAGATGAGAGCCGATCCCTCGGCCTGGCTGCTCCAACCGCGCTCGATCGTGATCGGCCGAAGCTGGTCGACCGCGCGTCCGTCTGCTCGGGTGATGTCGCTCATTGCTCTCCTCAGTGCTTCAGTACTGGTCGTCGTGGGGCCGTGTCCCGATTCTGGCCGCCTGATCGCGCTACAGGCGGCAGAAAGTGGGACATGGATGCTTCAGTGGGTGGGGCGGTTCGATGCCGTGTCCCGATTCTGGCCGCCTGATCGCGCTACAAGCGGCAGAAAGTGGGACACGGATGCTTCAGTGGTGGGGCGGTTCGATGCCGTGTCCCGATTCTGGCCGCCTGATCGCGCTACAGGCGGCAGAAAGTGGGACACGGATGCTTCAGTGGTGGGGCGGTTCGATGCCGTGTCCCGATTCTGGCCGCCTGATCGCGCTACAGGCGGCAGAAAGTGGGACACGGATGCTTCAGTGGTGGGGCGGTTCGATGCCGTGTCCCGATTCTGGCCGCGTGATCGCGCTACAGGCGGCAGAAAGTGGGACATGGATGGATCAGGGGTGGGGCAGCTCGATCGCGCCGGTCTGCACCAGACGGACCGAGGAGACCTCCCGGCCCATGAGCCGGTGCGCGAGGTCGAGGAACTCGTCGGCCGAGGCGCCCGTGGCCTCGTAGACGTGGGTGGGCACGGCATCGGGGCCCGCCAGCAGGTCGCGCGAGACGAGCTGACGGTAGACGTCCTTCGCCGTCTCGGTGTCGCTCGAGACGAGGCTGACGTCAGGGCCCATGACGTAGCTGATGGCGCCCTCGAGGAAGGGGTAGTGCGTGCAGCCGAGCACGAGCGTGTCGACCCCGGCGTGCCGCAGCGGCGCCAGGTACTCCTCGGCGACCGCCAGCACCTCCGGCGTGCCGGTGACCCCGCGCTCGACGAACTCGACGAACCGCGGGCACGCCTCGGCGAACACCGTCAGGCGCTCGTTCACGCCGAGCATGTCCTGGTAGGCGCCCGAGCCGATCGTCCCGCTCGTGCCGATGACGCCGACCCGGCCGCTGCGCGTCGTCGACATCGCGGTGCGCACGGCCGGCGCGATGACCTCGACCACAGGGACGTCGTACCGCTCGCGCGCGTCGCGCAGCACAGCGGCGGATGCCGTGTTGCACGCGATGACGAGCATCTTCACGCCCTCGGCGACGAGGCCGTCGAGCACCTCGATCGCGTAGCGGCGCACGTCGGCGATCGGCTTCGGGCCGTAGGGCGATCGTGCCGTGTCGCCGACGTAGAGGATGGACTCGCGCGGCAGCATGGCCGAGACGGCACGGGCCACCGTGAGGCCGCCCACGCCCGAGTCGAAGATGCCGATCGGCGCGTCGGCACCGCCCGCAGCCTGACGCACGTGGTCGTCATGGGGCTGCCGAAGGGTCACGGTCGTCCAGCCTACGCCAGCGGCTCAGTAGGCTGACCGCATGACCACGCCTCGGCAGTCTCTGAGCGGCGGCGCGCCCAGCACGGCCCTTCACACCGACCGCTACGAGCTGACGATGCTCGATGCCGCCCTGCGGGACGGGACCGCCGCGCGGCGGTGCGTCTTCGAGCTGTTCGGGCGCAGACTCCCCGGCGGGCGGCGGTTCGGCGTCGTCGCCGGCACCGGCCGCCTGCTGTCGCTGCTGCGTGACTTCCGCTTCGGCGACGACGAGCTGCGCTACCTGCGGGACGAGCGCGTCGTGGATGCCGAGACCATCGCCTTCCTCGAGGGGTACCGGTTCTCGGGAACGGTCACCGGCTACCGCGAGGGCGAGCTGTATTTCCCCGGTTCGCCCGTGCTGACGGTCGAGAGCACGTTCGCCGAAGCCGTCGTGCTCGAGACCCTCGCGCTGAGCGTGCTCAACCACGACTCCGCGATCGCGACCGCGGCGGCACGCATGAGCATCGCCGCCGGAGACCGCCCGCTGGCCGAGATGGGCTCGCGCCGCGCGGCCGAGCACGCCGCCGTCGCGGCCGCGCGCGCGGCGTACATCGCCGGGTTCTCGGCGACGAGCAACCTCGAGGCCGGCCGCACGTGGGGCATCCCGACGATGGGAACCGCCGCGCACGCGTGGACGCTGCTGCACGACACCGAGGAGGACGCCTTCCGCGCCCAGATCGCGACGCTCGGCACCGACACAACCCTGCTGATCGACACCTACGACATCCCCACGGGCGTGGCGACGGCCGTGCGCGTCGGCGGCACCGCGCTCGGGGGCGTTCGCATCGACTCGGGCGACCTGCCCACGGTGGCGGCGGCCGTGCGCGCGCAGCTGGACTCCCTCGGCGCGCGGTCCACCCGCATCACCGTCACGAGCGACCTCGACGAGTACGCGATCGCCGCTCTCGCGGCCTCGCCCGTCGACGCCTACGGGGTGGGCACCCAGCTGGTCACCGGGTCGGGCACGCCCACGGCGGGCATGGTCTACAAGCTCGTCGCACGCCAGGATTCCGCCGGCGGATGGGTCGGGGTCGCCAAGTCGTCGGCCGACAAGGGATCGCGGGGCGGACGGAAGGCCGCCTTCCGAACCCTGGCGGACGGCACGGCGACGAGCGAGCTGATCGCCGTCTCGGACGGCTTCGAGGACCTCGACACGCCGGACGGGCATGCGGGCGCCCGTGCGCTGCAGGTGCCGCTGGTCGTCGGCGGCGACGTGGAGGACGCCTTCGAGGGCCACGCGGGCGTCGAAGCGGCGCGTGCGCATCATGCCGCCGTCCGCGCGGAGCTGCCCGTGCAGGCGCTCGGACTCAGCCGGTCGGAGCCGGCGATCCCGACGGTCTACGCGGACGCCGCGGGCTGACGCGACGTCTCGGCGTCACTGCTGCAGGGACTGGTAGATCTCCTTGCAGGTGGGGCACACCGGGAACTTCTCGGGGTCCCGCCCCGGAGTCCACTTCTTGCCGCACAGCGCCCGCACCGGCTTGCCGGTGATCGCGGACTCGAGGATCTTGTCCTTCTTGACGTAGTGCGAGAAGCGCTCGTGGTCGCCCGGCTCGATGTTCTCCTCGCGGATGAGCTCTTCGAGTTCGCGGTCGAGGGTGGCGAGGCCGCCCTGATCGGGGCTGTCGAGGGGAGTGCTCATGGTCTGACAGTGTAGCCGGGCCGGCGCGATCGCGCCCTCAGGTCGACTCCGCGAACTCCATGAGTCGATCGCCCCGCCGTTCGAAGACGGCCCAGCCGATCGCGACGCCGAGAACGAACACGGCCCCGCCCACGAGCACGCCGGCCCACAGCGCCGACGAGGCCAGTTCGATGTCCTCGGTGAGCGCCCGCCAGCTGAGCCACAGCGCCGGCACGCTGAACAGGACGGCTCCCGCGAACACCAGCCCCTGAGCGAAGACGCCGGTCGGCCCGGTGCGCTGGGGCTGCTGGAAGGGGCTCTCACCGGGTCGCGACACGGCGTACGGAGCCACGACCGACGAGATGCTCGACAGCCCGAGCGCCGAGAAGAACAGTGCGACGCTCAGCCCCGTCAGTGCGGGCAGGAAGGCCCAGCGGCCGTGGAACGACACGGCCAGCGGGATCGCGATGGCCAGCAGCGGCACGCCGATCAGCAGGATCGGGACGAGACGGCCGAGCCGGTCCGAGACCCCGCGCACACCCGCAGAGATGTGCATCCACAGCGCGGTCGAGTCATAGGCGAGGTCGTTGTGCGGAAGCCAGCCCAGGAACAGCGCCGCGAAGGGGACCGGGATCAGCACGGCGTACTCGAACGGGACGCCCGCCACCAGCAGCGGGATCATCGTGACCGCCGCCGCGAGCGGAATGATGAGGATGTTCGCCACATAGCGCCGGTCGCCGAACCAGTACATCAGGCTGCGGGCCGAGATCGCGCCGCCCGCCGTCCCGGGGGCGACGGCGAACCAGCCGAGGCCGGCACGCTCGCGGGTCGTGGCCGGGCGCTCGGTCGTCGTCAGCGCGCGATGAACCAGCCACACCCACACGGCGCCGAGCGCCGCGACGCTCACGAGGGCGATCAGCAGGGAGCGCGCGGCGTCGGGCGAGCCGGCGGCGACGAGGCCGGCGTACGCCCACGGAGCGCCGAGCGGCGTGACGGCGAGCGCGTCCGCGGCGGCGGCGAGCTGCGTCGGGACGGCGCCGCCCCATTCCAGCGACGCCAGGAACACGCCCACCGGGACCACGACGACGACGATGGCGAGGACGAAGAGGCCCGACAGCTCGCGCGAGCGGCGTTCGCTGAGGAACGCCGACGCCAGCGACATGCACACGCGGGCCAGCAGGACGCACGTCAGCACACCGAGGAAGCCCCCCGCGAACACCGCCATCCCACCCGCGCCGAACGACGACCACACGGTGCCGACGCTGACGGCGAGCGTCGACAGCGCGGCGATCGGGATGCTGATGAAGCCGGCGACCACGAGCATGAACGACAGACTGCGGAAGGGCATGCCCAGAAGGACGAACCGGCGCGGATCGAGCGGATCGGATGCGCCGAGGATGAGCGGCGCGAGTGCGAACCCGAGCGTCACCGCCGACCCTCCCAGGACGATGACCGACATGGCGACGGCGGGCGCCGCATCGCGCAGCGACAGCAGTGCCCAGCATCCGCCGATGACGCCCATCACCAGCAGCGTCATCGCGATCGTCATGCGCGTGGCATGCGAGGCGCCCCCGCGGAGGGCGCCGACCAGCATGGCGAACCTCAGTCGGAGAATGTATGCAGCCACTCGAGGCCTTCCACGTCGCTGAGGCCGCCGGCGAGCTCGACGAAGCGCTGCTCGAGAGTGAGCTCGCCGCGCACCTCGTCGACCGTGCCCTCCGCCAGCACCTGTCCTGCCACGATCACCGCGACGCGCGAGCACACGCGCTCGACGAGGTCCATGCCGTGGCTCGAGAGGATCACGGTCCCGCCGTGGGCGACGTACGCCGACAGGATCTCGAGGATCACGGCGCTGGAGACCGGGTCGACGGCTTCGAACGGCTCGTCCAGCACGAGCAGGCGCGGCGCATGGATCATGGCGCCCGCCAGCATGACCTTCTTGAGCATGCCCGCCGAGTAGTCCGACACGACGCGGCCGAGCGCGTCTGAGAGGTCGAACGCGCGGGCCAGGTCGGCGGTGCGCGATTCGATGATCGCCGGCTTCATCCCCCGCAGGGCGCCGTAGTAGAACAGCAGCTGGCGACCGGTGAGCCGGTCGAACGTGCGCAGGCGATCGGGCAGCACGCCCATGAGGCTCTTGGCGGCGCGTGGACGCTCCCCGGCATCGACCCCCGCGACGCTGATCGTGCCGGAATCCGGCCGGAGCAGTCCGGCGATCATCGACAGGGTCGTCGTCTTGCCGGCGCCGTTGGGACCGACCAGGCCGTAGAAGGTGCCGGCCGGCACGCTCAGGTCGATCGCCTCGACCGCCCGCACGCCGCCGAACGTCTTGGTCACCGCGCGGAGCTCGAGCACCGTCTTCGCGTCGTCCGGGACGACGGGTGTGAAGCCCTCGGGCAGTTCGACGGCCGCCGGGCCCTCCTCGACCGGTGCCGAGGAGTCGGCCTCGTCCTCGACGGCCGCGATCGCGGCGGCGCCGTCGGTCTCCACGGCCTCCTCTTCCTCCTCCTCCGCGATGTCGTCGTGCACGGGGGCATCGGTCGTGCCGACGTCGTCCGCGGTCGTCGTGACGTCGTCCGCGGTCGTCGTGACGTCGTCGACGTCTTCCGGGGCCGTCGCGACGTCCTCCGCGGTGTCCGCGGTCGTCGCGACGTCGTCGATCACCTCGTCCGGCGCATCCACTTCGGTATCGATCTCGTCCTCCACCTCGTCAGCGACGTCGTCGGCGTTCGACGCGTCTTCGCTCTCAGGCTCGACCGGCGCCGGAGCGTCGGAGGGGGCGAGCACCGTGTCAGCAGGGGCCTCGTCCGCGGTTGCGCCGCGATCGGTCGCCGGCAGAGGCGGACGCGGGGGCACGTCCACATCGGGGAGGGCGAGATCGGGAGGCAGCGGAGGAGGCGGACCCGGGTGCGCCGGCAGCCGGACCACGCGAGGGCGCGAGGGACGGCCGCCCGGCTCGTCCGGATCGGCCTCGTGGGGCATCGGAAGCGACGCTGTCACCGATCCAAGGTATCAAGCACCCTCGCCGACGCGGCACTCCCCCGCCGTACACGCGTCGCGCACGCAACGAAATGTCACGAATCGGCATCGGACCCGCCACACTCTGCGTGCTCGCAGGTGGGCTTCGGTACCTTGGACCCACACAAAGAGGTGGCCATCAGGTGAATACACCGTGAAACCTCAGCCTCGGGAGCGCCCCTTTGACCATCAACATCGTCATTCTTGCAGCCGGCATGGGATCGCGACTCGGTCGCAGCCTGCCCAAGCCCCTCACGATCCTCGGCGACGGCCGCAGCATCATGAGGCAGCAGCATGACAACATCCGCGCCGCTTTCGGCAGCGCCGCGCGGATCACGACCGTCGTCGGCTACCGCGCCGAGACGATCGTCGAAGCCTTCCCGGACGTCGCCTACGTCCACAACGACCGCTACGACCAGACGAACACGTCCAAGAGCCTGCTGAGCGCCCTGACGCGCACCGGCCGGGGCGGCGTGCTGTGGATGAACGGCGACGTCGTGTTCGACCCCCGCGTTCTCGGTCGCGCGATCGACCTCGTCGAGCGCGACCAGTCGTTCGTGACCGTCAACACCGCGCGAGTCGGCGATGAAGAGGTCAAGTACACCACCACGGCGGCCGGCCACATCGCCGAGCTGTCGAAGACGGTCGTCGGCGGCATCGGCGAGGCCGTCGGCATCAACTACATCTCCGGCGGCGACAAGCGCGCCTTCGTGCGCCAGCTCGCCCGCGTCGACGACCAGGACTACTTCGAGCGCGGCCTCGAGCTCGCCATCGCCGAGGACGGCCTGCGGGTGCAGCCGCTGGACATCTCGGACCTGTACGCCGTCGAGGTCGACTTCGCCGAGGATCTCGAGCGCGCGAACCTCTTCGTGTGAGCCCGGCGGGCCCTCAGGCCCCGCACAGAGCTCCTGCGTAGGATCGGCCCGATGGCCGACACGGTGCACCGCATCCACTCGCTGCCCGACGACTCGCCGTGGCAGGGCGGACTGCCGCCGGCGGGATCGCCCGAGCATCCCGCCGCGATCCGCGTGCTCGACCGCGTCCTGTCGATCCAGCGCCCCGCGGTGCTCGCGCATCTGCGAAGCCTGCGGCTGCGGCATCCCGCCGCCGATTCCGAGGCGCTCGTCCGCATGCTCGAGCGACGATATCTCGCCGCCGTGACGACCGGCGGAGCCGCGGTGGGGGCGACGGCTGTCGTCCCGGGCGTCGGCACGGGCGTCACGCTGGCCCTCAGCGGCGTCGAGACGGTCGGGTTCCTCGAGGCCACGACGCTGTTCGCGCAGTCGGTGGCGGAGGTCCACGGCATCGCCGTCGCCGACCCCGACCGTGCCCGCGCCCTCGTGCTCACGCTGATGCTCGGCCAGGAGGGTGTCGATCTCGTCGCCCAGCTGGCGCGCCAGGCTTCCGGACAGGGCGTCGCACGAGATCGCTACTGGGGCGAGCTGGTCACCAAGACGCTGCCGCGCGCGGCCGTCGGACCTCTCGTGGATCGGCTGAAGTCGGCGTTCGTGCGTCAATTCGCCGCCCGCGGCGGTGCGTCATGGATCGGCAAGGCGCTGCCGTTCGGCATCGGGGCGGCCATCGGCGGAGCCGGCAACCACGTGCTGGGTCGGCGCGTGCTCGTGGCGTCCCGGCGGGCGTTCGGACCGCCGCCGCCCACGGTCCCGGCGGACATCGAGCCGCGTCCGGGCTCGGTCCGGATCGAGGCTGCCGCGACGCGCGCGGTCCGCTCGGCGTCGGGGGCGATCGCCGGAGCCGTCGCGCGCGGCGCCCAGGCCGCAGGAGACGCGACGCGACGGCTGAGCCGCCGACGAGCCGCCGAACCGCCCGCACCGCCGCTGGAGTCCTGACTAGACGCTCTCGTCGAGGTCCGCCTCGGCCTCCGCAGGCTCGGCCTCGGACGGGCCGGCCGTGCGGACGTGCCAGTCGTCCCACTCGGCCATCAGCCGCGCGATCGCCGCTTCGAAGCGGGCGCTGGCGGCCCCGGGAGCGGTGTCGCCGAAGTAGTGCCGCACCCACTGCTCCAGGCGGGCGACGGCGTTCGGGTCCGACAGCACACGGTCGACCTCGTCGACGATGGCGTCCGCCCGCGACGCGTCGAGCCATTCGCACGCCGAGAGGTAGCCGTGCTCGTCGATGGCCGCGGCCGGATCGACCGGCCGCGTGATCAGGAGCGGCCGGTCTGCAGCCAGACGGTCGTAGACCATCGCCGAGATGTCGACGATCGCGACATCCGCCGCGGCGAGCTGCCAGCCCAGGTCGGGACGCGTGTCGTGGACGTGCTGGGCGGCGGGATCCGCCGCGTTCGCCGCCGCGATCGCCGCGGCGATGCGGCGGTTCGCCGCGCCGTATTCCGCGTTCACGACGCCCGAGCGGGGGTGGGGCCGGTAGATGACGCGGTGCCGGCCGCTCGCGAGCAGAGCCGAGACGAGCTCCTCGCCGTGGGTCGAGATCGATCCGTAGTGCGCGCTCGGGCGATCGCCCTCCCACGTCGGGGCGTACAGCACCACGGTGCGATCGTCCGGGGTGTACGGCAGGTCGCCCGAATAGTGATCGGCCTGCGGGCGGCCGATCTCGATCGTCCGGCGATCGATGTCGTAGTCCCACAGCACCCGTGACAGCCGCTCGCGGGCGGCGTCGCCGGCGACCAGGGCGTAGTCGTACGCCTTGAACTGGTTCGTGGTCATGTACATCTTGTCGGACTCACCGTGGTTGATGAAGACGTGCCAGCGGCGTCCGTAGCGGAACATCTGGAAGTTGCGGGTGTTCTGGTTGACGTACAGCACGACACGGATGTCCTGGCGGGCGACGAAGCGCTCGAGGTCGCGCACCGTGGGAACGAACGCCACCGGCAGAGCGTCGTCCGCCAGCAGCGCCCGCGCGCCGGTCGCCGAACGGCTGAGGACGACGACGGGCCACCTCTTCGCGATGGCGGCGAGCGGCTTGTACCACTGGCGCATCTGGTACATGTTCACGGCGCCGTCGGCGAAGTAGACCGCGACGCGGAAATGCACCGGAGGATGCTGCGGTCGCCCGGCGAGCCGATGCCTCACGTCGATGACGGCCGAACGCTGCGCGAGCGCACGACGCAGAAGGGCGACGGCCTTGCGGGCATCCGTCAACAGCTTCACCGCTTCAGCCTAGCGACCGTGCGCTTCATGACATGATCGGACGCGTGCACACCCCCGATCGGCCGCGACGGAACGCGCCGCCGGTCCCGACCGGCGCGGGCGTGACGTTCGTCATGCCGGTGCTGAACGAGCGCGAGCACCTGGTCCCCGCCGTCGAGTCGGTGCTCGCCCAGGACCTCGCGGTGCCCTTCGAGCTCGTGCTCGCGCTCGGCCCGTCGACCGACGGCACGACCGAGATCGCCCAGCGACTCGCCGCCGGCGACGAGCGCATCGTCCTCGTGGACAACCCCGGCGCCGACATCCCGAAGGGCCTGAACCTCGCGATCCGGGCGGGAGTGCATCCGACGGTCGTCCGCGTCGACGCGCACTCGGAGCTGGAGCCCGGATACACGCGCCGTGCGCTGGCGACCCTCGAGCGCACCGGCGCGGCGAACGTGGGCGGGCTCATGCGCGCCGAAGGCCGCACGGCCTTCCAGCGGGCCGTCGCGAGGGCGTACAACTCCCCCATCGGGCTCGGCGGCGGCGCCTACCACGGCAGCGACGACGAGGGCGAGGCCGAATCGGCCTACCTCGGCGTCATGCGGCGTGCGGTGCTGGAGGAGGTGGGCCTGTTCGATGAGTCGATCCGTCGCGGGGAGGACTGGGAGCTCAACCTGCGGATCCAGCGCGCCGGCTACCGCGTGTGGTTCGACCCCGGCCTGGCGGTGACGTACTGGCCGCGCGACAGCTGGCCGCGCCTGGCTCGCCAGTTCTTCGCCACCGGCCGCTGGCGCGGCGAGCTGGTCCGTCGATTCGGTCGCGGCAACTCGCTGCGCTTCTTCGCGCCGCCCATGCTGGTGATCGACGCCGTGCTGAGCGTCGTCGTCGGAGCGCTTCAGCTGTCGGGGGTGCTCACGGGCGCGTGGGCGGTCGCGGCATCCGTGGTCTATGTGCCGCTGGCCGCGTATGCGGTCCTGATCCTCGTCATGGCCGCCGGGCCCGGCGGCGGACGCGGGTGGCGCGATCGGCTCTGGACGGCCGCGGTGCTTCCCACGATGCATCTGGCATGGGGCGCCGGCCTCGTGATCGGTGTCGTCAGCGGAGCCGACGACACCGTCGACACATCTCGACTGGGCGAACGCAACACGCCCCTGCCATGAGGTGCCCCGGCGTCAGCCGCGTGGCACGAATCCCTGGTCGAGCATGCGCGCCACGACCCGCTCCGCCGAGCGGCCGTCCTCGCGCGCGTTGAACCGCGCACGCCACGACGCGTAGGCCTCGGCGTGCCGGGCGGGATCCGCCGCGAGCGCGTCGACCAGCTCCTCCTGCGTCCGCACCAGCGGACCGGGCGCACGCGCAGCGAGGTCGAAGTAGAAGCCCCGCAGCTCGCCGCGGTACCGCTCGAGATCGGGCACGAGGAAGTACATCGGCTTGCCCGTGACCGAGAAGTCGAACATGACGGACGAGTAGTCGGTGACCAGCGCGTCCGCGGCCAGCAGCAGCCGCGAGGTGTCGGGATAGCCGGTGACGTCGATGACGCGGGGCCCCACGGCATCCCGCCCCGGCTGCAGCGTGCGCGAGTGCCCCCGCACCAGGACGACCGCGTCGGCCTCGGCGGCCAGCGTCGCCGGATCGATGTAGTCGACGATCTCGCGGCGATCGTCACGCCATGTCGGGGCGTACAGCAGCGTGCGCTCCCCGGGCCGGATGCCGAGAGACCGGCGCACGTCGGCGCCGTCGCCGCGCACCAGCACGTCGTTGCGCGGGTAGCCCTCGACCCACACCGGTCGCCGCCCGAACGCGTAGGCCTTCGAGAGGATGCCGGCCGCGTACGGGTTCTGGGCCAGCAGCACGTCCCAGCGCCGCGACTCCCGCAGCACCGCGACGGCACGACGCGGGTCGAAGCCGGGGCGGTGGAGGGCCAGCCGCTTCAGCGGCGTGCCATGCCAGGTCTGCAGCACGACCTGCCCCCGGCGCCGGACGAATCTCCGGCGGAGCCAGTCGTTGACCACGAGCAGGCGCGACACCGCCCGTGCCCGCCACCACTCGGGACTCCCCTCGACGACCGCCACGGCCCCCTCGGGGACCTCGACCGAGCGATCGACGACGCTCCAGTAGCGCACGGCCCCGGGCACGCGGTCGGCGAGCTCGCGATCGATGGCCAGCGGATTGCAGCTGGCGTTGCGTCCGTAGAAGCTCTCGAAGAACACGGCGTCCTCGAGGACTCCGGTGCGCAGCGCGTAGCGCCGCTCGAGGGCGTCCTGTCCCTCGCCCGAGTCGTAGACGGGATCGATCGGCGGGCCGACCGTCACGCGACCGTCCTGGACCTGGGCACGCAGACCGCCGAGCTGGGCGAGCGGAACGTCTGCGATCTCCAGCTCCCGCTCCGGCTGCTCGCCGCCCGCGACCGAGACCTCGTAGTCGCCGGACGGCAGCGGCAGCTCGGGCCCCCCGAAGCGCGCGGCCCGCAGCGGCAGTGCCGCCGTCCACCGCTGGCCCTCCACCGTCGGGCGGGCGGACACCCGCGCGCGGGCGCCCGTCAGCTCGAGCGATCCGGGCGCCGGCCCGATTCCGGTGAGCACCAGGGCCGCCTCGCCCCCGGTCGTGAACCGGGCATCCGTCATGTGTCCCCCATCCGGCGGCCCGTGGACAGGCGGGCCTGGATCGCACCGTACACCCTGCGCGCCGAACCGCCGTCGCGGTAGGCGTGCACGCGGGCGCTGAGCCTCCGGGCGCGCTCGATGCGGCGCGCGTGCTCGTCGGCGTCGCCGAGCACGGCGTCGAGCTGGGCACACGTGTCGGTCCACGTCGTCGCGACCTGTTCGGCGACGTCGCCGTAGGCGCCGTAGAACCCCCGGGTGCGGGCGTACTCGGCTTCATCGGGCGCGAGGAACACCGCCGGAACCGGTACGAGGGCGGCGTCGAACACGATCGAGGAGTAGTCGGTCACGAGCGCGTCCAGCGCGGGCAGCAGCGGCGTGATGTCGGGCACGGCGTCGCTGCCGATCTCGCGGATGCGCCCCGTCGGCGCGGGCGGACGGTAGTCGCCCGCACCGAGCGGGTGCGACCGCACGAGCAGCACGGCGTCCCGACGCTCGAGCATCTCCTCGATCTCGCGCCACTCCCCGGCGTGCGGCACGGCGGGATCCGCGTCGCCGTCGCGCCACGTCGGCGCGTACAGCACGACCCGTGTGCCCTCCCCGAGCGGACCGACCGCGGCTTCGACGCCAGCGCGCGCTTCGTCGCGCCGCTCGGCTGCTCCGCCCTGCGACAGCACGTCCACGCGCGGCTCGCCGGTGACGGGCACGCGGGAGTCGGCGAGGCCGAAGGCGGATTCGAGTCTTCCCCGCACCAGGTGGGACGCAGCGGGCAGCAGACGGATGCGCCGCGCGGAGGACCGGTACATCACGCGCACCAGCGCCGCCGCCCGCTCGGGCCCCAGCATCCGCTGGAGCGCGGCCGGCAGTCGCAGCGTCGCCGGGGAGTCCAGTCCGATGCGCTTGAGGGGGATGCCGTGCCAGAGCTGGACCACGAACGCGCCCCACACGCCGTAGCGGTTCGCGTCGCCGAAGCCGTGCGTGACGACCACGACGCGTGCACGTGCCGTGCGCCACCACCCGCGGAGAGAGTCGCGGGCGACGGCGGGGATGCCCAGGCGCTCGGCCTCGGCGCGCTCACGCACGGACGCGACCAGCCACACCGCGGGCACGCCTTCGCCGTCCGCGACGCGCCACAGGGCGAGGGCGCCGTCGGCGATGCCCACCGCGCAGCCGAACACCCACTGGTCGCGGGAACGCGGGATGAGCGCGGTCGCGAGGCGCCCCGCGAGCTGGAGCGGGAGTGCGGCGAGCTGGCGCGCGTTGCCCGCGCCGAAGGAGAAGGACGCCACCCCGCGAGCCTATCGCGGGGTGGCGTCCGGAGCCCGAGGCGCTACTGCGTCAGCGAGCCGAGGGTCACATCGACCGTGAACGACTGGTCGCCGCGGACGTAGGTGACGGTCGCGTCGCTTCCCGCCGCCGCCGCGCGCACCTGCGCGGTGAGGTCGACCGAGTCGGTGATCGGCACACCGTTGAACCCGGTGACGATGTCGCCGGCCTGGATGCCCGCGGCAGCTGCGGCTCCATCGGCGGTGACGTCCGCCACGTAGGCGCCGGTGATGGTCACTCCGTCCACGTACGCCGCCGACTGCACGCTCGCCCCGAGCAGACCGTGCGACGCCGTGCCGTCGGCGATGATGTCGTCGGTGATGCGCTGGACGATGTCGGACGGGATCGAGAAGCCGACGCCGATCGACCCGGCCGTTCCCGACGACCCGCCGGCCGACGCGATGGCCACGTTGATGCCGATCAGGTCACCCGACGAATCGACGAGCGCACCGCCGGAATTGCCGGGGTTGATCGCCGCATCCGTCTGGATGACGGCGATCTTGATCGACTCGTTCGCCGAGCCGGAACCCGACCCCTGCCCGAAGTCGAAGAAGAAGGGCGTCTCGCCATCCTGACCGCCGGAGTCCGATCCGTCCCCGGAATCGGGCGCGGCCGACGAGGCGATCTCGATCGAGCGGTTCAGCGCGCTCACGATGCCGGTCGTCACCGTGTTCGGCAGCCCCAGGGGCGCCCCGACGGCGACCGTCTCATCGCCGACGTTGAGCGCCGACGAGTCGCCGAAGTCGATGGGCGTGAGGTCGGTGGCGTCGGTGAGCTTGATGACGGCGAGGTCGTAGGTCGGGTCGGTGCCGACGACCGTCGCGTCGTACACGCGGCCGTCGCTGGTGGTGACCCGGATCGCCGCGTCGCCGGTGGCCCCGTCGAGCGTGACGACGTGCGTGTTGGTCACGACGTAGCCGTCGCTCGAGAGCACGACGCCCGACCCGGTGCCGCTGCCGCTCGCGCCGGTCGCGTAGATCGTCACGACGCTCGGCACGACCTTGGCCGCGATGCCCGCGGTCTGGTTGACGGACTCGGTGTCGTTGACGGTCACCGTCACCGGGCCGGCCGCGGGCGCAGCCGAGTTGGTCGAGAACAGGTTCACGCCGGCGTACGCACCGCCGAGTCCGGCGGCGCCGCCGACCAGCGCGGCTGCGACGATGAGAGCGGCGACCTTGCCGGCGCCCGACTTCTGCTTCTGCGGCGCCTCTTCCGTCGGCGCCGCCGCGCCGCCGTCGATCGGCGTGGTGGCCTGCGCGTCCGCAGTCGCGGTCGCCGGGCCGAACGCGCCGGTGAAGGCGGCCCCTGTGTAGCCGGGAGCCGGCGCCGGGTGCGCGGAGGGTGCCGCGCCGGTCCCCGCCGGAGGAGCGTAGCCCTGCGGGTGGGCGTACGCGGCACCGGGCGCGTAGCCCGCCGGCGGCGGGGGCGGCGGCGTGGGTGCGGCCCAACCGCCCTGCGGGGCGGGCGGCACGGGCGGGACAGGCGGCACGGTCCGGGTCTCGGACGCACCGACGCCGGCATCCGCCGCGCCGGCCTCGGGGGTCGCCGCGGGCGTCTGGGGGGTCTGATCTTCGGGGCGCTCGCCCTGGTCGTCGCTCATGGGATGCTCCTTCTGCCAACCGGTGTCCACTGTGGCTCCGGATTCTGTGCGTTGCCTATGCCCTGCATTGGACTCGCATAGCAATCCGCGCCCCGTTCCCTGCGCACGGGCGAGTAGCCTCGACCCGATGCGACACATACCCGGTGCGTGGCGCCGCGCCGCCGCCGGCGCCGGCCTCGTCGGCGCGGACGGCACGATCCACCCCACCATCTTCGCCGAGATGTCGGCCCTGGCGGCCCGAACCGGAGCGATCAATCTCGGGCAGGGCTTCCCCGACGAGGACGGTCCTGCGATCGTCCTCGAGACGGCTCGCGAGGCGATAGCCGCGGGGCTCAACCAGTATCCGCCCGGCCGGGGCATCCCCGACCTGCGGCTGGCGATCGCCGAGCACCAGCGGCGCTTCTACGGCATCGCGCTCGATCCGGAGCGCGAGGTCCTCGTCACGGCGGGGGCGACCGAGGCGATCGCCGCGGCGCTGCTCGCGCTCGTCGAGGGCCCCGACGACGAGATCGTCGTGTTCGAGCCGTACTACGACGCGTATGCGGCCCTCGCGGGTCTCGCGGGCGCCCGCCTGGTGACGGTGCCGCTGCGCTGGCCGGACTTCCAGCCCGACCTGGACGAGCTCGCGGCGGCGGTCACCGATCGCACGCGCGTGATCCTGGTCAACGATCCGCACAACCCGACCGGCACCGTGCTCGACGCGGCTGTCCGCGCCGAGGTGGTGCGGCTCGCCGAGCGCCACGACGCGCTGATCGTGACCGACGAGGTGTACGAGCATCTCGTGTTCGACACCCCTCACACCCCCATCGCGACTCTGCCGGGTGCCGCCGAGCGCACACTCACCATCTCGTCGGGCGGCAAGACGTTCTCGACCACCGGCTGGAAGATCGGCTGGATATCCGGCCCCGACGACCTGATCGACGCCGTACTGGCCGTCAAGCAGTTCCTCACCTACGTCAACGGCAGTCCCTTCCAGCCGGCGATCGCGGCGGGGCTGCGCCTTCCCGACGAGGTGTTCGCCGAGGCCGCCGACACGCTCCGTCGCAAGCGCGACGTCCTGGGCGCGGGACTGCGCGAGGCCGGGTTCGACGTGTCGACGCCGGCGGGCTCGTACTTCACGGTGGCGGATGCCGCGGCGCTGGGCGCCGCCGACGCGCACGCGTTCTGCCGTGCCCTGCCCGATCGCGCGGGCGTCGTCGCCGTCCCCATGACGGCGTTCGTCGGGGCCGGACGCCGGGACGAGTACGCCTCACTGGTGCGGTTCGCGGCCTGCAAGCGCTTCGACGTGCTCGAGGAGGCGGCGGCCCGGCTCGCGGCCCTCTCCTGACCTAGCCGATCGGCTCGACGCCGAATCGACGCAGCGCGAGCGCCGGATTCACGCGCCGGACCCGGGGCACCGCCCCGACGTCGAGGTGCGCCACCGCGACGTCCGTGACCGTGCCGACGGCGGCGATCTCGACCCCCTGCGGATCCACGACCATCGAATTGCCGACGCCGAGGGGCGGCGGATGGTCGGCGGCGGCGACGAAGAGCGTGTTCTCGATCGCACGGGCGTGCAGCAGCGTGCGCCAGTGGTGCTCCTTCAGAGCGCCCCGCACCCACTCGGCGGGCACGAGGATGACGTCGGCCCCGGCATCCGCGAGCGTTCGGGCCACTTCGGGGAAGCGCAGGTCGTAGCACGTCATGAGGCCGAACCGCAGGCCGCCCAGGTCGAACACCTGGGGCGCCTCGATCTCGCCGGCCTCGACCCAGTCGCTCTCGCGCTGGCCGAACGCGTCGTACAGGTGCATCTTGCGGTACCGCGCCAGCAGGCCGTCCGCGCCGACGGCGACCGCCGTGTTGCGGACGCGCCGTTCGTCGCTGCCGCGCTCGACGACGCCGGCGGCGACGACGACCCCGTGCTCGGCGGCGAGTGCCCGCAGGTGCGACACGAACGGTCCGTCCAGCGCCTGCGCGTGCTCCACGAGCGAGCGGTCGAAGGGGTCGATGAAGTAGCTGGAGTACTCCGGCAGCACCACCAGACGAGCGCCGCGACCGGCAGCGGTCGCGACCAGCCCCCCGATCGCGTCGAGGTTCGCGGCCGGGTCGGCGGAGGGCGAGAACTGGGCGATCCCGAGCGCGAGGGACGCGGAGGTCGTCATGTCCTCATCCTGGCCGCGGGCTGCCGCGCGGAGCAAGCGGAGCGGCGGTCGCGGCCCCGATTGGACGATGCTCCGGAGCCGTGCTAGGCTTTTCTCTTGTGCCGCGGGGTGGAGCAGTTCGGTAGCTCGCTGGGCTCATAACCCAGAGGTCGCAGGTTCAAATCCTGTCCCCGCAACGGAAATACAGTGAAGAAGGCGTCCCGGAAGGGGCGCCTTCTTCGCGTTCGAGGGGGCTTCGGAGACTCGCCCGGCTCGCGCCGCACCGTCGGCGAATCCGGATCGGATCAGGCTTTCTCCTCGGAGATCGCGTCGCCCATCTCGCCGAGGAATCGCACGATGAGCCCGAGTTCGGCCTCGTCGTAGCGATCGGCGATCGCACGCATGGCTGCCATGCGATCGCCGAAGTGACGGTAGAACGTCCGACGCGACTCCTGCGTGAGCTTGATGACCCGCGCGCGCCGATCCGTCGGATGCGGCAGCCGCTCGACGTGGCCGGCGTGGGTGAGCCGGTCGAGCAGCTTCGTCGTCGAGGCTGTCGAGATGCGCAGGTGTCGGGCGACGTCGTGCGGGCTCACGGGCTCGCCCCGCTGCTCCCGCATGATCAGCATCCGCAGCGCGGCGAGGTCGGAGGCGTTCATGTCCATGTCGTCCTTCATGCCGCCGTTCATGCGATCCAGCGCGTCGCTGAACGCGCGCACGGCGACCAGCATGTCCATCACGGCGCGATCGTGATCGGTCTGCGCCTTGGGCGCCTGTGGATTCATGGACACCACCCCCCTTCCCTTGTAGCATCGACCGCACAGCTATTGCTAGCTTAGCTAGCGAATACTCAGGGAGGCACCATGACCGATACCGACCACGTCGTCCTGCTGGACGAGGACGGCCGCGCGATCGGCACCGCGCCGAAGAGCAGCGTCCACGGCACCGACACCGCTCTGCACCTGGCGTTCTCATGCCACGTCGTAGGCCCCGACGGCCGGGTGCTGGTGACACGCCGCGCCCTCGACAAGAAGACGTGGCCCGGTGTGTGGAGCAACTCGTTCTGCGGTCACCCGCGACCGGCCGAGCCCGTGATCGCCGCGGTGCGCCGACGCGCCGAGTTCGAGCTCGGACTCACCCTCACCGACATCGAGCTGGCGCTCCCCCTGTTCCGCTACCGCGCCGTCGACGCCACCGGCATGGTGGAGCACGAGGTGTGCCCGGTGTACACCGCGCGCACGACGCAGGAGCCCACCCTCAATCCGCTCGAGGTGGTCGACGCCCGCTGGGTCGATCCCGCCGAGCTCGCCGCGTCGCTCCGGTCGACGCCGTGGGCGTTCAGCCCGTGGCTGGTGCTGCAGGCGCAGCAGCTGAACCTGTTCGAGCCGGCCGCACTGCAGCGACGAGCCTCATGACCCTGAGATCCGACCGCCCCGAGCTCGACCTCGCGATCGAGACCGCGCTCGAGCGGGTGCGCACGCGGGCGCTGCCGCTGGGCGACTCCTTCGTCGCGCTGAGCGAGGCGCTCGGCCGCGCCGCGCGGGGCGGCAAGCGGTTCCGGCCCGCACTCGTGTGCGACGCCTTCGACGCGTTCGGCGGCGACGTGCAGGCCGTTCCCGGCCTGCACCAGGTCGCGGCCTCGTTCGAGCTGCTGCACGCCGCCTTCGTCGTCCACGACGACGTGATCGACCACGACACCGTGCGGCGCGGCGTGCCGAACGTCGCCGGCGAGTTCCGCGTCCGCGCCCGCACGCGCGGTGCGGACGCCGCGGGCACGCGACTGCTCGGCGAGGCCGCGGCGATCCTCGCCGGCGACCTGCTGCTGCACGAGGCGCTGCGCATGGCGGCCACGGCCGATGTCGCACCCGACGCGCGGACCCGCATCCTCGACCTCCTCGACGACGCCGTGCTGGTGTCGGCCGCCGGCGAGCTCACCGACGTCGAGCACAGTGTCGTCCCGGCCGAAGCCGACGCCGACGCGCTCCTGGCGACCGCGTTCCGCAAGACCGCCGTCTACTCGTTCCGAGCCCCCCTCGTCGCCGGCGCGACGCTCGCCGGCGCGACGGACACGGCCCTCGCCCGTCTCGAGCACGACGCCGACCGACTCGGCCTGGCGTTCCAGCTGGTCGACGACCTGATCGGGGCGTTCGGCACAGAGGAGCAGGCGGGGCGCGAATCCGGGGGCGACCTGCGGGAGTCCAAGCGCACCGCGCTCGTCGCGCTCGCCCGCGAGAGCGGATCCTGGCCCCAGGTGGACTCGGCGCTCCAGGTGGCCCGGACCGGTCCGATCGCCGTGCGCGCCGCGCAGCGCGCGCTCGAGGCGAGCGGTGCCGGCGCGCGACTGCGGGGCCTCATCGACGATACGCTCGACGGCGTGCGCACCGATGACGACGACGAGCTCCCGCCGCGCGCGCGGCGGCTGGTGCACAGCCTCGCCGACCGCATCCAGGAGCGTATGCCGTGAACGGACCCGTCCACCGCGACGGAGAGGCGACCGGTCTGGCCCTCTACGACGCGACCGCCCAGGACGCAGCCGACCGCGTGATCGCGCGCTACTCGACGTCGTTCAATCTCGCATGCCGCCTGCTCGGCCCGCGCCCGCGGCCGCACGTGCGCGCCGTCTACGCTCTCGTGCGCGTCGCCGATGAGATCGTCGACGGGCCCGGCGCCGCGGCCGGCCTCCCGCCCGAGGCTCTGCACACCGTGCTCGACGACCTCGAGACCGAGACGCTCGCCGCGATCGATCGCGGGTTCAGCTCGAACCTGATCGTGCACGCGTTCGCACGCACGGCACGTGAATGCGGCATCGGCGAGGACCTCGTGCGCCCGTTCTTCGCCTCCATGCGGACGGATCTGTCGACGGCGACGCACGATGACGCTTCGCACGACGAGTACGTCTACGGCTCGGCCGAGGTGGTCGGCCTCATGTGCCTGCAGGTGTTCGTCGGCGCCGGCTCCACGGTCCCGCCCCGCCCCGACCCCGCCGTCGTCGAGGGCGCCCGGCGCCTGGGGGCAGCCTTCCAGGACGTGAACTTCCTGCGCGACCTCGACCACGACGCGTCCGATCTCGGACGCGACTACCTCGGCGTGACAGACGGCCGAACGACGCGCGAGGAGGTGCTCGACCGCATCGACGCGGATCTCGCGGCGGCCGCCGCGGTCGTCCCGCAGCTCCCCGCGGACTGCCGCCGCGCCGTCACGGCCGCCCACGACCTGTTCGCCGCGCTCTCGACGCGCCTGCGCCGCGGCGGTGACGAGGGCGTGCGCGTGCGCGTGCCCGACCCCGTCAAGGCGGGTCTGGCCGCGCGCGCCGCGCTCGGCTTCTCTCCGAGGGAGGTACGGACATGACCGTGCGCGCACAGAAGCCCGGATCCGCCGCCGTCGTCGGCGGCGGGATCGCGGGACTGGCCACGGCGGCGCTGCTGGCCGAAGAGGGCTGGACCGTGACCGTTTTCGAGGCCCGCGACGACGTCGGCGGACGCGCCGGCTCGTGGGAGCAGGACGGCTTCCGGTTCGACACCGGACCCAGCTGGTACCTGATGCCCGAGGTGTTCGAGCACTTCTTCCGACTGCTGGGCACGACGGCCGCGGACGAGCTGGACCTCGTCACGCTCGACCCGGCGTACCGCGTGTACACCGAGCCCGCCTCGGATCCCGCGCACGCCCCGGTCGACGTCCGCTCGGGTCGCGAAGAGGCCACCGCCCTGTTCGAGAGCATCGAGCCCGGCGCCGGCGCGCGACTGGCGGCCTACCTGGACTCCGCCGCCGACGCCTACGATCTCGCCGTCACGCGGTTCCTCTACGACACCTACGAGACGACGGCGGGGCTGCGCGATCCCGCGCTGCTGCGACGCATGCCGCAGCTGGCGCCGCTGCTGACCCGCACGCTCGCGTCGCACGTCGACAAGCGCTTCGTCGATCAGCGGCTGCGTCAGATCCTCGGCTATCCCGCGGTTTTCCTCGGCGGCTCGCCCTACGGCGTTCCGAGCCTGTACCACCTGATGAGCCACCTCGACCTCGACGAGGGCGTGCTGTATCCGCGCGGCGGCTTCACCGAGGTCATCCGCGCGATCGAGCGGCTCGCCCGCGCCCGAGGCGTGCAGATCGTCACCGGCGCTCCCGTCGAGCAGATCACCACGACGGATGCCGTCGCCACCGGCGTGCGCCTCGCCGGCGGCGCGGTCCACGAGGCCGACCTGGTCGTCTCGACCGCCGACCTGCACCATACCGAGACCGCCCTGCTGCCCGAGCACCTGCAGACGTACCCCGAGAAGTGGTGGGCCTCGCGCACGCCGTCACCCGGAGCGCTCCTGCTGCTCCTGGGGGTCGAGGGAGAGCTGCCGCAGCTGGCCCACCACACGCTGCTGTTCACCGAGGACTGGCGCGCGAACTTCGAGGACATCTTCGGCGCGAGTCCGCGCATCCCCTCCCCCGCGTCGCTGTACGTGTGTCGGCCGAGTGCGACCGACGACACCGTGGCGCCCGCGGGGCACGAGAACCTGTTCGTGCTCGTGCCGGTGCCGGCGGACCCGGGTCTCGGCCACGGCGGCACCGACGGGGACGGCGATGCGGCCGTCGAGGCGGCCGCCGACCGCGTCATCGAGCAGATCGCCGGCTGGTGCGGCATCCCGGACCTCGCCGACCGCATCACGGTGCGCCGCACGATCGCGCCGGGGGATTTCGCCTCGGATCTGAACGCGTGGCGCGGCAACGCGCTCGGGCTCGCCCATACGCTCGGTCAGAGCGCGGTCTTCCGGCCGCGCAACGCCTCGCGCAAGGTCGAGCAGCTCGCCTACGCGGGCACCTCGGCGCTCCCCGGGATCGGACTGCCGATGTGCCTCATCTCCGCCGAGCTCGTCGTCAAGCGGCTGCGCGGAGACCGCTCGCCGGGTCCGATCGCGGAACCCGCGAGGGTCTGACGCGTGCCCGGACTCTACCTCGCGGCGATCCTGGTCTCGACGGCGGGCATCGGCACGATCGATGCCCGCTATCGTCTCGCGGCCTTCGCCGCGCCCGTCCGCACGGCCGTGGCGGTGATGGCGGGCACGCTCTTCTTCCTGGCGTGGGATCTCGTCGGCATCGCCACGGGGGTGTTCGTCAAGGGCGACTCGTCGCTCTACGTCGGCGTCGACCTCGCTCCGCAGCTCCCGCTCGAGGAGCCGGTGTTCCTGGCGTTCCTGTGCTACCTGGCCCTCGTCGTCCACGGTGCCGCGCGCAGGGTCGCGGACGCGCGCGAAGCCTCCCGCGTCGCCCGGTCCGGGGAGGAGGCCGGATGACCTACCCGCTCATCGTCGTGCCGTTCACGCTCGTGACGCTCGCCGTGACGCTCGCCACGGTGCGGCGGCCGCGGTTCGGGCGGCGCATGGCGGCATCCGGCGTCGCCGCGGTCGTCCTCGTCGGCCTCACGGCGGTCTTCGACAACGCCATGATCGCCGCGGGACTGTTCACCTATCCGGCCGAGCACCTCAGCGGCCTTCGGATCGGTCTCGCCCCGCTCGAGGACTTCTCGTACCCCGTGTGCGCGGCGTTCCTCGTCCCCGCCGTGTTCTCGCTGCTGCCCGCCCACGAACGCGCCCAGGAGGCGACATGACGACAGGGGCTCTCACGCCCGCTCGCGTGGCACGAGAGCTCCTCGTGTCGTCACGACCGGTGAGCTGGATCAACACCGCCTATCCGTTCGCGGCGGCCTACCTGCTCACAACGCGCGCGATCGATCCGACCCTCGTGATCGGAACGCTGTTCTTCCTCGTCCCGTACAACCTCGCCATGTACGGCATCAACGACGTGTTCGACTACGAGTCCGACATGCGCAACCCCCGCAAGGGGGGCGCGCACGGCGCTGTCCTCGACCGGCGCATGCATCGCATCACGCTGTGGGCGGCCGGCATCTCGTGCGCGCCGTTCGTGGTCTTCCTCGCCCTCGTCGGGTCCCCCGCCTCGTGGGCCGTGCTCGCGGCGAGTCTCTTCTTCGTCGTGTTCTACAGCGCACCGCCCCTGCGGCTGAAGGAGGTGCCGTTCGCCGACTCGGTCACCAGCAGCATCCACTTCTTCTCTCCGGCGGTCTACGGGCTCGTCCTCGCCGGCGCCGTCTGGACCTGGCAGCTCGCGATCGTCATCGTCGCGTTCGCCCTGTGGGGCGTCGCATCGCACGCGTTCGGCGCGGTTCAGGACGTCGTCGCCGACCGCGAAGCGGGGATCTCGTCGATCGCCACCGCGCGCGGTGCGCGCTGGACGGTGTGGTTCGCGCTGGCCTGCTACGCCGCCGCGGGCGCGACGATGCTCGCGACGACCTGGCCCGGCCCCCTGGCCGCCGTCGTCGCCGTGCCGTATCTCGTCGCCGTGTGGCCCTACCGCCGCATCACCGACGACACCGCGCACGAGGCCACGGCCGGATGGCGCCGGTTCCTGTGGATCAATCAGCTCGCGGGCTTCCTGGTGACCCTCCTGCTGATCTGGTACGCCATCCTCACGGCCTGACCCGGTCGCGATGCCCCGCCGGCGCTGCGGCCGTCGTCCCCAGAACGTGAAGAGCCCCGGCCCTGAGGCCGGGGCTCTCTCACGCGGTGCGGGTCACTCGCCGCTGAGCTCGATGAGCGTCTCGACGGCAGCCGTGAGTCGAGCGTCGGCCTCGCCATAGGCGGTCCAGTCGCCGGCCGCGAGAGCGGCGTCGCGGTCCAGCATGGCCTGCCGGGCCTCCTCCAGCGCCGCCTGGTACTCGTCGGCGGGAACCGCAGGCTCGGTCGGCGACGGGCTGGGGGACGGCGTGGCGTCGGGCGACGGCGTGGCGTCCGGCGACGGCGTGGGCGACACGCCCTCGTCACCGGTCGTGGCGCCCGACTCGCCGCCGAACAGCGCGTTGAGAGCCTCGTCGAGGGTGTCCTCGAACGCGATCTCGTCGCCGAAGGCCACCAGGATCTTCCGGATCGTCGGCAGCTGCGTGCCCTGCGAGGCCTGGACGAACACCGGCTGGACGTACAGGAGCCCGCCGCCCACCGGAAGCGTCAGCAGATTGCCGTTGAGCACCTCGGACTGGCCCTGCTGCAGGATGTTGATCTGCGAGGACACCTCGGTGTCGGAGTCGAACCGGTTCTGCACCTGGCCGGGACCGGGCACCGTCGTCTCGGCGGAGATCTCGAGCAGCCGCAGCTTGCCGTAGTCGTCGCTCTTCTCGCCCGCGGTGTCACCCGCGTTCGCGTCGACGGCGAGATATCCCATCAGCACGTTGCGGCTGGCCGTGCCGGCCTCGGACGACGGGATGAAGGTCGTGAACATCGAGTAGCTCGGGTCGTCCTGACCCGGCATCTGCATCGTCAGGTAGTACGGCGGCTGGAGACGCGCGTCGGTCTGCGGGTCGTTCGGCGTCGCCCACGCGTTGTCGCGCTGGAAGAACGCTCGCGCGTCGTCGACGTGGTAGACGCCGAGCAGCGCCCGCTGGATCTTGAACAGGTCCGTGGGGTACCGCACGTGGCTCATCAGCTCGCCCGACATCTCGTCCACGGACTTCAGCGTCGACGGGTACACGTTCTGCCACGCCTGGAGGAGCGGGTCCTCCTCATCCCACGCGTACAGGGTGACCGATCCGTCGTACGCGTCGACGGTCGCCTTCACGGAGTTGCGGACGTAGTTGATGTCGTCCAGCGCGAACCGCGGCGCGGTGTTGTTGGAGTCCTCGATCGCCTGCTGCAGGCTCACCGTCGTGGAGTACGGGTAGTTCGCACTCAGGGTGTAGCCGTCGATGATCCACACGACGCGGCCGTCGACGACGCTGGGGTACGGGTCGCTGTCGAGCGTGAGGTAGGGCGCGACCTTCTGCACGCGCAGGCTCGGATCGCGGTCGTAGAGGATCTGGGAGTCCTCGTTGACGGAGTCCGAGAACAGGATCTGCTCGGACTGGAACTTCAGCGCGTACAGCAGACGGCTGAAGACGCTGCTCAGGCTGGGGCCGCCGTCGCCGTCGAACGTCGTGCGCGTCTCGCTGTTCGAGCCCTCGGTGCCGGAGGGGTAGTCGAGCTCGATCGGGTCGGTGCCCTCGGGCGCGCCGACGATCGAGTACTCGGGCGAGGTCTCGCCGAAGTACACCCGCGGCTGGAAGTCCTCCTGGTCCGACAGGAAGCCCTGCGCAGGGATGCCGCGCTCGAGGAAGACGGGGTTGCCGTCCGCGGTGCGCTCATTGCCCGCGGCTGCGACGATGCCGTAGCCGTGGGTGTACACCAGGACGTTGTTCTGCCAGTTCGACGCCGCGCCGAGCTGATCCGTGTTCAGCTCCCGCACCGAGACGATGGTGTCCTGCGACTGCCCGTCGATCTCGTAGCGGTCGACGTCCAGCGGCTCGGCGAACTGGTAGTACGCGCGGTACTGCTCGAGCTGCCGCACCGTGGGTCCGATGATCGCGGGATCCATGATGCGGATCGACGCCGTCGTGTCGGCGTCCTCGCGCAGCTGTCCCGCCTCGGTCGTGACCTCTGCGGTGTAGTCGATCTTGTCGAGTTCGTCGATGCCGTACGCGGACTTGGTCATCTCGAGGTTGCGCTCGTAGTACTGGCTCTCGAGCGAGAGCTGGTTCGGCTGCACCTGGAAGGTCCGGACGACCCAGGGGTAGCCGACCCCCACCACGATCGCGGAGACGACCAGCAGTGCGGTCGCGATGAGCGGGTAGCGCCAGCGGCCGATGATCGCCGTGACGAAGAACAGGATCGCCACGACCACGGCGATGATGGCGAGCACGGTCTGACCGGGGATGACGGCGTTGGCCTCGGTGTAGCCGGGGCCGGTGATGCGCCCCATGCCGCCGGGCTCGACGAGGGTGCGGTACCGGTCGAGCCACAGGCTCACACCCTGCACGAGCAGGTAGAGGCCGGCGAGCACCGCGAGCTGGATGCGCGCCGACTTCGAGATGCGCAGCTCGCGCTGGCCGATCCGCACGGCGCCGTACAGGTAGGCGACCGCGGCCGTCACGAGCAGACACACCAGCAGCACCGCCGAGACGAACCCGATCAGCGAGGTGTAGAACGGCATGGCGAACAGGTAGAAGCCGGTGTCCAGCCCGAACTCGGGGTCCGTCTGGTTGGTGGCCGCGCCGTTGAACCACAGCCACGTGGTCTCCCACTGGGCCGACGCGGCGAATCCGGCGAAGAAGCCGAAGAACACCGGGATGCCCCACATCGCCAGCCGCCGCAGCGGCTCGACGACCTCCTGATAGCGGTCCAGCTGCGAGCTCAGCCGCGCGTAGACGGGCCGCAGGCGATACGCCAGCTGGATCGCGAGCCATACCGGCACCGCCATGCCCAGGAACCCGATCGCGAACATCACCACCCTGGCGATCCACTGTGTCACGAGCACCGATTCGAAGCCCAGCTGCGCATACCACAGCCAGTCGGTGAAGAGGTTGGCGAAGATGAAGAAGGCCACCACGAGGGCGGCGATCACCGCCAGCGAAATCGCGATGACGCGTCGGGAACGGGAGGGTGTGGCCGCATTCGGCGCCGAGGTCGTGGTCACCCTTCCATCCTAGGCGGCGCGGCGCGCAGGTCTCTCCGCCCGCCTGACAGAACGCCGGGGATTCAGCCTGCCGTGCAGGTCGGCAGCGTGCCGGTGTCGCCGTCCGCCGAGATCGTCTCGAGCACGGCGAGAGCGTCGTCGAGCGTCTCGACCGAGAACACCTCGAGATCTCCCGGGACGTGGCCGACGACCTCGTCGCAGTTGCCCGCGGGCGCGAGGAACCACGCCGCGCCGGCGTCGCTGGCTCCCCACATCTTCTGCCGGATACCGCCGATGGGGCCGACGATCCCGTCGCCGCTGATCGTGCCCGTGCCCGCGATCTGCTCGCCGCCGTTGAGCTCGCCGGGCGTGAGGACGTCCATGATGCCGAGCGCGAACATCATGCCCGCGCTCGGCCCGCCGACGTTGTCGAGCTGGATCGTGACGTCGAACGGGAAGTCGTAGTCGGTGATGAGCGAGATGCCCAGCAGCAGTGTGTCCTCGCCGTCGATCTCGGTCGCCTTGGGCGTGACCGAGACGTCCGTCTGCTCGCCCTCGCGCACGATCGTGAGTTCGATCGCCGCCCCGCCGCCGTCGTTGACGACGCCGCGCAAGGTGTCGACGTCGGTCACCTCGACGCCCTCTGCGGCGATGATCCGGTCGCCGACCTCGAGGATGCCTTCGGCGGCGGAGTCTTCGACGAACGAGTACACGCTGAACTCGGGCTGCACGTCGTAGCCGAGCTCGGACAGGGCCGCCGCCGTGGCCTCCTTCTGCGAATCGACCATCAGCGCGGCGCTCTGCTCGTTGCGCTCGTCGCTGGTCTGGCCCTCCGGGAACACCGACGCGAGGGGCACCACCGCGCGGCTCGGATCGAACCAGGCGGTCGCCAGCTCGAACCACGACGGCGTCCGCTCGCGGTTGCCCACGACCTGCACCGTGAGCAGATCCAGCGATCCCTCCGTGGGGTACGTGTCAGCGCCGTCCACCGAGATGAGGGGCACCTCGGTGCCGTCGGAGGCCCGCGCCGTGCCCAGCGTGTTGTAGACCGGTCCCGGTCGCTCGATGACGTACGAGGTCGGCAGGAACGTCAGCACGACCATGACCACGAGCGCGACCGCGAGCGCCCACGTGCCCGCGACCGCCCCCCGCGACAGCCGACGCTCGGGGGCGGGCGGAGGGACGGGATTCTCGTCGAACAGCGCCACGTCAGCCTTTCCAGCGGGGTCGTTCGCGACCGGCGTACGGGAATCGGGTTCCACCCGGGGCGGTGCGAGGATCTTCGCGACTAGCGTAGAACGAGACGCCCCGACCCGGCTGAAAGGCGGCTGAAGTGGCTGACGACGATCGCTCTCCCGAAGAGGAGTTCGAGGAACTGCTGCGCAATCTGCTCGGCGGCGCCCCGGGCGAACTCGATGCCGAGCAGCTGTCAAAGCTGTCGGGCATGCAGATCGACCCGGCGATGATGCAGACGGTGATGCGCCACCTGCAGGGGGCCTTCGCCTCCGGCGACGACGGGATCTCATGGGACATGGCCGAGCGCCAGGCCCTGCACATCGCAAATCAGGACGGCCTCGGCGTGACGAGCGGACAGGCGTCCGACATGGATCAGGCGTTCTCCCTGGCCAACCTGTGGCTGAGCGAGGCGACCGCCATCTCGCAGCTGGCCTCGGCTCCGAGCGCCATAACGCGCGGCGGCTGGGTCGAGTCGACCCTGCCGGTCTGGCAGGAGCTGGCCGAGCCGGTCGCAGGCAGCATCGCCGACGCGCTCACCGCGGCGCTGGCGTCGCAGACGCCCGAGGAGATGCAGGGTCTGGTCCAGGGAGCGGGACGCCTCATGCGGACCGTCGGCGGCTCGCTGTTCGCCTCCCAGCTCGGACAGGTCGTCGGCGAGCTGTCGAAGGAGGTCGTCAGCGGCGGCGACGTCGGCATCCCGCTCATGCCCGACGGCACCGCGGCGGTGCTCCCCCAGAACTTCGCGATGCTCGGCTCCGAGCTGGAGATCCCGGATGACCAGCTCGCGCTGTACATCGCGGCCCGCGAGCTCGCCCACGCGCGCCTGTTCCGGCACGCGCGATGGCTGCGTCTGCACGTGATCTCGCAGGTCACCGAGTTCGCGCGCGGGATCCACGTCGACACGGATGCGCTCGAGGATCTCGCCTCGCGGTTCGATCCGTCGGAGCCCGAGGAACTGCGTCGCGCCATCGAGAGCGGCGCGCTGCTGCCGACCCGCTCGGAGGCGCAGGACGCGGCGCTCGAGCGGCTCGAGAACCTGCTTGCCACGATCGAGGGGTGGGTCGACGTCGTCACGGCCGACGCGACCGCGCGCATTCCGTCCGCGGAGCGCATCGCCGAGATGGTCCGCCGGCGACGCGCCGTGGGCGGACCGGCGGAGCGCGCGCTCGGCTCGCTCGTCGGCCTCGAGCTGCGACCGCGCCGCATGCGCGAGGCGGCGGCGATGTGGCGCGCGGTCACCGACGCCGTGGGTGTCGCGGCACGCGATGCGCTGTGGGACTACCCCGACCTGATGCCCGGGGCCGAGGACATCGACGATCCGTCGTCGCTGGTCGCCCGTCTCGAGGCCCGGGCTCGCGGCGAGGAACCGGCCACCGACGAGATGGACGACGCGCTCGCCCGGCTGCTGGCGGGCGAGGAGCCCTCGGCCGACGCACCCGGCGAGGACGACGGAGACGAGTCCGGCGAGGACGACGGAGACGAGTCCGGCGAGCAGCCGGACGACCACAGGCCGGTCTGACCCGCTTCCTCTCCTCCCCAGGCGCTTCCCTGCGGCCGGCATCACCCCGAGCTGTGGACAGGCCGCCCGGCGCGTCACCGCGCCGGTGATGATCGATCGCATGCCGCGCCTGGATCCGTCCCACCCGCCCGTGTGGCGCTCCCCCGACACGCTGCAGTTCGGCCAGGATGCGCGCGTGGTCGTGCCGGCCGCGCTTCCGTGGCACGAACGCGTCGTCGCGGCTCTCGAGGCGGGAGCCAGCGACGCCGAGCTGGCCGCGATCGCCGACGCGATCGGCATCGCACCGGGTGAGCTGCGCGCGTTCCTCACACGGCTGAGCCCGGTGCTGCGCTCCGACACCGAAGCGGTGCGTCGGCCTCTGACCGTGCTCGACCAGACGCGTCTGACGGGTCCCGCGCGGGAGGGTCTCATCCAGGCCCTCGCCGACGGCGGGTTCACCGTCGTCGATCCGAGCGGGCCGGGATCGGTCGCCGCCGAGCGCCTGCCGGTCGTCGTGCTCGCGGCGCATGTGGTCGACCCCCGGCTCGTGGCTCATCTGATGTCCGCCGATGTGGCCCATGTGCCGATCGTCCTGGCCGACGGGCGCCTGGACATCGGCCCCGTGGTCCTGCCGGGGCGCACGGCGTGTCTGACCTGCGTCCAGATCGCGCGCCGAGATCGCGACCCCGAATGGCCCGTCGTGGCGGCGCAGCTCCTGGGAAGGCCGGCGCCTGCGATCGCGCCCACGAGGGCGGCCGAGGCGGGCGCCGTCGCGGCCCGGCTGCTGCGAGACGCCGTCGAGGTCAGCGGGCGCGCGCGGATGCGGTCGCTGACCCTCCACGACGGCGCGCTGCACCGGCGGAGCCGCTGGCACCGACCGCACGCAGAGTGCGGTTGCCGATCTCTCGCAGGAATCGCGACGGCTGACGCTCGCGCGGACCGCGCGCCCATGTCAGCGACAGCGACCGCGCCGCACGCGTGATCCCGACGTACAGCAGACGACGCTCCTCGTCGACGGCGGCGAGCGTGTCGGCGTAGGCGATCGGGAGCAGTCCCTCGGCGAGGCCCGCGAGATGAACGTGGTCCCACTCCAGACCCTTCGCGGCGTGGAGCGTCGCGAGGGTCACGGTGCGCATCGCCGGCTCATGCTGGGCCTTCGCGCGGGCCACGAGTTCGTCCGTGAACGTCCGAAGCGTCGCCGTCTCGGGGGCCTCCTGCGCGAGCCGCAGGATCGCAGCGCGGGCCTCCCACGCATCGCGCAGGGCGCCTCCGGCCTGCGGCGGCTCGTCGGTGAGCCCGAGAGAGCGCAGGACGTCGCGGACGGCGTCGACGAACCCCGACGGGATCGGGGCGACGGAGGCGCCGCGAAGCGCCATGATCGCCTGCCGCACCTCGGGCAGGTCGAAGAAGCGCTTCCCGCCCAGGACCGTCGTCGCGATGCCGTGCGCTGCGAGCGCGGTGGCGATCTCGGCCGATTGGGCATGGGCGCGGTAGAGCACGGCGATCTGGGTGGGCTCGGCGCCGGCCCGGATCTGGGCCGCGACCGCGTCGGCGATCGCTCGCGCCTCGGCCGCGTCGTCCGCGAACGCATCCACGGTCGGCAGCGGAGCACCGGACTCCTCGCGGGCGACCAGGTGAAGGGCGCCGGGCCGGTCGCGCATCAGTTCGTTGGCCACGTCGAGGATGACCGCGTCCGACCGGTAGCTCGTCTCCAGCCGCACGACGCGGGCGTCCTCGTACCGGCGCGCGAAGTCGAGCAGGAACCCGGCATCGGCGCCGGCGAACGAGTAGATCGTCTGGCTGGCGTCGCCGACCACGCACAGGTCGCGCCGGTCCCCGACCCACAGGTCGAGGAGGCGATGCTGCAGCGGCGAGACGTCCTGGAACTCGTCCACCGTGAAATGGCGATACTGCTCGCGCACCGCGCGCGACACCTTCGGCTCGGCCTCGAGCATGCCCGCGCACGCGAGCAGCACGTCCTCGAAGTCGATCTGGCGGCGCTCGTCCTTGAGCTTCTCGTAGGCTCGCTGCAGGTCCACGACCCGCTCGACCGGCATCCGCCCGACCCCGCGAGGGCGCTCGGCGGCGTACTGCTCTATCGAGCGCATGCTGACTTTGCGCCATTCGATCTCCGAGGCCACGTCCCGGAGGGTCGCGACGTCGGGGTCGAGTCCGATGCCGTCCGCGGCGTGCGCGAGCACGCGCACCTTGTTGTCGACGAGCCGCGGGGCGCTGTCGCCCGCGACGGTCGGCCAGAAGTAATTCAGCTGGGCCAGCGCGGCGGCGTGGAACGTCCGCGCGGCGACGCCCTCGACACCGAGCCCGTGCAGCCGCCCGCGCATCTCGCCCGCCGCCTTCGCGGTGAACGTCACCGCCATGACGCGACCCGGAGAGAACGCTCCGGTGTCGACGCCGTGGGCGATGCGGTGGGTGATCACACGTGTCTTGCCGGTGCCCGCACCGGCGAGCACCGCCACGGGGCCGCGCAGTGCGGCCGCCGCTTCTCGCTGCCGCTCATCGAGACCGTCCAGTGCGCCGCCGCTCATGCGCGACCCGCGTACCACTGGGCGATCAGGCCGTGCGCGATCGAGGCGGGCCCGGGGAGCCCGACCGGACCCTCGCCGCGCAGCCCCGCTCCGATCTCATCCCGCGTGAACCACCGGACGTCGAGGATCTCCTCGCCGTCCGGTCGGGCCGCGGCGTCGTCCTCGGCGCGGGCCAGGAAGCCGACCATGAGCGAGCGCGGATACGGCCAAGCCTGCGATCCGCGATAGTCCAGGCCCGCGACCTCGACGCCGGCCTCCTCCTCCACCTCGCGGTGGACCGCCTGCTCGAGCGACTCGCCCGCCTCGACGAACCCCGCGAAGCACGAATACCGGCTGCCGCCCCACATGGCGTTCGAGCCGAGCAGGAGGCGATCGGGGTCGACCGCGCTGGTGACGGCCACGATGACGGCCGGATCCGTCCGCGGGAAGTGCTGCCGTCCGCAGGAGGGGCAGCGCCGCGACCAACCCGCCTGCTCGATCACCGTGCGCTCGCCGCACGCTGGGCAGTGCGGTGCGTCGCGCAGCCAGCGCCCGAGCGCGACCGCTGTCACGAACGCCCCGGCGTCCTCGGCCGACAGGTCGGCCCCGACCGTTCGCAATCCCGCCCACTCCGCGTCGGCCACGGGCGGCGGATCGCCGGCGATGACGGCGGCGACCAGCGCGGCCCCGTCGCCCGCACGCCCCAGCAGAGCCCATTCGGCGTCGGCGGGCGCATCATCAGGCGTCGTCCACGCCGGCCCGCCGGACCGCGCGATGGGCGCCTGATCGCGCGACACCAGCAGCACGCGCGTCGACGGGTCCGCACGCAGTCGATCCAGCAGTCCCGGGTCCTCGCGCTCGGCCGCCGACCGGTCGATCTCTGCTCGGGCCAGCGCCGGCGGCGCGCTGTCGGGCGACGACATCGGGTCCCCTCTCGCGTGTTCGGACGATTCCGGCGGTGCTCCGCAGACAGGGCGTGGCGCGACGGCACACGCGCGCACCCGACCTACCCTGAGCACATGGCACGCTCACCCCTCACTCTAGCCGCGGCAGTCACGTCGGCTCTCCCCCGCGTCGGGGTGGTCGGAGCCGGCGCACTCTCCGAGGGCACGACCGGGCGGTACGACTCCGCCCTCGCGCGCCTCGACGACGGCCGGACCGTCGTCGTGCGCACGCCCGCGGATCCCGCCGCCGCAGCCGAGCTCACCGCTCAGGCACGCGCGCTGCGCGCCCTGACGCCGGGAGTGCGGGGACTGCTTCCGTTCCGCGCCCCGGAGCTGCTCGGCGAGACGGGCGTGGACGGCGCCCCCGCCATCGTCGTGGACTTCCTCCCCGGCTATCGTGTCGACCCCGCTCATCTGCCCGCGGGTCGCGGCGCCGCCAGCTCGCTCGGCGCCGCCCTCGCGGCCCTGCACGCGCTTCCGCTGTCCATCGTCCGCAGCGAGGGGCTTCCGGCCCGGACGCCGTCGCAGGTCCGCGGCGATGCGCTGAGGCTGGTCGACCGCGCGGAGGCGACGGGCGCTCTTCCCCCCGCGCTGCGCGAACGCTGGCGGGTTGCGCTCGAGGACGACGCTCTCTGGCGGTTCGAGTCCACCATCGTCCTGGGCGGCACGGGAGCGGCGTCGTTCCTGTTCGAGGACCTCGAGGGCGTCCCGCACGTGACGGGGCTGCTCGAGTGGCACGGCCTGTCGGCGGGCGACCCGGCCGGCGACCTCGAATGGCTCGCATCAGCGCCGGATGCCGCGGACGACGTGTTCGCGGCGTACACATCGCACAGCGACCGCGCGCCCGACGCCCACGTCCGCGATCGGTCGCGCATGTACGCGGAACTGCAGTTCGCGAAGTGGCTCGTGCACGGCCACGATGCCGGCAGCGATGACATCGTCGCCGATGCACGGGCGCTGCTGACGTCGCTGGCCGAGGGGGTCCGCGGGCAGCCGCTCGTCGACGACACCGCTCGCGGAGTCGACGACGCCATCGCGATGATCGGGCACTTCCCGGGGAGCGCGGCGCCGAGCGTCGACACGTCGATGCACACCGACGCCTACGACATGGCCGAGCTCGCTCTGTGGGTGAGCGCCGACGAGCCCGCGGCCGACGAGACGGCCCATCGCGGCGACCCCGCCATCACGGACGCGGACACGCAGCCGGTGTCCCCGCTGGCCGAACGCCCCTCGGCCGCGCCCGCGGCCGCGGCGCACGTGGAGGACGTCGCGACGGCCCCCGTCGATATCGGGGCCTTCGTCGAGGATCACTCCGAGGCCGAGCGCGAGACCGAACGCGCCTCGCGGGCCGCGTTCCAGCGCTGGACGAGCTCCGCCTCCGAGTAGACCCGGTCCGACCGGATCACCAGGTCGTCCGCGACGTAGTAGAGCGCGACGTCGATCTGCGACAGGGGCACGTCGTGCCGCTTGTGGTAGGCCACGCGGTAGAGCGCGAGCTGAAGCATCCGCTCATCGCGCTCGGCTTCGCCGGCCGGCGGCCGGCCGGTCTTCCAGTCCACGATCTCGATGCGCCCCCCGCGGTCGTCGCGTCGGTAGACCGCGTCGAGCTTGCAGATCACGTTCACCAGGCCGTCGGCGCCCGCGAGCGTGACGTCGATCTCGGTTTCGACCTCGATGGGCTGCAGCGGCGCCCACTCCGATGCCAGGAAGGTCGACGTGAGCTCGCCGAGCTGGGAGGCGTCGGCGAGCGACGCCTCGGTCTGCTGGTCGTCGTCGACCTCCCACAGCCCCGCGTCGAGCGACGTCCCCCGTCCGACGAGCCCGGACCTCTGCTCCACCCACGCGTGGAACAGCGTGCCGATCCGGGTCTGGCGGTAGGGCCGTTCCGGAACGGGGCGCGCGATGGACGAGACAGTGCCCGAGAAGTCCTCGACGAAGTCCTTGAAGCGCGATGCCGCCACGCGCGGCGGCGCCTCGATGGGCGGCGGCACGGCGCGGGCCGCGCGCTCGCGAAGCAGTCGGTCGAGTTCGTCGGATGCCGGTGGACGCGGCGCCGCGAGCGCGGCGCGCACGGCGGCGGCGGCCGCCCGGACCCGATCCCCGCGCTCCCCGAGGGGGTCGAGCGGCCACCGCAGCGTCGCCCCCTGACGGCCCTCGTACGGGTTCTCGTCGTCCTCGGGTTCGTCGATCGCGTCCAGTGTCAGCGCCTCGACGATCTCGACCAGGTACGGGCTCGGGCGGCGGGCCTGCACCTGTCCGCCCCAGCGGGAGCCGGTCAGGAGCAGGTCCTGGCGGGCGCGCGTCACGGCGACATAGGCCAGACGCCGCTCCTCGGCCTCCTGATGGTCGCGGTTGGCGTTCTTGAACTCGCGGATCGCCTTCTGCAGAGCGCTGCGCCCCCCGCCGTCCGCCGGATCCCAGTCGAGGCGCGGAAGCGCATCGACGTCCCCGCGGAATCCATAGGGCAGCACCCCGAAGCCGAGCCATCCCATGGTCGAGCGCGGCCGCTTGGGCAGCTCGTCCTTCACCATCCGGACGACCGCCACGGCGTCCCACTCGAGCCCCTTGGCACCGTGGATCGTGAGCAGCTGGACGACGCCGGGCTCGGGCGGCTCTGGCCGCGGCATGAGCTCGTCGGTCTCCTCGGCGTGGTCGAGCCACGCCAGGAGGCTCCCGATCGAGCCGCGCTCGTCCGCGGCGAGGAAGCCGCGGATCTCGTCGACGAACGAGCGCAGCTGCGCCGAGGCCAGACGCGCGGGGCCACGGCTCTCGTTCGCCGCGAGCTCGACGTCCAGGAGCAGTTCGAGCTCGATCTGGCGGATGAGATCCGGGATCGGCAGCGTCGCCGACGCGCGCAGGCGCTCGAAGACCGTCCCCGCATCCTTGATCCGCCGCCGTCCCTCCGGCGTGAAGCGCGACAGGAGCGCGTAGTCGCCCGGAAGCGCGCGGACGACGTCGACCGCGTCCACGATCGACACCTGCTCGTCGACACCGACCGACGCGCGCAGCCGCTGCACGAGCGCGTCGGGCAGGCGCGCGAAGGACGCGTCGCGCTGGGCGAGGGTCCGCGCCAGCTCGTGCAGCGCAGCCATGTCCGCCACGCCGACGCCGAACCGCGGACCGACCAGGAGGCGGATGAGGCTCGACCCCTGCGACGGGTCGCTGAGCACGCGCAGCGCCGCGACGACGTCGACGACCTCGGGGGTGGACAGCAGGCCGCCGAGTCCGAGGATGCGGTGCGGGATCCCGCGCGCCGCGAGCGCATCGGCGAACGTCGACATGTGCCGCTTGGCGCGGAACAGGATCGCTCCCGAGTGCGCGCGGTCGCTCGTGGCCTCGTGCGCGGCCCGGGCCTGCGCGAACCACTCCGCGACGGCGGCGGCCTCGTCCTCGATGGTGTCCGCGAACTCGCGCGTCACCGCGCCGACGCCGGCGCCGGGTCGCGCCTCGAGCGGGGGGACGTCGCCCACCGCCGAGGCGATGACCGCGTTGGCGGCATCCAGGATCGCCCGGTCGTTGCGCCAGCTGATCATGAGGGCGAAGCGCGCGCACGGCGTGTCGACGGCGAAGGAGCGGTCGAACGCGCGCAGATTGTCGGCGCTCGCGCCGCGCCAGCCGTAGATGGACTGGTGCGGGTCGCCGACCGCCATGACCGCGGTGTCGCGGAAGACACCGCTGAGCAGCTCGGTCTGCAGCACGGATGTGTCCTGGTACTCGTCGAGCAGCACGACGCGGTACTGCTCCCGGAGTTCGCGAGCCACCTCGGGGGCGCTGCGCACGATCTCGAGCGCACCGGCGACCTGATCGGCGAAGTCCAGGGCGCCGCGCGCGTGCTTGGCGCGGTCGTAGTCGCGCACCAGGTCGGCGAGCACACCGAGGCCGCCCATCGCCGCATGCAGCTTCTCGACGTCGCCGGGACCGGCCAGATCCGGGTTGACGAGCGGCGCCACGGCACGCTCCATGTCGGCGCCGAACCGGGCCAGGTCGTCGAGGTCGACGCGGTTGTCGAGCACTTCGCCGGACAGCCGCTGGACGGCGTCCACGACCGTGCCGAACCGGTCCTCGCGCGTGGCGAGGCGTTCGTCGAGCGAGTCGATCACGACGCGACGCGCTGTCAGCCATGAGCCGGACTGGCTCAGCAGCGCCGCCTCGGCGTCGCGCCCGATCCGCGCCGCGTGCTCTCGCACGATGGCGTCCGCGAACGCGTTGTAGGTCGACACGCGCGCGCGCAGCAGGACGTCCTCACCCACCGGCGCCGCCTCGCCGCCGACGACGGCGCCGTGCTCGCGGGCGAGGCGGTCGAGCTGCTCGCCGAGCGCCGCGGCACGCCGCCGCTCGGGTTCGCGGCCGACGCGCTCCCACACGTCGGCGAGCGCTCCCGACGCCGCCAGCGCGGGCACGTGCGGGACGAGACCGCGGCGCGCGTACTCGTCGACCCTCGACAGGCGGGCCGCGATGCGCTCCCCCAGTTCGCCCGCGGCCTTGCGCGTGAACGTCAGCCCGAGCACTTCGTCACGGCGGACGTGACCGTTGGCGACGAGCCACACGACCCGCCCGGCCATCGTCTCGGTCTTGCCGCTGCCGGCTCCCGCGATCACGAGGGCGGGTGTGGCGGGCGCCTCGATGACCGCGCGCTGATCCGGTGTCGGCTCGGGGAGCCCGAGGGCCGCGGCGATGACGGATGCCGACAGGCCCCCGCCGCCCGGCCAAGCTCCCATCGCCGTCACGAGGAGCTCACCGCCTTGACGGTGTGCAGGCGGCACACCGCGAACCGGTCGTCGGTGCAGTGCGCATCGACGTTGGCGATGAACTCGGCTGCCGCCATCCCGCGCGCGTTGACGGCGATCCGCCGCAGGAACGCCGCACGCGCTTCGTCGTCCATCGGCGCCTGGTGGGCGATGCGGTAGTGGGTTCCCTTGAGGGTCCTCGACAGCACGAGCAGGCGCGCGCCGGCGTTGACGGCACCGTCGACGCCGTCGACGAGTCCCTCGGCGACGGCGAGCTGGTAGGCCGCGAGCTGCGCGTCGTCGGTGACCTTGTCGGCGGAGACGCGCGATTCGCTGCGCCCCGTCTTCAGGTCGAGCACCACCACACGGGGCGGGCCGCCGGGGTCCGCGATCGGCACGTCCTCGCCGCGTCCGGCCGGGTACAGCTCGACACGGTCGATGGATCCCGACAGCACCGCCGCCGGGCCGGCCGCATCGGCATCGGCCGCGCGCACGGCCGGTTCGCCGTCGCCATCGGGCAGGTCGACCGCGAGGCGGAACCGGGACTCCGCGCCGACGGCGACACCGCCCTCCGACCCGACGCGGCGCAGGTAGACGTGCAGCCGCCGCACGAGCACCTCGGCCCACGCGCGCTCCTGCCGCTCGAGCCACTCGGCCTCGAAAGGCAGCTCGCCCCAGCGGTCTTCGACGGCGGCGCGCAGCGCCTCGAGATCGCCGTCGGGAGCATGCTCCATCGCCGCGTGGAGGATCGTGCCGAGACCGGACGAGAACGAGCTCGTGTCGCCGCCGAGCGAGCGGACGGCCCAGTCGAGACCGCATCTCTCGAAGCCCTCCAGGCGCGACGGGGAGATGCGCACGGGAGAGTCGGCCAGATCGTGCAGCGGCGCGGTGCTCGAGGGCCCCGTGACGCCGAACCACTCGTCCGGGTGGGCTCCGGGCACCCCGGCGTCGGCGAGGAGCGCCAGCTGGCCTGCCGCGTGGGCGCGCTCGGTCTCATCGCGGGCCGTCGTCAGCGTCCGGCGGTGGCGGGCGACGAGCCCTCGCAGGGTCAGGGGATGCGCCGCCGCCTCCGCGGCGTCCGCCACCGGGTCGGGAAGATAGGAGAACAGAGAGCTCGGGCCGAGATCGTCGTCGTCGACCGCGGTGACCACGATGCGCGAGCGCGCGCGCGACACGGCCCGCGCGAACAGGCGGAGCTCCTCGTGCAGGACCGAGCGCCGGCGGTCGAGGACCGCCGGCTCGACGACCCCCGCGCCCTGACGCCAGGCCGCGACGGCGTCGGCGAGACGCCACGTGTCCAGCAGCCCGCCCCGCAGCCGCGTGTTGGGCCAGATGCCGTCCTGCACGCCCGCGACGACCACCGCCTCGAACTCGGTACCGAGCGCCGACGCCGGGGTCAGCAGCGCGACCGTGCCGGCTCGTTCGGGCGCCGTCAGCATGTCCTCGGGAACGTCGCTGTCGAGGATCTCGCGGATGAATCCGGCCGGTCCCTCCTCGGGCGCGCGCTCCACGGCGCGCTTGGCCGCGCCGAAGAGCGCCACCAGCGCGTCCAGCGAACGCGTGGCCTCGTCGGCGCCGGCGCCGCCGGACGCGGCACGGCGCAGCCAGGTCTGCTCGAGCCCCGAGCGCTCCCAGACCGTCCACAGCAGCTCGTGGATCGTCGCGCCGCGCGACGCCTGCTCATGGACCTTCGCGAGGGTGACCGCGAGGCGCTCGGCCCGCCGCCCTTCGGCGGAGTCGATCAGGGCCAGCCACGCCGGCTCGCGCATCGCCTCGGCGAGCAGCTCCCGGGCGGGCCGCACCCCGTCGTCGGCGAGCTCGGCGATGCGCAGCCGCGCGCGCAGTCGCCGCAGCCCGACGGCATCGAGACCGCCGAACGCGGTGAGCAGGGCGTCGGCGATCGCGTCGGGGTCACGCTCGCCGGCCTCCTGCATGCCGAGGCGGACGATGCCCACGAGGTCCCGCACGACGTCCTCGCGCCCGAGCGGGCGGGGCACGCTCGCCGCGCGCGTGGGCACCTCGCGCGCGGCGAGCTCGACGTCCAGCTGCGCCACCTGGCGCGTGTCGTGGGCGATGACGGCCATCTCGTCCCACGGGATGCCGTCCATCACGTGCCAGGTCCGCAGCGTCCGGGCGATGCGGTCCGACTCGGCGAAGGGGGACTCGCTCACCAGGGCCGTCACGGAGTCGTCGGCGACGTCGGGGCCGGGAGCGCGGCGGTGGTCGACGCGACCGCTCGCGCCGATCGAGGCCGTGACCGACCGCGTCAGCCGCGTGAGCCCCGGCGCGGCGCGGTGCGGTCCGTCGAGGACGTGCACGTCGGAGCCGAGGATGCGCACGAGCCGGTCGAAGAGTTCGGCGCTGGCTCCGCGGAAGGCTCCCGAGGCGATGTCGGGGTCGCCGAAGGCGAGCACGGCCACACCGCGCAGACGAGCGGCCTCGACGAGGGCCACGCCGCCGCGCGTGAGCTCCTGCGCGTCGTCGATGAGGATCGCGCGGAGCCGGGCGGCCGGGCCGATGCGCGCGGCGTCCGCCTCGGCGAGCAGACCCGCGGCCTCGTGCACCAGCTGCGCGGGGTCGCGGTGGTCTGCCCGCATCCGTCCCAGCGTGTAGGCGTACTCGGCGGCGAAGCCCGCCGCAGCCTGCCAGGCCTCGTGGTCCTGCGAACGCGCGAGCGCGCCGAGCTCGGCCGGCGACAGTCCGAGCTCGGCGCATTCGGCCAACAGCGCACGCAGCTCGGATCGGAACGCACGCGAGCGCCGCACGGACGGCGACAGAGCGGCGGGCCAGCGGTCGCTGCCCTCGGCGACGGCGTCCTCCTCGTCGCCGGCGAGAAGCTCGGCGATGATGCGGTCCTGATCCCCCGCGGCCAGCAGCAGGGGCGGCGTGGCGTCGGCGGCGACCGCCGCGGCGCGCACGAGCTGGAACGCGAACGACGACGTCGAGCGGGCGAGGGGTCCGGGGGTCGCCACGTCCAGCCCCGCGGCCAGCCGGTCGCGCAGTGCCGTGGCGGTCTGGCGGGTCGGGGTGAGGACCATCAGTTCGTCGGGCGCGAGGCCGGCGTCGGTGAGCAGACGCGCGACGCGACGCACCAGGGCCGTCGTCTTGCCGGTCCCGGGGGCGCCGAGCACGACCCCCGAGGCGTCGGGGTCGAGATCGACGACGAGCCGCTGATCGGCGTCCAGACGTTCGGGCGCGTCGACGGGGCGGGACATCACCCCTCGACGGTAGCGCGCGGCCGCGACACCGCCGTTCGCCCACAGCGTGCGGCGCGCGGGCGGGCACGCACCGGCGGTGTCGTAGAGTGGCCATGCAGCCCGGGCACCGGGTCGCGCACGCTCGAGAAAGGCAGTCACGTGGAGATCCGCATCGGCATCGCGAACACCGGCCGTGAGCTCAGCTTCGAGACGGACGAGCCCGCCGCCGCGGTCAAGAAGTCCGTCGCGACCGCGCTCGACGCCGGGGCGACCCACCTGACCTTCGCCGACGTCAAGGGCAACGCCTACATCGTCCCGACGGTGGGCCTGGCCTACATCGAGCTCGGCACCGAGGAATCCCGCCGCGTCGGCTTCGTCGCCTGACGGACCGCGCGTGCAGATCCTCCTGGCCTTCATCGCGGGCGCCGTCATCGGCATCGGCGTGCACTTCCACATCGGTGCGCGGGGCACGCGCGGCGCGGCGCTGGCGCCCATGATCGGCGCCGTGAGCGCCGGTGCGGCGTGGGCCGCCCTCACGTGGGCGGGCATCGGCATCGACACGCCGTGGCCGTGGCTGGCGGCGCTCGTCGTGCCCGTGGTCGTGACCTACCCGGCGGTCATCGCGCTCGCCCGGATGCGGACGGCACGCGACGAGGCAGCCCGCGAGCGGCTCGGCATCGGCTGAGCGGGAGCTCCGGCCTCAGGCGGCGAGCCCCATCGCATCCATCCGCCGAGAGTGCGCGGACATGAGCTCGGTGAAGACCGGCTCGACCTTCTCCTCGTCGGCGAGGTCGAGCTGGCGGGGTCGCAGCGCGGCGCGCGCGATCAGCAGCGTGTCCCCGACCAGGCGCCTCCCCCACATCGCCAGCAGGGACTTCATCTCGACGTCCCCGTCGATCGCGGCGTGGATCAGGTCCACGATCGCCTCCCGGTCGCTGTCCGCGCCGAGGATGCGCACGACGCGCCGGCCCGTGTCGCCGTAGCTGGATGCCAGCGCGAGGTAGAAGTCGTCGAGCATGCCGGCCGTGATGTGCACCGCGAGCATCGTCTCCTGCGGCCGGACGCCGTGGGTCGCGCCGCGGAACGCGTCCAGCGGCTCGCGGAACGGCAGCATGAGCGCTGTCGGGTCGTCGCCGCGCTCTCGGATGAGCGCCACGAGCTCCTCGTGCTTGGTCAGCGCCGCGCCGGCGGCGCGCGAGAGCGCCTCCTTGTGCGCGAGCTCGGGCGTGGCCGCGATCAGCTCGCTGAGGGTCTCGAAGAACCCCAGCTGCAGATACGCCGCCTGCCCCAGGAACGTATCGACGTCGGGGGCGAGCTCTTCGAAATCCACGCGGACCGTGTCGCCGAAATCGCCTCGGGACCGCAGTGTCAGATTGCGTTCGCCCGGGACGCGCCGCTGCCAGAACCACCTCACCACGGGTCCTAGCCTATGGCCGGGTATCCTGGAACGCGTCCCGGCGTCGGATCGGGGCCCCGCGCCTGCGGCTGAATGAGGGCGTGGATCCATCTCGCGGCACCCGCGCCGCCCTCATCGAACAGGCATACATATCGTGACGACCTTCGCCGACCTCGGCGTGGACCAGGACATCGTCGAGGCCCTGGCCTCGCGCGGCATCGTGGACGCGTTCCCCATCCAGGAGCAGACCATCCCGCTCGGCCTTCCCGGCCAGGACATCATCGGCCAGGCCAAGACCGGCACCGGCAAGACCTTCGGCTTCGGCATCCCCGTCGTCCAGCGGCTCGGCCAGGATCCCGCGCCCGGAGTCAAGGCGCTGATCGTCGTGCCGACGCGCGAGCTCGCCGTCCAGGTGTACGAGGACATCGACATGCTCACCGAGAACCGCTCGACCAGCGTCGTGGCGATCTACGGCGGCAAGGCCTACGAAGGCCAGATCGAGCAGCTCAAGGCGGGCGCGCAGATCGTCGTCGGAACGCCCGGGCGTCTCATCGACCTGTCGAACCAGCGCCTGCTGGACCTCTCGAACGCGGCCGAGGTCGTGCTCGACGAGGCCGACAAGATGCTCGATCTCGGATTCCTCCCCGACATCGAGAAGATCTTCTCGAAGGTGCCTGCGGTACGTCACACACAGCTGTTCTCGGCGACGATGCCCGGCCCGATCGTCGCCCTGGCGCGCCGGTTCATGTCGAACCCGATCCACATGCGCGCCAACGACCCCGACGAGGGTCTGACCCAGGCCAACATCAAGCACATGGTCTACCGGGCGCACGCGCTCGACAAGGACGAGGTCATCGCCCGCATCCTGCAGGCCGAGGGGCGCGGCAAGTCGGTGATCTTCACGCGCACCAAGCGCGCCGCGCAGAAGCTCGTGGACGAGCTCGGCGATCGCGGCTTCAACGCCGCCGCCGTTCACGGCGACATGAGCCAGGAGGCGCGCGAGCGCTCGATGGCCGCGTTCAAGGCCGGGAAGAAGGACGTCCTGATCGCCACCGACGTCGCCGCGCGCGGCATCGACGTCAACGACGTCACGCACGTGATCAACCACACGATCCCCGACGACGAGAAGACCTATCTTCACCGTGCCGGGCGCACCGGGCGAGCGGGCAAGACGGGCATCGCGGTGACGTTCGTGGACTGGGAGGACCTGCACAAGTGGGCCCTCATCAACCGCGCGCTCGAGTTCGGCCAGCCCGAGCCGGTCGAGACGTACTCGTCGAGCCCCCACCTGTACGCCGACCTCGACATCCCCGAGGGCACCAAGGGCCGCATCCGGACGGCGCCGAAGACCGCATCGATCCCCACGGCCAAGGGGCAGCAGTCCGACGGCGGCGACGGATCCTCGAACCAGCGCCGCCGCCGTCGCCGCCGCTCCGGATCGTCGGGTGAGGGCTCGCAGGGCTCCGCGGCCGCGGCGCCGGAGGTGCCGGCCGAGCACGGCGCAGCCCCCGCCGCGGCCGCGCCCGCCGAGGGCTCGGGCACCCACGACGGCAGTGGCAGGGAGCACCACGACGGAAAGCCCGCGGCGCGGCGCCGTCGGCGGCGGCGCGGTCCCCGCACGCCGGGAACCCCCGCGCAGGCGTGAGGCGCTAGGGTGAGCGACGGGCGCGCCCGCGCCCGTCCCTCGCTCAAGAAAGGCGCATCATCGTGCGTGTGATCGAAGCAGTCACGACCGGCTACGAATACCAGGGATTCTGGGGATCGTTCTGGGACCTCATCTGGTGGTTCCTCGCGGTCTTCGTGTTCTTCGCCTACCTGTTCGCCCTGTTCGCGATCATCGGCGATCTGTTCCGCGACGACAAGCTGAACGGCTGGGGGAAGGCGGTGTGGATCCTCTTCCTGATCTTCGTGCCGTTCGTCACGGCCCTGATCTACCTCATCGCCCGCGGAGGCGGCATGGCCGAGCGCAGCGCGAAGGCGGCGCGTCAGATGCAGGACGCCCAGGACGCCTACATCAAGCAGGTGGCGAGCTCGAGCCCCAGCGAGGAGATCGCGAAGGCGAAGGCCCTGCTGGACGCCGGCACCATCACCGCCGACGAGTACGAGGCCATCAAGGCCAAGGCCCTCGGCTGACATCCACGCGAGCCGCGCCCTCGTCCGCCTACGGGTAGACGGGGGCGCTGCCGTTCGCGGCGTCGATGATGCGCGCCACCATCTGGTCGGACGTGGTGTTCTCGCCCGGACGATTGGGCTTGCCCAGTCCGTGATAGTCGCTCGAGCCGGTGACGATGAGGTCGCGCTCGCGCACCAGCCGGCGCAGCGTTCGCACGCCGGCGGCGTGGTTGTCGCGATGGTCGAGCTCGAACCCGGCGAGACCCGCATCGAGCATCCGCGACAGCAGCGACGCCGGCGGCACGCCCACGCGGCCGGCGGGATGGGCGACGATCGCGACGCCGCCTGCGCCGACGACCGCCTCGACCGCGGTGACCGGATCCGGGGCGTAGAGCTCGACGTAGTACCGGCCGCGCGGATGGAGGATGCCCGCGAACGCGTCGGCGCGATCGCGCGCGAATCCGCGTGCGACCAGGGCGTCGGCGATGTGCGGCCGGCCCACCGTGGCGCCGTCGACGGTATGGGCGACGATGTCCTCCCACGCGAGGTCGAAGTCGAGCGAGATGCGGTCCGCGATCAGTCGCGCGCGATCCAGGCGCGAGGACCGGATGCGGCCCGTCATCCGCCGCAATGCCGGGTCGTCGGGGTCGAAGAGGTACGCGAGCAGATGCACGCTGCGCCACTCCTGCCGCGACGACAGCTCCATGCCCGGCAGCAGGGTCATCCCGAGCGACCCGGCGGCCTCGGCCGCCTCGGCCCATCCGGCGGTCGTGTCGTGGTCGGTCAGCGACACCGTCCGAAGGCCATGGCGGTGCGCCGCGGCCATCACCTGCGCGGGCGGCTCGGTGCCGTCGGACTGCGTCGAATGCAGGTGAAGGTCGCTCGGACCCTGGAACCGATGCGTTGCCGACACGGCACGAGCGTAGCGCCCGATCCCACGCGCAGATCCGTGTCCGGCCGACATGCCCCGACCGGCATGTCCGCTGACGGATCTCCCAGCCACCTGACATAGAGTCGCGGTCGTGCTTCGCCTCGTGGGTGTCCTCCTCGCCGTGCTGTGGGCGATCGGCGCAGCCGTGCTGACGTGGCCGGGGTTCTTCCGTGTGGAGCGTCTGTGGCCGGTCGCGCAGATCGTCTCGTTCCGCGGGCTCCTGGTCGCCGCATTCGCCGCGGTCGCCGTCGTCGCGCTCCTGCTGGCGGTCGTGCGGCCCCTGCGCCGCTTCGCACTGTCGGTGGCGGCCGTGTCGGTCATCGCCGCCGTCGCCGGCACCGCGATCATGGCCGACCGGGGAATCGGAACGGACACACTGCCTGCCAAGACCGACGACAGCATCCGTGTCATGACATGGAACACGGCGGGCGAGGCCACGGCACCCGAGACGGTGGCCAAGATCGCCGTGGCCATGGATGCCGACATCGTCGCGCTTCCCGAGACGACGATCGAGAGCGGCGAGCAGGTCGCGATCGAGATGCGCGAGCTCGGGCAGCCGATGTGGGCGCACTACGCCGACTATCCCGACACCGAGTGGGATGCCGGCTCCACGACGCTGCTGATCGCGCCGGAGCTCGGCAACTACGCGGTCATCGAGGCCAGCCAGGCCGGGACGACGACCGTCCCCAGCGCGATCGCGATGCCGACCGACGGGAACGGGCCGATCGTCGTGGCCGCCCATGCCGTCGCGCCGCGGCGCAGCTACATGGCGGACTGGCGCGAGGATCTGCAGTGGCTCGCCGATCAGTGCGGCGACGCCAACGTGATCATGGCGGGCGACTTCAACGCCACCGTCGACCACATGGCAGGGCTGGGCGTGGACGGCGGCGCCCTGGGCCGCTGCCACGACGCCGCCGCCGAGACCGGCAACGGGTCGGTGGGGACGTGGTCGACCGAGGTGCCGTCGCTCGTGGGCGTGCCGATCGACCACATCATGGCGTCGCACCACTGGATCGCGACCGGATCGATCGTCCTGCGCTCGCACGACGACGCGGGCTCGGATCACCGCCCGCTGATCGTGCAGCTCGAGCCCGCCGCCTGAGCGTCCTCCCCGGCTCGCGCGACGCCGACGTGGGAGACTGGACAGATGAGCACGACAGGCGACAGCGACACGATCGCTTCCACCGACTCCGAGCGACCCTCGACGAGCACCAACCGCCGCCAGCCGTACGGCCAGGGCTTCCTCGACACCATCTCGACGGGGTGGGCCGACCGGCCCGACAGCGTCCCGGCCCAGCGCGAGCAGGCCTCGTTCGCCGCGGCGCGTCGTGACGCCGTGTCCGCCGCCTTCCCGGGCCACCGCCTCGTGATCCCGGCGGGCTCGCTCAAGCAGCGCAGCAACGACACCGACTACCCCTTCCGCGCCCACTCGGCCTTCGCCCATCTGACGGGCTGGGCATCCGACGCCGAGCCGGACTCGGTCCTCGTCTTCGACCCCCGCGACGACGCGGGCCACGACGTCACCCTCTACTTCCGCGAGCGCGCCGACCGCACGACCGCGGAGTTCTACTCCAACGCGGCGATCGGCGAGTTCTGGATCGGCCCCCGTCCCGCGCTGTCGGGCGTGGCATCCGATCTCGGCATCGCCACCGCGCACGTGGAGGACTTCGCCGCCGGCGAGCACGACCTGGTCGTGGACGAGGACCCCGACCTGACGCGGTTCGTGTCGGAGCTCCGACTGATCAAGGACGCCTACGAGATCGAGCAGATGCGCCTGGCCGTCGACGTCACGGCGCGCGGCTTCGACGACATCATCGCGAGCCTCGATCGCACCGTCGAGCACCCGCGCGGCGAGCGCATCGTCGAGGGCGTCTTCCATCTGCGCGCCCGCAGCGACGGCAATTCCGTCGGCTACGACACCATCGCCGCCTCCGGTCCGCACGCGTGCTACCTGCACTGGACGCGCAACGACGGCGCCGTGATGCCCGGCGACCTCATGCTCATCGACGCCGGCGTCGAGGTCGACAGCCTGTACACCGCCGACATCACGCGCACGCTTCCCGTCAGCGGCACGTTCACCGAAGTCCAGCGCAAGGTCTACGAGGCGGTGCGCGAGGCCGCCGACCACGCGTTCGCCGTTGCGAAGCCCGGCGTGCCGTTCCGCGCGGTGCACGCCGCGGCGATGGACGTCATCGCCGCGCGTGTGGCCGAGTGGGGTCTGCTGCCGGTCACGGCGGAGGAGGCCCTCGAAGCGGATGCCGGCGGACACCACCGCCGTTACATGGTGCACGGCACGAGCCACCACCTCGGCATCGACGTGCACGACTGCGCGCAGGCCCGGCGCGACATGTACTACGACGCCCCGCTCGAGCCGGGCATGGTGTTCACGATCGAGCCGGGGCTGTATTTCCAGATCGACGACCTCACCGTCCCCGAGGAGTACCGCGGCATCGGCGTGCGCATCGAGGACGACATCCTCATGACCGAGGACGGCCCGGTGAACCTCTCCGCAGACATCCCGCGCACGGCCGACGAGGTCGAGGCGTGGATCGCCCGACTGAAGAAGTGAGCTTCACCCCACCCGAGTCCTTCACGACGCGCCCGACGCTGACGGGCACGTTCGGCATGTCGGCGTCGACGCACTGGCTGGCGACGGCGAGCGCGCAGGCGATGCTCGAGCGCGGCGGCAACGCTTTCGACGCCGCCGTCGCGGGCGCGTTCGTGCTGCATGTCGTCGAGCCCCATCTGAACGGTCCTGGCGGCGACCTGGTGGGCCTGTTCGCGACCGCCGACGCCCCGGGCCGCCCTGTCGTGCTGATGGGCCAGGGCCCCGCCCCGGCGGGCGCGACGATCGAGCACTTCCGCCGTGAGGGTCTCGACCTCGTGCCGGGCGCCGGAGGCCTCGCCGCCGCGATCCCCGGTGCCGTCGACGCGTGGCTGCTGATGCTTCGGGACCACGGCTCGATGGAGCTCGCCGACGTGCTCGCCCCCGCGATCGGGTACGCGCGGGACGGCGCTCCCCTGCTGCCGACGACCGTCGCGACGATCACACGCGTCGCGGAGCTGTTCCGTGCGCACTGGCCGACGTCCGCAGACCTGTGGCTGCCTGACGGCGAGATCCCGAAGGCGGGCGACCTGCACCGCAACCCCGCCTACGCGGCCGTTCTCGATCGGCTGGTGGCGGCGGGAGCGGATGCCGACGACCGCTCTGCCCGCGTCGATGCGGCCCGCACCGAGTGGGCGACCGGGCTCGTGGCGCAGGCGGCATCCGCCTTCCTGGCACGACCGCACCGGCATTCCACCGGCGGCGATCACGCGGCCGTCATCTCCGCCGACGACTTCGCCGGCTTCCGCGCCGGCTACGAAGAGGCGGTGACGGCGACCTTCCGCGGCCACACCGTCGCGAAGGCGGGCGCGTGGTGCCAGGGGCCGTCGCTGCTGCAGGCGCTGCGGATCCTCGATCCGCTCCCGGACGAGCAGCTGGACGTGTCGACCGAGAACGGTGCCCACACGGTGCTCGAGACCATCAAGCTGGTGCTCGCCGATCGCGACGCGTACTTCGGCGACGGCGTGGATCTGCGTCCGCTCCTCGACGACGCGTATCTCGACGCGCGGCGGGCGCAGATCGGCGACAGCGCGTCGCGCGCGTGGCGGCCGGGATCGGTGCCGGGGCTCGACCCGTTCCGCCCGCCGCTGCGCCGCTCGGCCGACGAGGCCGTCTCGTTCGCGGGTGCAGGCGAGCCCACGGTCTCGCGCGAGGGTCACACGCGCGGCGACACGTGCCACATCGACGTCGTGGACCGCTGGGGCAACATCGTCTCGGTGACGCCGTCGGGCGGCTGGCTGCAGTCGAGCCCGACGATCCCCGAGCTCGGCTTCTGCCTCGGCACGCGGCTGCAGATGGCGTGGCTCGACGAGGCATCGCCGTCGGCGCTGCGTCCCGGCGCGCGCCCCCGCACGACGCTCACGCCGACGCTCGTGCTGCGCGACGACGCGGCGGTCATGGCCCTCGGGTCGCCGGGCGGCGACCAGCAGGACCAGTGGCAGCTGCCGATGCTGCTGCGGGTGCTCGCAGGCGGCTACACGGCGCAGGAGGCCATCGACGCCCCGACGCTGCACACCGTCGCCCTCGTCGACTCGTTCTGGCCGCGCACGTGGGAGCCCGCCGGCGCCGTCGTCGAGGACCGCCTCGGTGACGAGGTCGTCGAGGGGCTGAAGCGCCGCGGCCACGAGGTGGTGCGCGCGGGCGACTGGCGCCTGGGCCGGCTCTCCGCGGTCGGCATCGACCGCGAACGCGGCACGGTGTGGGCCGCCGCGAACCCGCGTGGCATGCAGGGGTACGCGGCCGGGCGGTAGACGGCCACCCGATCCGGGCGTATCAGGCGCCGTACGTCGCCCTCGCAGCAGACGAGCGGCGCGCGTCCGGTGCATTCACGGCGGGACCACGACATCGTCGAGGCGCTCCGCGCCCACGGCTCGTTCGCGCGCGAGCGGGACAAGGCGTCCGGCGGCGGCCTTCGCCCCGCCGCCGGAGGGAAGCGCATCTCGCGCCGCAGGCGCGTGCGAACGCGGATGTGTATTCGACAGGCTCTTCCTCGCTCTCCAGTGGTGAGACCCGGTGACTCCGGAGGTGTTCGGACCGTGAGCGAGAAGACGAAAGACGACATGACCGCGGGCGACCGCATCCGCGGCAATCCCCTCGTGAGCACGCTGCTCGCCGTCGGGGCGATCGTGAGCGTCGTGCTCGGCTTCTTCCAGCTGCGCGCGTGGATCTGGCCCGACGACGACGGCGATGTGGCGATCTTCGCCGCCGCCGAAGTCGGAGGATTCGTGTCGCTCGAGGAGTTCAACGCCTGGCAGGCCGGCGACACCGGCGACGATCCGCAGAGCGAGGGCGACGAGAGCCCGGCCATCGCCTCGGCCTCGTTCCATCTCGCGAGCGCGGTGACGACGGCGGCATCGGCCGGCGTCGAGCGCAGCGCCGTCATCGAGTGGGACGACGGCGATCCCGCCCCGTATACGAGCGAGATCACGGTGCCGGTGCCGGTGCCGGTGCCGCTGCCAGAACCGGAACCCGAACCGGAACCGACACCCGAGCCCGACGGTGAGGTTCCCCCGGCCGCGTCAGGCGGCTTCACCGTGATGGAGTTCGGCAACACGCTCAACGTGCGGTCGCTGCCGCAGTCGGGCGCGCCGATCAACGATCGGCTCTCCGGCGGCACCGCGCTTTCGGTGGTGTGCGTCGCCGTCGGCGCCGAGGTGGCGACGGCGGACGGCGACTCGAATGCGCACTGGTACCGCATCAGCGAGCCCGGCGGATACGTGTCGGCGGCCTTCGTCGACGTCTCGGCGGATGCCGCACCACCGGAGGAGTGCACGGAGATCAGGGAGATCGCGAAACCATCGACGCATCCGAACCCGAATCCGAACCCGAACCCGCCTGCGCCCGGCCCGACGGCCACCGGCGAGGAGATGGGCCGAGAAGTCACGATCAAGGCGGAGCTCGTGGGCCTGCGCGGCCGGCAGGTGGATCTGCAGTGGGAGATCGTCCGCATTGAAGACGCGCTCAACGGCACCGGCGTCTACGTGCTGGAGCCGGCGACCGAGAACGATCGCGTCAGCCTGACGCTGTGGTTCCCGCTGCTGGACGACCACCCCTCCTACGAGGTGCGGTTCTGGCTCCAGGACGGCGCGGACGGCTCCGGACTCCCCTACGACGAGACGCGGGTGACCGTCGAGGCCGACGGGTAGGGGTCGCCCTGCCGCCGGCCGGACGTCAGACTCCGACCGCCTCCGCCTCGGCTTCCGCCTCGCGTCGCATGGCCCACTCGTAGCGGTCGAGGCGGAAGCGGATGGAGAAGATCAGGAAGAAGATCAGCACGCCCATCGCCATCCACGGGCCGATCGTGCGCATCACCAGGAACTCGGATGCCGACGAGATCGACAGATGCCAGGCCTCCCAGCCGGCGATCACGAGTTCTGCGAGCGCCCACACGATCGTGACCTGGGCGGCGACGCGCCGGTACACGGGGTGCTCGACCGTCAGGTGCCGATAGGGCGTCACGAGCGGCATCAGGTACGACGCGACCGGCCGCCGCGTGAAGGCGGTCGCACCGACACCCAGCGCGATGACGGCGCTGAGGGCGATGCCGGCGCCGAAGTACACCACGTGCGACTGCGTGAGGACCCCCGCGATCGCCTTCACCACGACGTAGCCGAGGGTGACCGGCAGCAGGATCCCGATCCCCTGGCCGCGCAGCCGGCGGACGACGATGAGCGCGATCGTGACGGCGCTCGCGGCGACCATCGCAGGGATCAGTCCCAGCCGGCCGTCGACGAGGAGGAACACCGCCGTCGGGATCAGCGAGGTCAGCGCCGTGGCGAGACCGGGGCGGCGGATCGTGAGGGCGGGGCGCGACATGATGTCTTCTTCCGTGGATCGATGGGATGCCTCAGAGTCTCGTCCGGCGCATCGCGCCTGGCATCCACCGATCGGTGGACCGGGCATCCGACTTCCGTGCGAGCCGCGGGTTCCCCCGGTTCGCGAGATTCGTCCGAATCCGTGCGCTCGGGGTGTCCATCTGATCGACTGTTGTTCGTCACTTCGGTGAGGGGTCGCAGGGGGCGGCTCCCGTGACGAGAGGACACTCCCATGCAGTACATGCTTCTGCTCACCAGCGCTCCGGACGCGGGCCCGCAGCCCGGCAGCCCCGAGGAGGCCGCCGAGATGGGCGAATGGTTCGCATACGACGACATGCTCAAGGAGGCGGGGGTGTTCGTGTCGGGCGAGGCGCTGCATCCCGTCGACACCGCGACGACCGTACGCGTCCGGGACGGCGGCACGGTCGTCACCGACGGCCCGTTCGCCGAGACGAAGGAGTACCTGGGCGGCTACTACGTGATCGACGTCCCCGACCTGGACACCGCGATCTCGTATGCCGAGAAGGTGCCGAACATCGGCTACGGCTCGGTCGAGATCCGCGCCGTCCTGGACGTCTCGGCGATGGCCGGATAGGGATGCCGGACGCGGAGGTCGCCGAGGTCTTCGCCGCGCAGTGGCCACGCGTGGTCGCGACGCTGCGCGCCGATCTCGGCGACCTCGATCTCGCCGAGGATGCCGCGCAGCACGCGTTCGCGGCGGCATCCGAGCGATGGCCGGACGAGGGACCCCCGGACGTCCCGGGCGCCTGGCTGATCACGGTCGCACGCCGCTGGGCGATCGACCAGGCCCGCCGCGACATTCGCTGGGCGCAGCGCGAGGACGACGTGCGGACCGCGCTCGAGCTGCCGCAGCGCGAGCGCGGCGCGATCGCCGACGACCTGCTGGCGATGATCTTCGGATGCTGCCACCGCGCGCTCGACGAGTCCGCGCGCGTCGCACTCACGCTCCGCTACGCGGTCGGCCTACCGACGGCTGCCATCGCGAGATCCTTTCTGGTGCCGGAGGCGACGATGGCGAAGCGGCTCGTGCGGGCCAAGAAGAAGATCGCCGCGACGAACATCCCGTTCCAGGTGCCGGACCGCCCCCACCTGGCCGGATCGCTCCACGAGGTTCTGAGGATCGTCTACGTCATCTTCACGCAGGGTCACGCCGCACCCACCGGCGAGCTCATCAGAGGCGACCTGTGCGACGAGGCGCGCTGGCTGGCCGGCTGCCTGTGCGAGCTGCTGCCGGACGAACCCGAGACGTGGGGGCTCGCGGCCCTGCTCGCCTTCACCGACGCGCGACGTCCGGCGCGCCTGGACGCCGACGGCGAGGTGGTTCTCCTCTCGGAGCAGGACCGGTCGCTGTGGGACGCCGACGCGATCGCCGACGGGCGGCGGCTGCTGCGGCGGGCGCTGAGTCATCGCCGCATCGGGCCGTACCAGCTCCAGGCGGCGATCGCCGGCGCTCACGACGACGCACCGACGTTCGACGAGACCGACTGGGCGACGATAAGACGCCTGTACGCCGTGCTCGCGAAACTCGAGCCGTCGCCTGTCATCCGGCTCAACGAAGCCGTCGCCGCGTCGCTCGCCGAAGGCGGCGAAGCCGGGCTGGCGCTGCTCGAGCCGCTCGCGGAGCCCCTGGACGGCTATCACTACTTCCATCTCGCGCGCGGCGACATGCTCGCTCAGACCGGTGACCGCGATGCTGCACGGCGGGCGTTCGACCGCGCCCTCGACAGCTGCGACAGCGACGCCGAGCGCCGCGCGATCCGCCGGGTCGCCGCCGAGCGGCTCGGAGTCCAGCGCTAGTCGCTCGAGAAGTCGATGATCGGCGTCCCCGCGCCCTCGATCGCGTCGATGACGTACTGGTCGGGGTACGGGTAGATCACGTAGGAGTGCGTGAGGAGCCCGTCGTCGTCGTGGTCGTCGATCTGCACCCCGATGAGCTGGAAGTCGTTGCCGGCCGCGTTGGTGCCGTACCAGATCCACAGTCCCCCGCTCTGCGCCCCGTCGGGAGAGACCCAGTCGTGGATCACGTCGATGCGGGAGTCCATCTCTCCGCTGTACAGCGTCTGGTACCACGCCTGCTGCATCCCCACGCCGTCGTGGTAAGCGTCGTCGTACATCTGCGCATTCGACGTCGCCAGCTCTCCCAGCATCGCCACGACCTCGTCCTCCGTCCCGAACGCCTCGGGATCGTCGAGGATCGCCCGCACCTGCGCGGTGACCTCCACGCTCTTGTCGTATCTGACGGCATCCGCATCGATCTGCGCCTGCAGCGCATCCCGCTCCGCCGTGACCTGCTCCAGCTGCGCCGCGAGCTCGGAGTCGCCCGCCGCGCAGCCGGTGACGCCGCCGGCCAGTGCGAGCGCCGAGACCAGGGCGACGATGGCGCGTGACCTGCCGGACATGGCGCCTCACCCCTTCCGCTTCTTCGCTATCCGGATACCACTGTCCTCTTCGAGAGCGCGCGGAACAGAGTCGAAGGTCACGTCGTGACAGAGCGACGCGAGACCGCGGAAGCGGACGTCAGCGCGCGCGCATCCAGTCTGCGACCAGCGGCGCGAGCTCCTCCGCCACGACGTCCGCCGGGCGCTTGCGACCCGCGACCTCGAAGGAGTGGCCGCCGCCATCGATCCAGGCGATCGATGCGTCCTGGCACGCTGCCACGGCCTCGATCAGCTGCTCGTGCGGATCGACGAACGGATCGCGCGTGCCCTCGACGAACAGCTGCCGCGGCGTCACCGAGGGCAGGTGCTCGAGGCGCGGCTTCTCGGGCTTGCCCGGCGGATGCAGCGGATAGCCGAGGTAGATCAGCCCGCGGGGCTCGATCAGGCCCTCGGCGGCGGCCATCGACGCCATGCGCCCGCCGTAGGACTTGCCCGCGGCCCACATCGGCTCCGGTGACAGACCCGCGGCGGCTTCGGCCGCCGCCGCCCATGTGCGCATCGCATGGGCCGCGGGACCCGGCATGCGCCTGCCCGACTCGACGTACGGGAAGTTGAAGCGCAGCGTCGACACCCCGGCCGACCGCATGCCGCGGGCGAAGCCGACCATGAACGCGTGGTCGAACCCGGCGCCGGCGCCATGCGCGATCGCGAGCGTCGCCCAGGCATCCTCAGCGGGCTCGAACGCCGCCGAGACCTCGGCCCGGCCGTTCGGCAGGTCGACGCCCAGCCGAAGGGCGTCGCTTTCGCTCATCGGGAGCCGGTCTCGCCGTCGCGCGGCTCGGTGACGGGAGCCTCGCCCGAACCCTCGGAACCGGACTCGGGTGCGGGCTGCGCGGGTGCGATGCGCTCGCCGTACTTGGGCGGCTCAGCCGGCGCGGGCGGCGATGCCGCGGTCTGGGGCGGAGCGACGGGCTGCGCCTGCGCGGGCGCCGCCTGCGGACGGGCCGGGGGTGCACCGGTCACGCCGAGCACCTGGCGGGCCTTGTGGTAGCTGTCGGCGGTGACCGTGACGTCGTAGTGGTCGGCGATGACCTGCGTCACCGAAGCGAAGTCGCGGCGGCGGCGCACCAGGGCGTACGTGATGATGCTCATGAGCATGCCGATCGCGATGCCGACGAACAGCACGCCGACGAATGCCTGAATGGGCACCGACGGGCTCCCGATCACCAGGATCGCCGAGAAGAACAGCCCCAGCAGCAGACCGTTGATGGCTCCCGAGCGCGCGGCCGAGGCGTAGCCCAGACGCCCGGTGATGCGTTCGACCGACCGCAGGCCCATCCCCACGATCGCGATGTGGCGAGCCGGGACCTCGGCGGCGATGAGCGCCGACACCGCCTTCTGCGCGCCCTCGTAGCTCGGGTAGTTGGCGACGGTCTCGCCGACCTCGCCCTTGCCCTGCGGAAAGCGTCCGCCCATCATGGTCATCTCCCCATCCTCGCACGCTCCACCCGGCTACTCTGTGAGTGTGAGCACGCAGAGGGTTTTCGTCGCGCGCCTGACCGGTACCACGGTCTTCGATCCCTCGGGCGATCGGGTGGGGAAGGTGCGCGACGTCGTCGTCATCTACCGACGAGATGATCCGCCGCGCGTCGTCGGGCTCGTCGTCGAGATCCCCGGCAGGCGCAACGTGTTCCTCTCCATCGGCCGCGTGACCTCGATCGCCACAGGACAGGTCATCACGACGGGACTGATCAACGTGCGCCGCTTCGAGCAGCGCGGCGGCGAGGTGCGCGTGATCGCCGAGCTGCTCGGCCGCAAGGTGTTCCTGCGCGACGGCTCCGGCGAAGCCGTCATCGAAGACGTCGCCATCGAGCGCAGCCGGCTCGGCGAATGGGACATCGGGCAGCTCTTCCTGCGGCGCCCGAAGACCAGCCCGTCGCCGTTCGCGAAGGGCCCCACGACCTTCGCCGGCTGGAACGACGTGCGCGAGGACCAGTCGTCGGGAGAGGCGCAGTCCGCCGAGCAGCTGGTCGCCACGTACTCCGAGCTCAAGGCCGCCGACCTCGCCAACACCCTGCTCGACCTCCCCGAGGACCGGCTGCTCGAGGTCGCCGAGGAGCTTCCCGACGATCGCCTCGCCGATGCGCTCGAAGAGATGCCCGAGGACGAGCAGATCCACATCCTTGAGCAGCTGGGCGACGAGCGCGCCGCCGACATCCTCGACGCGATGGAGCCCGACGACGCCGCCGACCTGCTGGGGCAGCTGCCCGAGGGCCGCCTGGAGCAGCTCCTCGAGCTCATGGAGCCCGAAGAGGCCGAGGACGTGCGCGAGCTGCTGAAGTACGAGCCCGACACCGCGGGCGGTCTCATGACGAGCGAGCCGATCATCCTGCCCGCCGACGCGACCGTGGCCGAGGCCCTCGCGCTCATCCGGCGCCATGAGATGCACCCCGCGCTGGCGGCATCCGTGTTCATCACCCTGCCGCCCTACGAGACCCCCACCGGACGGTTCCTCGGCACGGTGCACTTCCAGCGGATGCTGCGCTACCCGCCCCATGAGCGGATCGGCGCGATCATCGACGAGACGCTCGAGCCCGTGGCCGCGACCGCGAGCGCCGCCGAGGTCGCCCGGCGCCTGGCCAGCTACGATCTCGTGCTGCTCCCCGTCGTCGACACCGGGCACCGGCTCGTCGGCGCCGTCTCGGTGGACGACGTGCTCGACTACCTGCTGCCCGAGGACTGGCGCTCGCATGACGCGCATCGCGACGCCTCGCCGGCCACGACGGTCAACCCGGTGGTGCGCTGATGGCACGACAGCCCCGACAGCCCTCGCTCGACGCGCCCCGCGGGCGCAGCGGCGTGCTGGGTCCGCGCCCGCCGCGCCGATCGCGCGACCGCTTTGGACGGTTCACCGAGTGGATCGCCCGCAACATGGGGACGCCGGCGTTCCTTCTCGCGCTGACGGTGTTCTGCGCATCGTGGATCGCCTGGAACACGCTGGCGCCGGAGGCATGGCGCTTCGACTCCGCGGCGTTCGGTTTCACAGCGCTCACGCTCGTGCTGTCGCTGCAGGCGTCGTACGCCGCGCCGCTCATCCTGCTCGCGCAGAACCGGCAGGACGACCGCGACCGCGTTCAGATCGAGCAGGACCGCCAGCGCGCCGAGCGCAACCTCGCCGACACCGAATACCTGGCGCGCGAGGTCGTGGCGCTGCGCATGGCGGTCACCGAGTACCAGAGCGAGGCGATCACTCGCGACGTGCTGCGCGCCGAACTGTCGCGCATGCTCGACCGCCTCGACGAGTCCCCGGGCGAGGACGGCGAACGGACATCGGCCTCGTGAGCACGGCCGACGCCGTGCGCCGCGCCGTGGGCGCGGTCGCGGACCCCGAACTGCGGCGTCCCCTCGCCGACCTCGACATGCTGCGCGACATCACGGTGTCGGGCTCGGTCGCCCACGTCGGCGTCGCCTTGACGATCGTCGGGTGCCCGGCATCGGACCGCATCAGTCGTGACGTGCGCGAGGCGGCGCTTTCGGTTCAGGGCGTCGACGAGGTCGACCTCGAGCTCAGCGTGATGACGCCCGCCGAGCGCGCCGCGCTCACCGAGAAGCTGCGCGATGGCCGGGCGCCTCGCCAGATGCCCTTCGGGCCCGACAGCCTGACGCGCGTCATCGCGGTGACCAGCGGCAAGGGCGGCGTCGGCAAGTCGACCGTCACCGCCAACCTCGCCGTCGCGCTCGCCGAGCGGGGCCTGGCGGTGGGCCTCATCGATGCCGACGTCCACGGCTTCTCGATCCCCGCGCTGCTGGGCCTTACCGACGAAGACGGCGCAGCGCCGCAGCCCACGCGCATCGACGACCTCATGCTTCCGCCGGTGGCACACGGCGTGAAGACCATCTCGATCGGGATGTTCCTGCGCCGCGGCGACGCCGACGGCCCCCTCGGGGCGGTCGCATGGCGCGGCCCGATGCTGCACCGCACGGTGCAGCAGTTCCTCACCGACGTGTTCTTCGGCGACCTCGACGTGCTGCTGCTCGACATGCCGCCGGGGACCGGCGACGTCGCGATCTCGGTCGGACAGCTGCTGCCCCACGCCGACGTTCTCGTGGTGACGACGCCGCAGACCGCGGCCTCGGACGTCGCGGTGCGCTCTGGCCTGGTCGCGCGCCAGACGGGCCAGCGGGTCGTGGGTGTCGTCGAGAACATGGCCGCGATGACCATGCCCGACGGCACCGTGCTCGACCTTTTCGGCGCGGGCGGCGGCCAGGCGGTGGCCGAGGCGCTGAGCACCGACGACGAGGACGTCCCGCTCGTCGCGTCGATCCCGCTCAGCCCCGCGCTCCGGCAGGACGCCGACGCCGGGGTGCCGGCGGTCGGCGCGCATCCCGACGACGCCGCCTCCGTGGCGATCGGGCAGATCGCCGACCACATCGTGCGCACGCGACGCGGGCTCACCGGTCGCCCGCTGCCGATGCGGCCCGCGTGAACGCCGGCCGCAGCGGAGGTCAGGTCGCTTCGGAGTCGAAGGGCGGGTACTTCTCGGCCGTGGGCTCCTCGGCGACCGGCGGTCCCGCGAACGGCGACGCGACCGGTGCCGACAGCGCGGTCGTGGTCACGGCGGCCGCCTGCGCGGCACGGACGGTCGGAGTCGGGGCGTCGTCGAGGAGCGCCTCGCGGATGATCCGCCGCGGGTCGTACTGTCGCGGGTCGAGCGTGCGCCAATCGACGTCGTCGAAGTCCTCGCCCATCTCATCCTTGACCCGGGTCTTGGCGGAGTTGACCCAGTCGCGCACCTGCTTCGTGAAGCGCGCCAGCGACTCTGCGGCACGCGGCAGGCGCTCGGGACCGATGACGAACGCTGCGACGAGGGCGATCAGCAGCAGCTTCTCGATCGTGAGGCCGAAGAACATGTGTTCAGGTTACCGCCGCGCCGGACCGGTTCCGACACGCGGGCGTCGTAGGCTGACGGCGGAGGAATGATGTCCGAGCACGATGCCAACCGACGATTCGCCGCCGAGGCGACCGTCGAGCCCGAGCACATCGCCCGCGCGCGGGCGCACGCTCTCGAGCTGGGCGCGGCGCCGATCAGCGCCGAGGTCGGTGCGCAGTGCGCCCTGATCGCGGCGGTCGGACGCTCGCTCCACATCGTCGAGATCGGCACCGGCGCCGGCGTCTCGGGCCTGTGGCTCATGCGCGGGTCGCCGCGGGCGACGCTGACGACGATCGACAGCGAACCCGAGCACCTCGCAGCCGCGCGCCGGGCCTTCGCCGAGGCCAAGGTGCCACCGGCGCGGGCGCGGTTCATCACCGGCCGCGCCGCGGACGTCCTGCCGCGCATGAATGAGGCGTCGTACGACATCGTCCTGGTCGACGCCGACCCCGCCGGCGTCATCGAGTACGTCGAGCACGGCCTGCGCCTCGTGCGCCCCGGCGGCACCGTGCTGGTGCCGCGGGTGCTCGCCGGCGGCGCCGTCGCCGATCCGGTCAAGCGCGACCCGGTGGTCAGCGCCTACCGCTCGCTCATCCAGGAGACGCAGGCCTCCCCCGCCGTCATCGGCGCGCTGTCGATCGTCGGCGAGGGTCTGCTGCAGCTGACGACCGTCGAGGGCGACTGACACACGCCACGGCCGCCCGCGCAAAAGGAGAGCGGCCGGTCGAACGACCGGCCGCTTCAGAATGCGATGCGACTCACGCGGGGGTGACCACGCCGCCGAGTACGTCGTAGAGCTCCTTGGCCTCAGCGTCGTTCACCGAGACGACGAGGCGGCCGCCGCCTTCCAGCGGCACACGCACGATGATGAGGCGCCCCTCCTTCACTGCCTCCATCGGCCCGTCTCCGGTTCGCGGCTTCATGGCTGCCATTGCGGCTCCTTTACATCGGGTGTCAGCCTGACAAGTTTATAGCGCGTCCGGGACCAGGGATAATCCTCCCTCGCTCCTGGGGATGAGCCCGCTCCCCGATCAGGGGATCTGCCAGTACATGCTGGCGAGCGCATACATGTTGTAGATCCACCACCACTGACCGATCAGGCACGCGGCCAGGACCCCGGCGCGCCACCACGGCGACCTCGGCACCGCCGCCGCTCCCCACAGCGGCGACAGCGGCACCAGGAGCCGGAAGACGCTGGACTGCGGGAAGAAGACCGCAAGCAGGTACACGATGTAGCTCGCGCTCCACAGTCTCACTTCGGGGCCGAGCGCCCTGACGGCCGGAACGACCAACAGCAGCGCAGCGATCGCCACGACGCCGATGCCGAGCGCCGCGTAGGCGGTCGCCTCGGGCAGGCCCCACAGGCGGAACCACATGGCCGCCCCCTCGACGAAGCCGCTGAACGGCACGAAGTGGTCGCTCGAGTCGATCCAGCCGCGGCGCCACGCCAGCTCGGTGTCGAGGTAGGCCCCCGCATCGCCGGTCGCCACCGCCGCGATCACCTGCCAGGAGAACCCCACGATCGTCGCCAGCGCGCCGAGGGCCACGATGTGCACGATCTGGCGCGGCGGGAGCGGATCGCGCCGACGCGTGAACCAGCGATGGATGCCGTACAGCCCCAGGAACAGCGCGAAGGCGAGGATTCCGGGCCGGGTGTAGCCCATCACGACGATGAGGGGGTACACCCACGCGAAACGACGTCGCATGACGGCCCACAGGGCGAGGAACAGCAGCAGCAGGAACAGCGACTCGGCATAGCCGACGTGGAAGAGGGCCGCCAGCGGCCCCGCCGAGAAGAACACGACGGCCCACAGCGCAGCGGTGTCGCCGATGCGCCGGCGCAGCAGGGCGAAGAGCACGAGGCACGCACCGTACCCGGCTGCGAGCGAGACCACGACGGCGCCGACCAGCCACGAGCCGAACGGCGCGCCGACGGCCGAAGACAGGTACGGGTAGACGGGCATGAACGCCCACTGATTGGTCGCGACGAACCCGTCCTCGGTGAGCGGCAGCTCGGCGGGGTAGCCGACGGCCGCGATGTAGGCGTACCACGCCGCATCCCATCCGCCCAGGAGCGCACCCAGATCGGCGTCCTCGCCGAACCGCGACGACGCCGTCGACAGGTTCGCCGCCAGCAGCAGGAAGCCGGTCGTGATCAGGCGCGCGACGAGGTAGATCGCTGCGACGCGCGCCCACGTCGGCACTCGATGGTGCTCGCCGACCGGGACCGCGTCGGAGGTCAGGTCAGCCACGCGCGGAGTCCGCGCTCGACGGCCTCGATCTGCGAGAGCGGAACGCGCTCCTCATCGTGGTGGGCCAGGTGCGGGTCGCCGGGGCCGTAGTTGACCGCCGGGACGCCCAGAGCGCTGAACCGGGCGACGTCGGTCCAGCCGTACTTCGGCTGGGGCACGGCCCCCACGGCCGCGACGAAGTCCTGCGCGAGCGGCGCGTCCATGCCCGGCCGCGCCCCGGGCGACAGGTCGGTGATCTCGACGTCGAAGCCCGCGAACACGTCCCGCACGTGGGCGGTCGCCTCGTCGCCGTCACGACTGGGCGCGAAGCGGTAGTTCACCTCCACCTCGCACGCGTCGGGGATGACATTCCCCGCGACGCCGCCCGAGATGCGCACCGCGTTGAGCCCCTCCCGGTAGACGAGCCCCTCGACCTCGACGTCGCGCGGCCGGTACTCCGACAGTCGCGCCAGGATCGGCGCGGCCTTGTGGATGGCGTTCTCGCCGATCCACGCGCGGGCGCTGTGGGCACGGATGCCGTCGGTGCGCACGACCGCGCGCAGCGTGCCGTTGCAGCCGCCCTCGACCTGGCCGTTCGAGGGCTCGCCGAGAATCGCGAAGTCCGCGTCGAAGAGGTCGGGCCGCGCGGCCGCCACCCGACCCAGGCCGTTCTTCGCCGCTTCGACCTCCTCATGGTCGTACCACATCCACGTGATGTCGACACGGGGGTCGGCGAGCTCGGCGGCGAGCTTGAGCTGCACGGCCACCCCCGCCTTCATGTCGACGGTGCCCCGGCCCCACAGGAAGGGCTCGCCCTCCACCTCGATGTCGCGGGTCGGGACGTTCCCGTTGATCGGCACGGTGTCGATGTGACCCGCGATCACGACGCGCTGGGCACGGCCCAGCATCGTGCGCGCGACGATCGTGTCGCCGTCGCGGTGCACGTCCAGATGGGGCAGATCGGCGAGGGCCTCGGCGATGGCATCCGCGAGCGCGGTCTCGTCATCCGAGACGCTCGGGATGTCGCAGATCGCGCGGGTGAGATCGACGGACGATGCGGACAGGTCGAGCTGCGGCATCCCCCGAGTCTACCGACGCCTGTCGCACAGCCCGTTCGGCGCCGACGGGGCGGCTATCGTGGACGGGTGAACGAAGAGCGATGGATCTGGGGCGTGGGCCTGGCCACGACGACCGCAGACGGAACGGTCCTGGACACGTGGTACCCCGAGGTCGGTGCAGGCCGCGTACCGCTCGGGTTCGACCAGTCGAAGCCGCCCGCCGACCTCGAACGCCTCGCTGTGGCCGATCCCCGGCGCGGGGTCGAGGTTCAGGTCGTCACCGTCGAGGCCGATCTGGAAGCAGCGCCGGCGTCGACGCCCGACGCCTATTTGCGCCTGCACGCTCTGTCGCACCGCGTCGTCGAGCCGAACGGCCTCAACCTGGACGGCATCTTCGGGCACCTCCCCAACGTCGCCTGGACGAACGCCGGTCCGGTCCACCCGGATGATCTGACGCGCCTGCGCCCGATGCTGCAGCGCGAGGGGATCCAGGTGCAGGGTCTGGACAAGTTCCCGCGACTGCTGGACTACGTCACGCCCGCGGGAGTGCGCATCGCCGACGCGTCGCGCGTCCGGCTCGGCGCCTATCTCTCCCCCGGCACGACCGTGATGCACGAGGGCTTCGTGAACTTCAACGCCGGCACGCTGGGCGCATCGATGGTCGAGGGCCGCATCTCGCAGGGCGTCGTCGTCGGCGACGGCAGCGACATCGGCGGCGGAGCGTCCATCATGGGCACGCTCTCCGGCGGCGGCACGCACAAGGTCGCGATCGGCGCGCGCACGCTGCTGGGCGCGAACGCCGGCGTCGGCATCTCGCTCGGCGACGACTGCGTCGTCGAGGCAGGCCTGTACGTCACGGCGGGGTCCAAGATCGTGCTCGCCGGCGAGCCGCCGGCGGCGGACGGCACCCGTCCGACCGTCAAGGGAGCCGAGCTGTCGGGCCTGAACGGCATCCTGTTCCGCCGCAACTCGATCACGGGCGCGATCGAGGCCGTTCCTCGCGCCGGCGTGGGGGTCACCCTGAACGAGGCCCTGCACGCCTAGAGTCGAGTCATCCACGGCGAGGGAGCGATCATGACGCAGGAGTCGAAGCGGAAGCGGGTCCCCAAGCAGCTGTACAAGAAGGAGATCAAGCGCCTGCAGGCCGAGCTGGTCGACCTGCAGGCGTGGGTGCAGCACACGGGCGCGCGCATCGTGGTCATCTTCGAGGGCCGGGATGCCGCCGGCAAGGGCTCGACGATCAAGCGGGTGTCCGCCTACATGAACCCGCGCGTCACGCGCATCGTCGCCCTCCCCGCACCCACCGAGCGCGAGCGCACGCAGTGGTACTTCCAGCGCTACATCCCGCATCTCCCGGCCGCCGGCGAGATCGTGCTGATGGACCGCTCGTGGTACAACCGAGCCGGTGTGGAGCACGTCATGGGCTTCTGCACCAACGCCGAGTACCACCGGTTCCTGCATCAGGCCCCCATCTTCGAGCGGATGCTCGTCGAGGACGGAGTGCTGCTGCTGAAGTACTGGTTCAGCGTCTCGGATGTGGAGCAGGAGGCGCGGTTCCTCTCGCGCGCCCAGGACCCCATGCGCCGGTGGAAGCTGAGCCCGAACGACGTCATGTCGATCACGAAGTGGGAGGACTACTCCCGTGCGAAGGACACGATGTTCGTGCACACCGACATCCCCGAGGCGCCCTGGTTCGAGGTCGACAACGAGGACAAGCGGCGCGGCCGGATCAACATGATGTCCCATCTGGTCGCGCAGGTCCCGTGGAAGCGGATCGAGCGCGACGAGGTCGTCATCCCGCCGCGGCCGCCGGGCGGCGGCTACGAGCGGCCGCCGCGCGACCTCACCACGCAGGTGCCCGACGTGGCCGCGGAGCTGGAGCAGCAGGCCGCCGAGGACTGAGGCGCGCCCGGCACGGCCCGTCGCGCCGGCTCAGGCGACGCCGGGGTAGTTGCGCTCCGGCGCTCCCGTGTACAGCTGCTGAGGACGGCCGATCTTCGTCTGCGGGTCATGCTGCATCTCGCGCCAGTGGGCGAGCCAGCCCGGGAGGCGGCCGATCGCGAACAGGACGGTGAACATGCGGGTCGGGAAGCCCATCGCCTTGTAGATGACGCCGGTGTAGAAGTCGACGTTCGGGTACAGGCGACGCTCCTTGAAGTAGTCGTCGTTGAGTGCGATCTCCTCGAGCTCCTTGGCAAGCTCCAGCAGGGGATCGTGGACGCCCAGCTCGGAGAGGATCTCGTCGGCCGACTCCTTGACCAGGCGCGCACGCGGGTCGTAGTTCTTGTAGACCCGGTGTCCGAAGCCCATGAGCTTCACGCCGTCTTCCTTGTTCTTCACGCGCTCGACGAAGCGCTGGACGCTCTCGCCGGAGTCGCGGATGCGGGCCAGCATGTCGAGCACGGCCTCGTTGGCGCCGCCGTGCAGCGGACCGTACAGCGCGTTGATGCCGGCCGAGATGGACGAGAACTGGTTGGCCCCGGTCGAGCCGACCAGCCGCACCGTGGAGGTCGAGGCGTTCTGCTCATGGTCCTCGTGGAGGATCAGCAGGCGCTCGAGGGCACGCGACATCACGGGGTTGATGTCGTAGGGCTCGCTGAGTACGCCGAAGTTCAGCTTGAGGAAGTTGTCGACGAAGCTGAGGCCGTTGTCGGGGTACAGGAACGCCTGGCCGACGCTCTTCTTGTGGGCGTAGGCGGCGATCACCGGGAGCTTGGCGAGCATGCGGATCGTGTTCAGCTCGACCTGCTCGGGGTTGGCGGGGTCCGACTCGTGCTCGTAGTAGGTCGAGAGTGCCGCCGTGGCCGACGACAGCACCGACATCGGGTGGGCGGTGTGGGGCAGGCCCGAGAAGAACTGCTTGAGGTCCTCGTGCAGCAGCGTGTGGCGGCGCACGCGGTGGTCGAACTCGGCGAGCTGGTCGACGGTGGGCAGCTCGCCGTAGATGAGCAGCCACGCGACCTCGAGGTAGCTCGAGTGCTTCGCGAGCTGCTCGATCGGGTAACCGCGATAGCGCAGGATGCCCTTGTCGCCGTCGATGAACGTCACGGCCGACTTCGTCGCCGACGTGTTCACGAAGCCGTAGTCCAGCGTGGTGTAGCCGGTCTGGCGGGTCAGGGTCGCGATGTCGATGCTCGGGATACCGTCCACGCCGCGCAGCACCGGGAATTCGGCTGTCTTCCCTCCGACGTCGAGGGTGGCCTTCTCCTGCTGGGTGCCCGCTTCGCTCACGGCGCCTCCTCGCGATGTCTGGTCGTCCAGGGTCTTCGTCCGCCCGCTGCCGCAGGGTCACCGCGACCGGGGGGATCGGCACGGGAAGCCCGTCGCCGCTTTACAGCCTAGTGCGCGTCCAGACCAACTGCCGACACGACCAAGGCATCTGTGGATCGACTGGAGGATTCCTCCGACATCCGCTCAGCGGGCGCGAAGGCGGCGTGCGGCGGTGTCGATGCGCTCGTCGGTCGCCGTCAGCGACAGCCGGATGTGCTCGGTGAAGTGCGCGCCGTAGAAGTGACCCGGACCGGCGAGGATCCCGAGGTCGGCGAGCCGCCCGAGCGACTCCCACGCATCCCGCCCCTCGGTCGCCCACAGGTACAGCCCGCCCTCGCTGCAGTCGATGCGGAACCCCGCCGCCTCCACCGCGGGACGCAGGACCTCGCGTCGGCGCCGGTAGAGCTCCTTCTGCGCCGCGACGTGGTCGTCGTCGCCGAGGGCGACGGTCATGGCGTGCTGGACCGGCGCCGGCAGCATGAGCCCGAGATGCTTGCGGCCGGTGAGCAGCCGCGTCACGAGCGCGGCGTCGCCGGCGAGGAAGGCCGCCCGGTACCCGGCCAGATTCGACTGCTTGCTCAGGGAGTACACCGACAGCAGGCCGGAGTGGTCGTCGCCGCTGGCCCGGGTGTCGAGCACCGACGGCACCGGCTCGGAGTCCCACGGCGCATCCCAGCCGAGCTCGGCGTAGCACTCGTCGGAGGCGAGCACGGCGCCGATCTCGCGGGCGCGGGCCGCCGCCGCCGCGAGGCTCTCGGCATCCCACACCCGTCCGTCGGGGTTGCCGGGCGAGTTGATCCAGACGAGTCGGGCGGTCTCGGGCCACTCGGCCGGATCGTCGGCGGCCAGCGGGATCGCACCGACCAGTCGCGCCCCCACCTCGTACGTCGGGTAGGCCGCGCGCGGATGCACGACGACATCGCCCGGGCGAAGGTCCAGCAGCAGGGGAAGCAGCGCGACGAGCTCCTTCGAGCCGACCGTCGGCAGCACCTGCGCCGGCGTCAGGCCCGTCACGCCGCGCCGCCGCGCATACCAGTCGACGATGGCCTGGCGCAGGGCCGGCGTGCCCATCGTCTGCGGATACGCGTGCGCGTCAGTGGCCGCCCGAAGGGCCTCGGCCACGACCGCGGGCGTGGGATCGACCGGCGACCCGATCGACAGGTCGACGATGCCGTCCGGATGCGAGCGGGCGCGCTGCGCGTACGGTGCGACGGCATCCCACGGGTAGTCGGCGAGGTCCGCGACGCCCATCAGGCCACCCCGCTCGAGAGCTGTGTCACGCGTCCTGCGGGGGCAGCGCGTCGATCACCGGGTGATCCTTGTGGATCACGCCGACCTTGGCCGCACCGCCGGGCGAGCCGACCTCTTCGAAGAACTCGACGTTGGCCTTGTAGTAGTCCTGCCACTCGTCGGGGAGGTCGTCCTCGTAGTAGATCGCCTCGACCGGGCAGACCGGTTCGCAGGCGCCGCAGTCCACGCACTCGTCGGGGTGGATGTACAGCATCCGATCCCCTTCGTAGATGCAGTCCACCGGGCATTCGTCGATGCAGGCACGGTCTTTGACATCCACACAGGGGAGAGCGATCACGTACGTCACGGGAGTCAGTCTAGTTGCCCTGACGGGCCGGGATGCGCTCGGGCCACGCTACTGTTACGGCGACGAGTAACGGAACGGCCAGCGTCCACACCAGCGCGAGCGTGTTCTGCGGCACCACCACGGAGCCGCCCGGGCCCTCGCCCGAAAACAGCAGCGTGGTGCCCATCATTCCCAGTCCCGCGGCCAGCGCGGCCCACCGGTCGGCGGCGAGCAGCCGCACCGCGAGCAGCAGCGCGGCGGATCCGATCACGGCGAGGACGAGGCCCAGCGGGAACCAGCCGATCAGGTACGAGTGCGCGATGGTTCCGGCGACGCCGTACACGGCGCCCACGATCAGCGAGACGGCCCAGGTCGCATAGCGGGCCCACGAGGTTGTCACCGCGACAGTCTAGGCCGCCGAAGCGCGCCGTCCGCCTCAGGCGGCCCAGCCCCACAGCCGCAGCAGCGCGGCGACGATGGCCGCCGCGGCGACGACGACGAGGAACGGGGCGCGGGCGACGAGCAGCCCCGCGGCGACCAGGACGGCCGGGATCCGCGCGTCCAGCACGACGGACTGTCCCGCGCCGAGCGTCTGCACCGCCACGAGGGCGGCCAGAAGCGCCACGGTGAGCAGATCGGCGGTGCGCGCCGGCCGGGGCGCCTCGAGCACGCGCGGCGGCACGAGGTACCCCAGCGTCTTGAGCGCGACCGCGAGGATCGAGGCGATCAGCACGGCGTTCCACTGCGTCACGGCAGTCCCTCCCGCTCGGGCACATCCTCGGGCTCGGGCGGAGGCCGCTCGTCCCGTCCGAGCCAGTTCGTCCAGCCCACGACGATCGCGACCACCGCGGCGACGAGAACGGGGATGCCGGGCATCATGACCGGCGTGAGGACGGTCGCCACGACGGCGGCCGCCGCCCCGACGACGATCGGCTGACGCTGCCGCAGCCGCGGCCACAGCAGCGCGAGGAAGGCCGCGGCCGCCGCGGCGTCGAGTCCGTAGGCCCGCGGGTCGCCGAGCACGTCGCCCAGCAGCGCGCCCGCCAGCGTGGAGATGTTCCAGCCGACGTAGATGCCGATGCCGGTCACCCAGAACCCGATGAGGCGGGCCCGCCGCGAAGTCTGCGCCAGCGAGACCGCGGTGGACTCGTCGATCGTGAAGTGCGCTGCCGCCGCTCGACGCCACAGCCCCGTGCCGATCACGGGCGACATGCGCATGCCGTAGGCGATGTTGCGCACGCCGAGCAGCGTCGCCGAGGCGATCGCCGCCGGGATCGCCGCGATGCCGCCCGCGCCGATGACACCGGCGAACGCGAACTGCGAGCCGCCGGTGAACATCAGCAGGCTCAGCACGCATGTCTGCCATACGTCCAGGCCCGCCGCGACCGCGAGCGCTCCGAACGACACGCCGTACGCGCTCGTGGCCAGCGCCACGCCCAGCCCGTCGCGCCACGCGCGCCGCCGATGGGCGGCATCCGCGTCGTCGAAGTCGGGCACGGCGGTCACCCGCCGAGCCTACTGCGACGGCATCCCACGGCAGTCATGTCCCACTTCTGGCCGCCCGCGGCTGGGCCGCGCGGCCGAAATCGGGACATTGCGCCCGGCCGGCAGTCGCCCGGGCGGGTGACAGAACAGGCATGTCCCACTTCTGGTCGCCTGCGGCTGGGCCGCGCGACCAGAAGTGGGACATCATCCTCACCGGTCGAGCGGGAGGATCAGGCGTTGGCGTCCTGGCGCTTGAGGCGCGATGCCGCGCGACCGCGCTCGGTCTGGTCGAGGATCACCTTGCGGATGCGGACCTTCTCGGGCGTCACTTCGACACACTCGTCCTCGCGCGCGAACTCGAGGCTCTCCTCAAGCGACAGCTGGCGCGGCGGAGTGAGCTTCTCGAGCTCGTCGGCGGTCGACGAGCGCATGTTGGTGAGCTTCTTCTCCTTGGTGATGTTGACGTCCATGTCGTCGGAGCGCGTGTTCTCGCCGACGACCATGCCCTCGTACACCTCTTCGGTGGGCTGGACGAAGAAGCTCATGCGCTCCTGCAGCGCCATCATCGCGAACGGCGTCACCACACCGGCGCGGTCGGCGACGATCGAGCCGTTCTGGCGAGCGACGATGTGGCCGGCCCAGTCGTCGTAGCCGTGCGAGATCGCGTTGGCGATGCCGGTTCCGCGGGTGACCGAGAGGAACTCGGTGCGGAAGCCGATGAGGCCGCGCGAGGGCACGATGAACTCCATGCGCACCCAGCCGGTGCCGTGGTTGACCATCGTCTCCATGCGGCCCTTGCGTGCGGCCAGCAGCTGGGTGATGGCCCCGAGGTACTCCTCCGGCGCGTCGACGGTCAGGTGCTCGAACGGCTCCTGGACCTTGCCGTCCTCGCCCTTGCGCGTGACGACCTGCGGCTTGCCGACGGTGAGCTCGAAGCCCTCGCGGCGCATGTTCTCGACGAGGATCGCCAGCGCCAGCTCGCCGCGGCCCTGCACCTCCCACGCGTCGGGACGCCCGATGTCGACGACCTTGAGCGAGACGTTGCCGATGAGCTCGCGATCGAGGCGGTCCTTGACCATGCGGGCGGTGACCTTGTGGCCCTTGACCTTGCCGACCAGCGGCGACGTGTTCGTGCCGATCGTCATCGAGATCGCGGGGTCGTCGACCGTGATCGCCTTGAGCGGACGCACGTCCTCGGGGTCTGCGATGGTCTCGCCGATCGTGATGTCCTCGATGCCGGCGATCGCGACGATGTCGCCGGGGCCGGCCGACTCGGCCGGGTAGCGCTCGAGCGCGCGGGTCTTCAGCAGCTCGGTGATGCGGGCGTTCGTGTGCGTGCCGTCGTGGCGCACCCACGCCACCGTCTGCCCCTTCTTGAGCGTGCCGTTGAACACGCGCAGCAGCGCGAGACGGCCGAGGAACGGGCTCGAGTCGAGGTTGGTCACCCACGCCTGAAGCGGCGCCTCGTCGTCGTAGGTCGGGGCCGGGACGTGCTCGAGGATCGCCTGGAACAGCGGCTCGAGGTCGTCGTTGTCGGGCAGCTCGCCGTTCGCGGGACGCGTGCGGGAAGCCGCGCCGGCACGACCCGACGCGTACACGACGGGCACGTCGAGCAGGGCGTCGATGTCGAGGTCGGGCACGTCCTCGTGCAGGTCGGACGCGAGGCCCAGCAGCAGGTCGTGCGCCTCCTCCTCGACCTCGGCGATGCGTGCGTCGGGGCGATCGGTCTTATTGACCAGGAGGATCACGGGGAGCTTGGCCTCGAGCGCCTTGCGCAGCACGAAGCGGGTCTGCGGCAGGGGGCCCTCGCTGGCGTCGACGAGCAGCACGACGCCGTCGACCATCGACAGGCCGCGCTCGACCTCGCCGCCGAAGTCGGCGTGGCCCGGGGTGTCGATGACGTTGATCGTCACCGGGATGTCGGTGTGGGCGCCGTCGTAGGTGATCGCGGTGTTCTTCGCGAGGATCGTGATGCCCTTCTCGCGCTCGAGGTCGTTCGAGTCCATGGCGCGCTCGTCGACGTGGGCGTGCTCGCCGAACGAGCCGGTCTGCCGGAGCATGGCGTCGACGAGCGTCGTCTTGCCGTGGTCGACGTGCGCGACGATCGCGACGTTGCGGAGGTCAGGGCGGAGGGCGCGCGCCATGTGAGGGTCCTTGCGGTTGGGGTGACGCCCGGATTCGGGCGCCGACCAGTCTATCGGGCCCAGCCTGGGCGATCCGTGCAGGGCGCGATCAGGGCGCCGGGGACCTCACGCGCGGGCGCGCAGCACGCCGTCGTGGATCTCGAGGACACGGTCGGCGCGCTCGACGATGCCCGGGTCGTGCGTCGACAGCAGCACGGCCACGCCGTCGTCGTGCGCGATGGAGCCGATGAGCTCGATCATCGCCTCGGCGGTGTGCGAGTCGAGCTGGCCGGTCGGCTCGTCGGCGAGCAGCACGGTGGGCCGCCCGGCGAGCGCGCGGGCGATTCCCACGCGCTGCTGCTGACCGCCGGAGAGCTCGCCCGGGCGCTGCTGCGCATGCGCGGTGAGCCCCACCCGCTCGAGCAGGTCGCCGACGATGCGGCCGCGCTCGGCGGGATCGGCGCCCTGGATCCGCAGCGGCAGCTCGACGTTCTCCTGCGCCGACAGCGCGCCGATGAGACCGAACGACTGGAACACGTAGCCGACCTCGTCGCGGCGGATGCGGTCGACCTCGCTCTCCTTGGCCGCCCCGAGGTCGACGCCGCCGACCGTCACGACACCGGTGGACGGCTGCTGGATGCCGCCGAGGACGTGCAGCAGCGTCGTCTTGCCCGCACCCGACGGACCGATCAGCACGGTGAACTCGCCGCGGCGCAGCGTCAGCGACGCGTCGGCGAGCGCCGTGACGTCGCCGGCGGGCGTGCGGTGGACGACCGACAGTCCGGATGCCTCGAGCACGGTCTCACTCATCATCGGGCTCCTCGCTCCGCTCGGGGGCGTCCGCACCATCGCCCGCCTGCGCCTGCCGGTCCCCCGGCCAGACGCCTACGTGGTCGGCCTCCAGGCGCAGCCGCACCCTGTCGCGCAGCGACAGGCGGTCCATGTAGTCGGCGGGAAGCTGCATCCGGCCGACCCGGTCCAGCACCGCGAACTCCTCGGCCATCGCGTGCTCGCGTCCCTCGTCGTCGGTGTGCGTCCAGCGCAGCACCTCGGTGGACATGCGGCCGTCGCGGATCTGGATGGTCCGCTGCACGTGCTCGGACACCGTCGGATCGTGCGTGACGATCAGGGCGGTGGTGCCGAGCTCCCGGTTGACGTCCTCGAAGGTGCGCAGCACGTCGACGGACGTGTGCTCGTCGAGGTCGCCGGTCGGCTCGTCGGCGAGCAGCACGCGCGGGTCGTTCGCGAGCGCCACCGCGATCGCCACGCGCTGCTGCTGTCCGCCCGAGAGCTCGGCCGGCCGCTTGCCGGCGTGCTCGGCGACGCCGACGAGCTCGAGCAGCTCGCCCGCGCGCTCGGGGTGCCGGCGGTCGCCGCCGATCGCGCGCGCGAG